>DBEYYM010000156.1:0-28892 GCA_048184675.1 Evtepia sp. | reverse complement strand
CGCGTCGGTGCGGGAGACGGTCATGTGGCCGCAGTCGTCGCAGTACCACACGGGGATCTGGTGGCCCCACCACAGCTGACGGGAGATGCACCAGTCGTGGACGTTTTCCATCCAGTTGAGATAGGTCTTGGAGAAGCGGTCGGGGACGAACTTGGTCTCCCCCTCCTGGACCACCCGGATGGCTTCCTTAGCCAGGGGGGCCATTTTCACGAACCACTGGGCGGAGATGATGGGCTCCACGTCGTTGTGGCAGCGGTAGCAGGTGCCCACGTTGTGGTCGTACTTCTCTTCCTTTTCCAGCAGGCCCAGCTCCTTCAGGTCGGCCACCACGGCCTTGCGGCACTCGTAGCGGTCCATGCCCTCATACTTGCCGCCGTTGGCGTTGACCACGCCGTTGTCATCCAGCACCCGGATGGTGTCCAGGTTGTGGCGCAGGCCCACCTCAAAGTCGTTGGGGTCGTGGGCGGGGGTCATCTTCACGCAGCCGGTGCCGAAGTCCATTTCCACGTACTCGTCGGCCACGATGGGGATCTCCCGGTTCATCAGGGGCAGGATGCAGGTCTTGCCCACCAGGTGCTTGTACCGCTCGTCGTCGGGGTGGACGGCGACGCCGGTGTCGCCCATCATGGTCTCAGGCCGGGTGGTTGCCACCACCAGGTAGCCGGAGCCGTCGGCCAGGGGATAGCGCATGTGCCACAGGTGGCCGGGCTTGTCCACGTACTCCACCTCGGCGTCGGACAGAGCGGTGACGCAGTTGGGGCACCAGTTGATGATGCGGCTGCCCTTATAGATGAGGCCCTTTTCATACAGCTCGCAGAAGGTCTCCCGGACGGCCTTGGAGCAGCCCTCGTCCATGGTGAACCGGGCCCGGTCCCAGTCGCAGGAGGCGCCCATCTTTTTCTGCTGGGCCACGATACGGTTGCCGTAGGTGTTCTTCCAGTCCCACACCCGGTCCAGGAACTTTTCCCGGCCCAGGTCGTAGCGGGTGAGGCCTTCCTTGACCCGCAGCTCCTCCTCCACCTTAATCTGGGTGGCGATGCCGGCGTGGTCGGTGCCGGGGACCCACAGGGCGGCGTAGCCCTGCATGCGCTTAAAGCGGATGAGGATATCCTGCAGGGTGCAGTCCATGGCGTGGCCCATGTGGAGCTGGCCGGTGACGTTGGGTGGGGGCATGACGATGGTGTAGGGCTTCTTCTTGGCATCCCGGATGCCGGCGAAGCACTTGTTTTCCTCCCACTGCTGATAAATCCGGCCCTCAACCTCCTGGGGCTCATAGACCTTGGGTAATTCTTTTCTCATACGATTCTCGTTCCTCCTAAGATAGCGTCGCAGACTTCCGCCGCCTGCAGGCGGCGGAACAAAATTTAGGGTTAAAACTCCTGGATGGGCAGCTGGGTATGCTGGCCGATGAAGGCCTTAAAGGACATGGCGTCACCCACGGTGAAGCCCTTTTTGTCAATGATGATGCCGTGGCTCAGATCGAAAAAGATGGCGTACCAATCGGCGTTGGACACCACGGCATAGGTCTGGTCATAGGCATAGCGCTGGATGCCGGCCTCAGTGTTGCAGATGATCTCGTCCTCGTCAAACTCGTAAGTGCACTCCCGCATGCCCCGCTGGAGCTGCCGCTGGGAGGAGCGCAGCTGGAAGGACTTCCAGGAGATGGCCACCAGCAGCAAAATCACCCCGTATAGCAGCAGCAGGCTGCCCACCAGGCTCTGGTGAGGGTAGCAGTAAGCGCCGGCCACCAGGCCCAGGACGCCCAGAAGCCAGCACAGCACTTTGGTCCGGCGGGACTTGTCCTTTCGGACGCTGGACTCGGCCAGGTTGTTCAGGGCTGCGAGGGCTTTTACGTCGTAGGTGGTGTGGTTGACAAAGGGATATAGGGATTCCGTCATAAAATACCTCCTCTTTCCAAAAATAGGAACAAAAAACACCCTGGTCCCAGTGGGGACTCAGGGCGAAACATTTCCGCGGTACCACCTGAATTCGAGCAAGGGGATTCCCTGCCCGCGCTCATTTTCCCGTAACGGGGGACACCGGCCTGCCGTACTGCTTCCTTCCGGCAGGCAGCTCCGGGACGACCTTCCGCGGGCGGGGGAGAGACTTGCACCATCCGTCTCTTCTCTGGGCCCCACGCTGCCGCGTACTCCTTCCCATCCTTGCTGTTTCTACATTAAAAACAAGTATAAGAAAACTTGGGAAGGTTGTCAAGAGGGAGGGAAAATTTTTCGGCCCTTACAGGATTGTCATGGTTCGGGCGCGCTTCCCCAGCAGGATCCACATGAGGACCATGCCAATCCCGCCGCAGAGGGTGGCAAAGGCCAGCAGCACCGAGGCACCTGCCCAATCCAGCAAAAATCCCCCCGTAAAGCTGGCCAGCACGCTGCCCAGGGTGGTGCACATGGTGAACCAGGCCTGGCCCTGGACCCGCTGACTTTCGTCCACGGTGTCATTGACAAAGTAAATAGAGGACAGGGAGAAGAGGGCGTATCCATTCATTTCAAAAACCTGCGCGGCGTACATCACCCCCATGTTGGGGGCCAGCCAGGCACCCAGGGCATGGAGGAAAAACCCAATGCCCGATAACCGCACCCAGGTTCGGCTGCTCGCCTTTTTCAGCATCCAGGAAAAGAGGAACATCACCGGCAGCTCCAGAAAAGATTGGAAGAAAAGCATGGAGCCCATCTCCCGGCTGCCGCCCCCCAGGGGCTGGACGATCTGAAAGGCGAAGACGTTGAGCAAATTGTGGCTGATAAAGAGGCACCCTGAGGCCACCAGCACCCACACCACATGGCGGTAGCGCAGAAGAAAGGGTTTTCTTGGGGCCTTGGCAGAGGGGCGGGGATCTGGATGGACGGGGGTGTCCCCCTGAAACCGGAAGAGGAGGACCGACAGCAGAAACAGCAGGTTTAGCACCGTCAGAGAAAGGGGAATGGAGATCTCCCCAAACCAAAGGACCAGCCGCCCACACAGGGCAGAGAAGACGCCAAAGGCAATGGAGCCCGCCCCCCGGGCCACCCCAAAGTTGAGCGGAAAGCCCTGGTTAATGCAGGCCATGCCCAAGGCGGAGCAAAGAGGCATAAGCAGCTGAATCAGAATGAGCAGCAGCCCATACAGCACCGCCTGGCTGACCCGCCCGGACAAAAGCAGGAGCAGCGCGCTGGAGATCAGCTGGGTCAGCACCAGCAAGGCGCAGAACTGCCGCAAACTCATGCGCTTGAGCCTATCCGCTGCCCGGGAAACCATGGGTTGGAGCGCAGCCGACAAAACCCCCGCTATGCCGATTAAAATGCCAATCTGAGAGTTGGTAAACCCTCTGGCCAGCAGGTAGACACTAGAGAAGGTAATGATGCAGCAATAGCAGGCCCAATAGCTCCCCTGAAGGGCAGTGTATCGGACGGTGGGCTCCAGGGCCCTGCGGGGTTTAGATGACATGCTGTGTCTCCTCCCTCTGCCATAAATTTTTTTCATATTACCATAAATTCTTCCAAAAGGGAAGCTGGTGCGCCTCAGGACGCCGGTGGCGAGGGCTTTAGCCAGCGGCCTCTTTTATAATGCAGCAGCAGAATGGCGGCGGTGAGGAACCAGGAGATGGGATAGCAAATGGAAATTCCAAGCAGGGTGCTCCAGTGGGGGACCACAAAAAGCACCCACAGGATCCGCAGACCACAGATCCCACCCACGCTGATGAGCATGGGAACCAGGGCGTCGCCGGCGCCCCGGAGGGCGTTGGCAATGACCTCGATTAAGGTCCAAAGAAAGTAGAAGGGGACGAAATAGGTGACGATCTGGATGGCGTAGTGGATCACCAGGGGGTTATCGGTAAAGATACGGAAACAGTACCGGGCAAAAACCAGCAGGAGCACGGAGAGCACCACCGTCATCACCAGGGCGATTTTTAGGCAGACCCGAACGCTTTCCTTCATTCGGTCGTATTTTCCCGCTCCATAGTTCTGCCCCACAAAGGCCATGATCGCTACCCCGAAGGAGATGATGAGGGACCAGTAAATGCCGTCTACTTTCCCGGTGGCTGACCAGGCGGCCACAGCGTCGGTGCCCAGGTTGTTGATGGGAACTTGGATGAGAAGGTTGGACAGGGCATACATCGAGCTCTCAATGGCAGCGGGGACCCCAATGCCCAGAATATGCAGCAGGGTAGCCCGATGGATCCGGATCTGCTGGGGGCGGAGTCGATAGGCCTCTTTGGCCCGGGTTAGCTGCCCCAGCACCAACAGGGCGCTGACCAAATTGGCCAGAGCAGTGGCAATGGCGGCTCCAGCCACCCCCGTGTGGAGGCCGGCAACGAGCAGCAGATCCAGAATAATATTCAGCAGGCAGCAGACCACCAGATAGTACAGGGGCCGGCGGGAGTCCCCCACGGCCCGGAGAATGCCCGAGCCCATGTTGAACAGGAGCATGGGGATGGTGCCCAAAAAGTACAGACGGAGGTATCGGGTGGCATCGGCCATGATTTCCAGAGGATTCTTCGTCCAGGCCAGGGCGTGGGGCGCCAAAAGAATCCCCAGCGCAGTGATACAGGCCCCGGCCAAGAGGCTGAAGGCAATGGCAGAGTGAACCGCTCGGGTGAGTTTTTCTTGGTCCTCGGCGCCGTAACCGTGAGAAATGACCACGGTGGCCCCGGAGGACAAGCCGGTAAAAACCCCCACCACCAGCTGAATGATGACGGCAGCGGAGCCTCCCACCGCAGCCAGAGCATCAGAGCCCACAAACTGGCCCACAATGACGGCGTCCACCGTGGCGTAGAGCTGCTGAAAGAGGGTTCCCGCAGCAATGGGGAGCAGAAAGAGCAGCAGCTGCTTCCAGATGACACCCTGGGTCAGATCCAAATTTTTAGGGGCATGGGCCACGGAAAACCCTCCTTTCCAAGGTTGCTTCCCCCAGTGGGAGAGACCAAGAGACGCCCCAAACCGGGACGCCTCGACAGACTTTTTATTTTGTGCTATGATGATGCCAGTAAACCGCGTCTATCATAGAAGAAATCGACCGAAAAGGCAAGACTTCCGCCGAAAAAAGACAGAGAGAGGGAGGATTTTATGCACATTCCCACCTGCCAGACCCAGGAGCTGGAAATACTGACCTTTGAGCAAGCCCTGGTGCCCACCCAGTGGGACTTCGACCGGGAAAAATGGCTGTACATTCCTGACCACTATGCCGACTACCGGTACCTGCTGGGGACCCGGGGGAAGAACCCCCTCATCTGCATCGGCATCAACCCCTCCACCGCTGCCCCAGAGGATCTGGACAATACCCTGAAGTCCGTGGAGCGCATCGCGGCGGGGAATGGCTACGACAGCTTTCTCATGTTCAACGTCTACGCCCAGCGGGCCACCCGGCCGGAGGACATGGACCTCCAGTGCAACCAGGCCCTCCATCGGGAGAACATGGCAGCCTTTCGCTATGTCCTCTCCCAGGTAGGGGAGGGCTTCGCCCCCGCCATTTGGGCGGCCTGGGGGACCATCATTGAAAAACGGCCCTATCTGCGGGACTGCGTCCGGGATATGACCGCCATCGGGGCGGAGTACGGCGCCCAGTGGCTGTGCGCCGGAAAACGCTCGAAAAAAGGCCACCCCCACCATCCCCTGTATCTGCGGAAGGATGAAAAGGTAAGGGCATTTGACGTGGAGGAGTATTTGGACAGCTTATAAGAGAACCAAACGAAAACCCGGCAGGAAACGCCTGCCGGGTTTTTTATGGAAGCATGCTATGCCTTGGGAAAGGGAGAAGAACATCGGATACGCCGCAGATATAATCCATGCTGACATTATAAGTTTTTGCCAGGAGGATGATGCTGTCCAGTGGGATACGCGTTTTTCCCAGCTCGTAATCGGAGTAGGTTTTTTGCCCAACGTTGAGCAGGGCGGCAACTTCCTTTTGAGAGAGAAATCGGAGCTCCCGCAGCTGGCGGATTCGTTTGGTGTAGTGCATGGAATCACCTCAAAAAAAGGATAGCACAGAGGATAAAACTCTATCTCATTTTAGAGTTATAAACTCTATAGTGTGGGCGAGGTGAGAGAAATAAACGAAATGACCTGTGGAAGCTGCAAGCATTTCTGCCAGCACTACGCAAAGATGAAAGGGCGATTTGTCCGGGTGTTTTGTGGGCACTGCTTGTATCTGAGCACTCTGAAGAAGAATTATGATACGAAGGCTTGTGAAAACCACGCGCAGTTGGAAGAAAAGCTGTGAAAGAAAACCCGGCAGAAGAAATTTCTGCCGGGTTTTCCTTGACAAAAGGAGACTTTTCATATACTCTATTTTATAGAGTAATCTTGAAAGGAGAATTATCATGGAAGAAAAGCGAATCAGAAACCCTATCGCCATGAATGACCTGCTGCTGGTTGGCAGAGAGCGGGACCAGACAGCCCCATCCTTTCGAAGCCCAGGGTCCCTGCTCCGGCGGGTGGGCCTGGTGTGGCTGGTGTGTGCCTTGGTGCTGCTCTATGGAGAGGGGGGAGACCTGTGGTCTTTCCTGTATCCCAACCTCTATCCCGTCTTTGGCCTGTTGGGAGAGGCAGATATCCTGGTGTGCAGCGGTGTGAAGCTGTTCCTGGGGTGCTTCCTGGTGGTGCAGTGTGTCCTGTGGCAGCGGAGGAAGCAGGCGGGGGACCTGGATGGACGGGACAGAAAGCTGCTGAACGGGTGGCAAGTCTCGATTGTGATCTTCTGCCTGCTCTATGCCCTGACCGCCGTTGGGATTTGGGTAGGGAGCCCCGTGCCCTATGTCATCCCCCAGGTGGCCGGTGGGCAGAGTGATGGGTTCCTGGTGTCCCTTTGCCTATGGCTGCGGAACCTGCTGCCCCTGCTTGTTCCGGTGCTGCCCCTGTTGCTGACGGGGATTCGTGGAAAGGACCGGTGTCTGACGGCCCTGGGCCTGGTGCTTTTATTGCTGTATGTGGGGTATCTGGGGATGGCGGTTGCCTACTTGGGCCAGGGGACCGGGGAGCTGCCCGGCTACCTGCTGTATGCAAACCTGGTGTATCCCTTCCTGAAGTACCTGGCCGCCCCGGTGAGCCTGCTGGCGACGGCCGGGTGGCTGGGAAGAGAATTCTGCTGAGAAAGGAGAGAGAACCATGAACGAGACCAACAAACGATCTGCCATGGAGGACCTGCGGGTGATCCGAGGGGTGCTGGACCAGACCACCTCCTCCCTGCGGGGGCTTGCGCCCCTGTTCCGGCGGCTGGGCCTGGTGTGGCTGGTGTGTGTGCTGATCCTGCTGTATCTTGAGGGGGGAGATCTGCTTTGCTACCTCTTCCCTGTTCTGAACCGGTTGGGAGGCACGGTCCTCTACTCTGGGGTGGATCTTTGCCAGTGGATTCGTGTTTTCCTGTGGGCCTTTTTGGTGGTGCAGTGTATTCTTTGGCAGAGAAAGAAAACCTCAGGGGAGCTGTCAGAGCAGGGAAGGCGGATTTTGGGCCTGTGGCAGACGCTGCTGGTGCTGTACCTGTGCTTGTTCGCTTTGACGGCGGTGGGCACCTGGCTCGCGGAGCCGGAGGGGATGGCCTCCACCGAAGCGTGGGATGCCTGGCAGACCTGCACGCTGCTGAAGCTGCTGCCGCCGGTGCTGTTTCCCGCGCTGCCGCCCCTGCTGACCGGGGTCTACCTGGAGGACCGGTTCATGCAGCGCCTGGGACTGACGGTGCTGACGCTGTATCTGGCATCGGTGGTCCTCGGTATGATGAGCATGGTGATGGCGGCCCAGAGTGGAACCAACGCGCCGGGGTATCTGATTCTTTTGACCGTTTTCTTTTCCTTGGCTTGCTATCTCCTGCCTCCGGTGTCGCTGCTTTTGACGGCCCGGCGCCTTAAGAGGATGCAGGGGGAGGGGTGAGCCCATGGAACTATCCCAAATTCCCTTTGCCTTTCAGTCCCGCCTGCGCCTGTCAGTGATTGCGGGGCTGCTGGCCGGGCCGAAAAACTTCCGGGCCCTCCAGGAGCTCACCGGGGCCACCCCCGGCAACCTGGGCAAGCAGCTGGAGCAGCTGGAGGAAGCGGGCTACATCGCCAGCAAGAAGGAGTTTATCGGCCGGCGGCCCAACACCACCTACCGCCTTTTGCCCTATGGGCGGGAACAATTTACCGCCTATGTGGCGCTGCTGGAATCCCTCCTGGCCGGCGCCGGGGAGGAGGAAGCATAAAGGAAACCGTCCCAGTCTCGGTTATGGAGGCTGGGACGGTCTGTATGTTGGGAAAAGACGGGCGCGGACCCTCAAGTGTATTGGTTTAGGTCAAGGGTTTCGATATCGTCGTGGTTGAAATCGAGGTAAGAAACCTGCTTTTCCGGGACCCACCCGGGAGCGTAACCGGGGAATTCTACCTGGACCCAGCCGCCCTCCCGGCTCAGCACGGTGGCAAAGCCGCTGTAAAAGAAGGAAGAGGTGGCATCCACATTCCCCGGGCGGTTTGGATAGCAGGCGGCTTCCACGGGAACAAAGACGATGTTGGCCTGAGAGAACTGGGCGGGATCTTGGCTGACCGCGGATTTGGGCACGATGCCTTCCAGGTCGAAATTGTCGAGGGGAGGCAGCATCACCTGATAAAAGTCCCCTACCTCCCCCACAATGAGGACCACATCATTTTTCTTCAGGGAATACGTCTGGCCGGAAGGGACGAACTTGGCGAGCTGATCTCGGGCATCCCGCAGGGAAGGGGGGATCTCTCCCACCAGGGCAGGGGGCGTGTCTGCGAGGGAATAGAGGGTAAATGAATTGGTGAGCTGGGCGTTCCGCAGGAGAATACCGGGGGTGACCTTGTGGGAGGTCAGGCCCAGCGCATCCTTGGTGTAGACGCCCTCTTCTGGCAGGTGAAGCTGCAGGCCAGAGGAGCAAGCCACCAGCCCGCTCATGAGAACTGCCGCCAGCAGGGCCAGGGCCGGCAGGCCCCGTCCCCAACGCCGGGGCGCGGGGGCGAGAATATTCTGAAACCGTGCTTTCATAGTGTGGATCCCTCCTTGAAATTGGGTGGAGAGAGGGGCGGCCTTGGAGACGCTGGCCTCCAGGGAGGACAAAATGGTTTGGGCATAGGCTTGGCGCTGGGCCGGGGCGGCGTCTTTTACCACCTGGTCATCACAGGCCAGCTCCAGGTCGGCCTCTGCCTGGTGGGCCATCCAGTGGACCAGGGGATTGAACCAGTGGACCCCTTGGGCCAGCAGAAGCAGGAGCTTGCACCACAGGTGGCCGCCCTTGCGGTGGGCCAGCTCATGGCGAAGGATGAAGGTCAGCTCCTCTTGGCTGTATGCGCGGGGCGGCAGCACGACCAGGGGATGGAAGAACCCCAGAGTCATAGGGGAGGGGGCGGCGCAGCTGACCACCAGGGAAATGGGCCGGCGGAGGCCCAGGTCTTTGGCCAGAGCCTGCGCCAGGGGCTCTGCCTGGGGCGTTTCCTGGCGCTGCTGGCAGCGGAGGAGCCGACGGCGAAAGCGGAGGTGCCCCACCAGGTGAAAGCCCAGAAAGCCCAGGGCTCCGGCGGCCCAGACCAGGGAGAGAATGTCCAGCAGGGAGAGGGACTGCGGGCCGGAAACCGGCCTTTGCTGGGGGGCAGGGGACGCTTCGCCGGGAACGGGACCGGGAGAAGGGGTGTTTTCAGCCTGGGTGATCAGGATCTGATCCGGCAGGCTCACCGCCAAGGGCGCGTGGATGGCAGGAAGCTGGAAGGGCAGCAGCAGCCGAAGGGCCAGTAGCACCCAAACCAGGCACCGCCACTTGGCCCAGGTGCCCTTGCGCAGGGTGGGCGTAAGCAGCAGCAGGACGGCGATCACCACCCCGGTGCTGGCCGACACGACGGCCAGCGGAACAAAGAGGGCATTAACCATGGCGCTCTTCCTCCTCGAAGGTTTGAAGAAAAGCCTTGAGCTCCGCCAGCTCCTCCTTGCCAATGGCGTGGCTGTCATACAGGCTGGCCACCAGGCTGGGAAGGGAGCCTTGATACAGCCGCTGAAAGAAGGATCGGCCCTCCTGGGCCTTGTAGGCCTGGGCGGAGATCAGGGGGGTATAGAGATTGGTGCGGGTGCTCCGGTCGCAGTGGACAAAGCCCTTGTCCCCCAGCCGGGCCAGGGAAGTCATCAGGGTAGACAGGGCCCAGGTCCGCTGGGCGGAAAGCTGTTGGTGGATCTGCGTGGCAGTTTGCGGCGCTTGCGTGTTCCAGAGGATCTGCATGATCTCCAGCTCCGCGTCCCCCAGGTGTTTGAGTTGGGGCATGGTAGTCCATCCTTTCTTCTGAGCAGTGATTATGCGTTCCGATAACATTATACATAGGTATAATAAAGCTGTCAAGAGGAATCCTTCCCAAAGGAGCGCTTGCCTTTGCTTGCTTTGCGCCCCCGCGAAACTGACGGGTTTCGCGGGGGCGCTTGGTCTTTTATGGGTTGTGGTTCCTGTGGCCCCATCGCGGCTTCTGGCGCTGCTTGTGGAAGCAGGCGTCACACAAGCGGCCGTGGTGGTGGAGGGGAAGGGCGGCGCCGCAGAGGGCGCAGAACCGGATGTTACTTTTCAGACGGTGGAGGAGGATCTCGTTGATTTCCTCCGCCACCTCTTCCCGGCGGTCGTAGAGGGCGTCCTCATCCACCGGGCAGCCGAAGGCCTTGGCAAAGGAGAAGTAGAGGTCCAGCTTCCGGCAGTAGAGCTCCAGCTCTGGCAGGGTCCGGGTACGGTCCTCGGGCAGGCCGGGCTGCTCGATGGACTCCCCCTGCTGGTAAAGGCGAAGGAAGCGGAAAAACAGCTCCCGGAGGGGCTCCTCGGTCTCGTCAAAGGGGATGTTGGCTGCCCGGAGCTCCTGCTCTTTGGTGAGGACAAAACCCTGCTCCCGGAGCTTGGAAATGATGGCGATATACCGTGAGATATCCAGCTTGACATAGGGCTCCACCGTGGGCATCTTGTTCCACTCGGTGAGGACCTCCAAAAGGTCAAAGTCCACCATGAGGACCAGGTCGGAGAAGCCGGCCACTGCCTGCTGCAGGGGCGGGACCACGGTGGTCAGCCCGGCCCGGATGGCCCCTAAATTCTGGGTGGCGCCCACGTAACCCTTGTCATACATTCCATAGCGGCCTGCCCGGCCGGCGATCTGTTGGATCTCCTCGGGCTTCAGCTCCCGGCGTTCGATCCCGTCGAATTTTTCCGTGTCCATAAAAATAATCCGGCGAATGGGGAGGTTCAACCCCATGCCAATGGCATCGGTGGAGACCACGTACTCCATGCGTCCGTCCAGAAACCCCTCCATCTGCTTGCGGCGGGTGGAGTAGGGCAGGGCCCCGTAAATGATGGCGGGTTCCTTCCCCGACTGGCGCAGGTCCTCGGCCACACTGAGTACGCCCACTTTTGAAAAGGTGATGAGGGCATCCCCCGGCTGAACCCGGGTGTAGTCCACGGTGTGGTTCATGCACACCAGGGGCGTTTTCCGCTTGTGGAGCTCCACCTCATAGCTGTCGCCGCAGCTTTCAATGATGCGGATGAGAAGGTCCTTGGCCTCCGGGGCGGCGCACAGGTGGATTTCTGGGGCCTGAACGCCCAAAATGGCCCGGGTCCAGGCATAGCCCCGTTGGCGGTCGGCGATCATCTGGCACTCGTCAATGACGGCTACCTCATAGGTCTGTTTCAGGTCCAGTTTTTCTGCGGTGGCGGACACATGGGTGTCCTCCTCCCGGCGGTCCTCCTCCTCGCCGGTGGTGAGGCTGCAATCTACCCCGGCGTCTAGCATCACCTCTTGGGCCTCCAGCGCCAGCAGGCGGAGGGGCGCCAGATAGACCCCGGTGCGGGCCTGTTTTAGGCGCTGAAACCCGGCGTAGGTCTTGCCGGTGTTGGTGCCCCCCAGGTGGAGAATGAAGTGGCGCCTCATGGCCCGGGCCTCAGGGTATTCGTCCTTGGGGTTCAGGGCCATGAGGACCTCTAAGCTGGTGCGGATGGCCTGGGGGACATAGCAGACGGAGTAAAGATAGCCAAGGGTGCGGGAGAGCAGCTGGTTGACAGGAAAGTCTTTCATTTGCAGCAGGGCGGGGAGATTGGCTTCCGGCTGGGCGGCAGTAAACTCCTGAATGGCCTGTCCGGCGGCAGCGTGGAGAACCTGGGGATAGCAGGACTTAACCTGGCCGGTTAGCGGGGCGTCTTGGTGATCGCCCAGCCAAAGGCCGGCCTGAACAAAGCGAGTCAAATCCCCGGGAAGCTGGCTGCCATCGCACCGGGTTTCCAGGGAGAGGAATTGATTCAGGTATCCCGAAACCTGGGCCGGACGCAGCCCTCGCCCCTGGGCGGCGGCGGGCAGGTGAGAGAGGATGACCTGATGATAGTACCCTGCCAGTGTCCAGGGCCAGTCCTCCTCTTTGGGGGCGGCCTGCCAGGCGGCGTCCAAAAGGGCGGCTGCCTGGGTAGCGGCCGAGGCAGCTGCCTGGAGATCCCGTCCCCGCGGGACAGCGCCCCTGGACTTGGCCAGGAAGGTCTCTGTGGCCTCGGCGGCGCGCACGTCGTCCCGGTGCCATTGGGGAACTGAGCGGCCATTTAGGCGGCGGTAGCGGGGCTTGGGGAGAAGCTGTGCAATGAGCTCGTTGGTCCAGCCCCGGCTTTTGAGCAGCCCTGGGGTCCAGAACTTTCCTGATGGTTTGTTTGCCATGGCCGTGTCCCTCCCTGGATGTTTGTGTCATTGTATCATGTTTTCCGGCTGGGGGCAATCTATGCGTTTTGGGGAAGGGGACAAGGTCTCCACTCTGGCGAAGGCCTATCTTGACATTTTACGCAAAGCAAGCGCATAATGAAAAAAGAAATAACATTCACTGATCCGGGATAGGAGGGCCTATGGCAGAGCAGAAACAAAAACAAATGTCCCTCACCATCTCTTCCCGCCGACGGCCCAAGGTGCTGCTGCTGGGCAATGGGCTCAACCGGGTTTATGGGGGCGCCTCCTGGACGGGGCTGTTGGAGAAGATCAACCGGACAGAGTTTACCACCGAGCAGGTGAAGTCCCTGCCCTTCCCCCTGCAGGCGGTCCTGCTGAGCCGGGACCATGTGGACGTATCCCTCCAGGACCTGCAACGGGAGCTGACCCAGTGCGAGGTCCACCCCTGGCTGGCCCGGCAGCTGCGGCAGCTGCTGGCGCTGCCCTTTGACTGCATCCTTACCCCCAACTTTACTTATGAGGTGGAGTGCGCCCTGGTGCCAGATTTCCTGGAGGATCCCCGGCGCTACCTCTGCCACACGGCGGCGGTGCCCCGGCCGGAGAAGGGGTTTATGCTCCACACCTATTATGACCTGCCGCTGGAACGGGGGCGGGTCCCCTTGTTCCACATCCATGGAGAGGCGAGGGAGCCCAACACGGTGATTTTGGGCCATTATTACTATGGCAATCTCCTTTTTTGCTGCGATGAGTACTTAACCCACCGGGCCCCAGCCCAGCGGTACCCCCTATGGCCAGGCCAGCAGGAGACCCAGGCCTTGAGCTGGCTGGATTATTTTATTTTGGGGGACGTCTACTCCCTAGGGTTTGGCTTCGACACCTCGGAAATGGATTTGTGGTGGCTCTTGTGCCGGAAGAAGCGGGAACGGTCGCCCCACGGCGCGCTGTGGTTCTTTGAACCAGACCGAAAGTCGGCGGAAACCAAGCACGCACTGCTGGAGGCCTACGACGCCCGGTGCGTCAACCTGGGGGTATCAGAGCCCACGGGGGCGGAGTACCAAGCCTTTTACGAGCTGGCGGTGGCGGAAATTGGACGCCGCCTGGAAGAGAGGCCGTAATATAAAGAGAAAGAAGGCATTCCTGCGGTGAAAAAGCTCCATTACGGCTGGGTGATCTGTGTAACCTGCACCCTGCTGCTTTTTGTGACCATGGGCACGGTGTCCAATGGGTTTTCTGTCTACTTGCCCTATATTATGCAGGAGCGGGGGCTGACCCACGCCCAGACCTCTTCCCTGGTAACCCTGCGGTGCCTGGTGGCCTTTTTGGCGATGCTGGTCATTGGGCTCTATTATCGAAAAGTCTCCCTGCGGCTGGGAACAGGGCTTGCCGCCTGCTGCGCAGGCCTGGCCTTTTGGCTGTATAGCGTGGCCCAGAGCTACGGACTATTTTGCGTGGGGGCAGCGGTGTCCGGGGTGAGCTATGGTCTGGGCTCGATGATTCCTGTGTCCATTCTTATGAACCGTTGGTTTTACCAGCACCGGGCGCTGGCCCTGAGCATTTGCGCCTCAGGCAGCGGCATTGCCACCATTGTCCTGCCGCCCATCACCACGGCCATGGTGGAGGGGCTGTCTATGTCGGTGGCCTTTCGCATTGAGGGGATCGCTATTTTCTGCCTTGCAGCGGTGATCTTTCTGGCCCTGCGGAATGACCCGGCCGAAAAAGGGCTGCTCCCCTGCGGGCAAACAGAGGAGAGCCCTGTGCAAAACACTGCGGCTAAGACGATGGGCAAGGGCCGGGCGATGGGGAAGGATATCTGGCTCTTTTTGGGCTGCGCCAGCCTCTTTATGGGGGCGGTGGGGAACCCTGGGTTTTCCCACCTATCGGTGCTGTATACTTCCTCGGGCTTTGACTCGTCCATTGTGGCACTGCTCATCAGCGGCACCGGGCTGATGATTACGGTGGGAAAGCTCCTCTATGGGGAGACCACCGACCACATCGGCGGGTGTAAGTCCACGCTCCTGTTTGGAGGGATTCTGCTGGTGGGGCACCTGCTCTGCTGCTTGGCGTTTTTGCAGAGCCTGCCGTTGGCGCTGGTGAATGTCCTCTGCCTGGGGGTTGGCTATCCCATTGCCACCATGGGCCCCTCGGTGTGGGCCAACGACCTGGCGGACCCGGCCCGGTATGCTGTGGTGATCCGGCGGCTCCAGGTGATCTATGCCGGCGGCGCCCTGGTTTTTGCCAGCATCCCCGGTGTTTTGGCCGACCACTTTGGGGGCTACCTGCCCGCCTACCTCCTCTTTTCCGTCATCAACGCCATGACCCTGGCCTTTGTTGCCCTGGCCTACCGGGCGGGCCGGCGGAAGGCATAACCTGAAACACAACAAAACCGCTCCGACGGATGGCCCGTCAGAGCGGTTTTTTGTTTTGCCGGTCAGGGGGCGGAGGGGTCCCCTTGGCTGTCTGCCTCTTTGTTCTGGCTCTTGGGCCGGTCAAAGTCGGGCAGAAGGAAGGTGCCCACCAGGAAGGTGAGGGAGTAGAGAGCAGTAAAGAGCATGGCGTTGTACCAGCTCCGCTCCCCGCCCAGGTTGACCAGGTGGACCACCAGGGCATAGATAATCATCTGGAGTGTATAGGCCCCTGTCCAATAGAGGGTGAGGATTACGGCCACCTTTTGTGGAGTTGCCCCCGGCAGGCGGGTGGGAAGGGTGAACAGGGAGGGGGTGGAGATAAAAATCACAAAGCCCAGCAAAATGGCGCAGACTGTGGCCAAAGTAGGAGAGGGGATCAGAACCATGGCAAAGAAGCAGAGGGACTGCGCCACACCAGAAAAGCGGAAGAGGGAGATCTGCCGCTTGAGTTTTTTGGCCAATACAATGCCGATGATGGTGCCGGGAATTCCCGTTAGGGCGATCATCAGGGAAATAAACTGAGAGTTTACAGTAAAGTCTGGGTTCAAGGGGAAGAGGTAGAGCATCACTGTGTACAGCACCAGCCGCCCTGTCATGGTGAAGAGGAACTGGTAGAGGAAGGGCTCCTTTAAGCCGTCCCGGTAACGGTAGACGGCCTCTGTGGGCTTGGCCTCCTCCTTGGGCGTTTCGGCAATGGGGTAGCTTTTGCCCAGGATGAGCCAGAGGATCAGGAAGGCCACACTGAAGAGGCCATAGAAGAGAATGACACTCCGCCAGGAGCCCAGCCAGGCCCGGACGGGGGTAATGCTCAGCAGAGCGATGAGGTTCCCTGTGTTGGGGCCGGCGTTGTTGATGCCGATGAAGAGGGAGTGCTGCTTTTCCTCAAAACAATAGACCACATAGGGGGTCATGCAGATCATTAGGATGGCGCCGCCAAAGCCCAGCAGAAAGCGGGTGATGATGAACAGCGGGAAGGTGGTGGACAAGGCCCCCACCACCACAGCGCAGATCAGCAGGCAGGACAGGGAGACCGTCCGCTTAGGACCTAATTTCAGCAGGATCCAAGCGGCCACAAAGTTACCCAGAATCTTTGCCGCGGAGATGGCGTTGTTTACAGAGGAAGGCACGGTGTAGACGCCAAACTCCTGGGCCATGTCGGTGGTGACAATGGAACCCACCATCCAAGAGGCGCTGAAAAAAGAGTAGGCAAAAAACAAAAGAAGTTCAATGGCAATGGCTCGCTTGGGGCCGATGACCTTTGGCGGCATGGAGAACGCCTCCTTTTAAGAACCCAGCTGCTGGGGAATTGCCTTCATTGTACCCTGAAACTGCCCATTCGTCAAGGCGATGAGCGGGACAGGTTTGGTGAAACTGGCGAAAAGGAAAAAAGGAGAGAGAATTTCGTCAAATTTTTTTCGCCGAGGGTGTACAAAAACGTCCCCGTCGGCGGGGTGTTTCACCTAGGGTAGAGGCCCTGGAGCAGAAAGGAGGGCAGAAACAGGGCAAATAGAAAGGAGGAATGAAACCCATGACACAGCCGGTATCCTATCTTCAGACCGATCCCCGCTGGGCGGCGAAGGACTATTCCGCCAAAGGGGAGAAGACCACCATCGGCGCCTCAGGCTGCGGCCCCACGGCCATGGCTATGGTGTTGGCCACCTGGGCAGATCCCCAGGTCACCCCGGCCACGGAATGCGCCTGGGCCCTGGCCCACGGATACAAGGCCCCTTACAGCGGCACCTATTACGGTTATTTCCAGCCGGCGGGAGCCCGGTATGGCCTTACTGTCCGGCAGCTCAACTGGACAAGCCTTTACGGCAATTCCAGCAGCCCCTGCCACGCCCAGGTGAGGGACGCTCTGGACCGAGGCTGCCTGGTCATTGCCTGCATGGGCAAGGGAAACTGGACCAGTTCTGGCCACTATGTGCTGGTGTGGAGCATCGCCGGGAACGTGGTGTACATCAACGATCCGGCCTCCACCAAGGCCGCTCGAACCCGGGGGGATTACAGCCTGTTTTGCCGGCAGGTGAAGTATTACTGGGTCATTGACCCGCCGAAAGCAAAGGAGGAGGAACCCATGACAGGAGAAGAGATCATCCAGGCCCTGACAGAGGCCCAAGCCTATGCTCTAGTGGAAAAGGCCATGAAGTTTCAGAAAAAGCTGCCCGAACCGGAATGGAGCAAGGCCGAAGGCCACTGGCAGCGAGCCAGGGAAAAGGGGCTGACCTCGGGGGAAAATCCTGAGGGCTATGCCAAGCGGGACGAAGTGGCGGCCATATTGGGCCGAGGCGGCCTGCTGTAAGACAGGAAAAACCCAGAGAAAAAACCAGCGGACCTGCTATTCCGGGGCTGCACCTGTAAAATGAAAGTAGACACTCACAAAAGTGTGGGTGTCTACTTTTTCATAGTATAAATAGAAACAGAAAGGAAGGGCAGCGTGGAAAGAAAACGATATGGATACATCCGGGTGTCCAGCACAGACCAAAATGAGGACCGCCAACGGCTGGCGATGGCCCGGGCGGAGGTGCTGGAAAAGGATATCTACCTAGACAAGCAGTCGGGCAAGGACTTTGAACGTCCCCAATACAAACGGCTGGTGAAGAAGCTCCGGCCAGGGGACCTGCTCTGCATCCTGAGCATCGACCGCCTGGGGCGCAACTATGAGGAGATCCAGCGCCAGTGGCGGCTGCTAACCAAGGAGCTTGGGGTGGATATCTGTGTTTTGGACATGCCCCTGCTGGACACCCGCAGCGGCAAGGATCTGATGGGGACCTTCATCGCCGATCTGGTTCTCCAGATCCTCTCCTTTGTGGCGCAGAATGAGCGGGAGAGCATCCGAACCCGCCAGGCCCAAGGGATCGCTGCTGCCAGAGCCAGAGGGGTCCACTTAGGGCGCCCGGTTATGGCGGCCCCGGAGAATTTTGGGAAGATCGTGCGGGCCTGGGAGGAGCGAACGATCACCTTTCAGGAGGCCTTGGGTCGCTCTGGCCTGAGGCAGTCGACGTTCTACCGCCGTCTGCGGGAGTATCGGCTGGCCGAGGGGGCACACCCGGAAAAATGAAAGAACCCGGACGCTTTTGCGTCCGGGTTTCTTGTGCTTGGATTAGAAGAAGAAGGACTGGATCTGGGTTCCCAGCACGATGACCATAACCACGGGGATAACGATGCGGAAGCAGAAGTTGAAATACTTGTACCCCTTGAAGGGATGACCGCTTTCCTCGCACTCGTTCTTGACCAGCTTGGGCAAAATCCAGCCCAAGATGATACTCATAAACAGCGCGCCCAGGGGCATGAGGATGCCCTCGGTGATCATGTCGTAGAAGTCTAGCCAGCAGTCGTTCCACATGGCGTAGCCGGGGCTTTCGGGGGTGAGACCCAGCAGCTCGAAGGGGGCCTTGATGGTGGCGTTGCCGCTGCCCAGGGCGTCCAGAGCCACAGGAATGGCGATGATGAAAATGAGAACGGCAAAGATCAGGGTGATCTTCTTCCGCTGGGGCTCCTTGCCCTTGTCCAGCTGCCGGTCCACGATGCAGGCGGTGCAGACCTCCAGCAGAGCGATGGAGGAAGTGACGGCGGCGATGAAGACCAGGAAGTAGAACAGGAAGCCCAGAATGTTACCGGTGGCGCCGCCCATGCCGTCCAGGAAGACGTTCTGCATGGAGGCGAAGAGCAAGCCGGGGCCCTGGCCGTAGTCCACCCCAAAGGCGGCGCAGGCGGGCATGATCATCATGCCGGCCAGGATGGCGAAGAGGGTGTCGAAGAGAGGGACAATGGTGGCGTTTTTCTGGAGGTTCTTCTGCTTGTCCAGATAGGAGCCAAAGGTGATGTTGATGCCCATGCCCACAGACAGGGAGAAGAACATCTGGCCGGCGGCGGTTTTCAGCACGTTAAAGAAGCTGCCGGGCTTGGTGAACAGGGAAAAGTCGGGCTGGAACATGAACTTGTACCCCTCCACAGCGCCGGGCTGGAGGGCGACAAAGACGATGATGACCACCAGGATAACCCCCAGGGCGGGCATGACCGTTTTGCTGAACTTCTCAATGCCGCCCTTGATGCCGCCCATGACGATGACCATGGTGCAGACGATAAACAGGGCCAGGAAGAGGAGCATGCTGGAGTCGCTGTACAGCAGCCAGCCGAAGAAGTCGCTGCCCTGGCCGGCGAAACCGTCGAAGCCGAAGATCTGAACCAAAAAGCCCAGGCAGTACCGCAGGACCATGCCGCCCAGCAGGGTGTAGAAGGCCAGGATCAGGAAGGGGGAGATGACCGCCATGTAGCCAATGAAGGAGTACTTTTTGGCCAGGGCGGCATAGGCGCCGCCGGCCCCCTTGCCGGTTTTACGGCCCAGGGCAAACTCGCCCAGCATGAGGACCATACCCACCAGGACCGTCAGGATCAGGTAGACGATGAGAAAGGCGAAGCCGCCTGTTTTTCCCATCTTGTAGGGGAAGCCCCACAGGTTGCCCAGGCCGATGGCCGAGCCGATGGAGGCCATCAGGAAGCCGAAGCTGCTTCCCCACTGACCTCGTTTGGAAGTTTCCATAGATTTTCTCTCTCCTTTTTCAGGTTTGCTGTGCCTTCCCAGGGGGAGAGGACAGCGCGGGGAATGACGTTCCAGCCCCCGAAAAAGTGGGAAAGGGAGACAGAACGCCGGGTGTAGTGACAACACTTTACACTAAAACCCTACAGATTGCAAGCTGTTGTATTCTACACTTTTTGTTTTAGACGGCGAGAAGGAAATATTCGGGCGAAAAAATAGAAAAACCTTTGAAAATACAAGGTTTTTTGCGGGGAGAAAAACGAGATGAAATGTAGTTAATCCTGATTAAAAATTGACAGATTGACAAATGTAAAGAATAGAATTTTCCTGCAAAAAAGTTGCGTGTGAAAATTTTTGCCGATTCTGCGGTGAAAATCAGTAAAAACACCAAAAGATGAAGGTTTGCCTCTTTTCACCGAGGCAAGAATCCGGTAAAATAGGGAAAATGAAAAATGGGCGGCAACGGCCCAGGGACAAAGGGGAGAACACACATGGCGAACTATCGTCTAACCCTCTGCTATGACGGAACCCGGTGGAAGGGTTGGCAGAAGCAGGGAAACACAGAGCAGACCATCCAAGGGAAGCTGGAAGCCCTTCTGTCCCGGCTGCTGGAGCAACCTGTGGAGGTGGCGGGCTCCGGGCGCACAGACGCCGGAACCCACGCCAAAATGCAAGTGGCCTCCTTTCGGGCCAAAACCACAATGACCCCCCAGGAGATCCTGACTGGCCTGCGCCAGTATCTGCCGGCAGACATTGGGGCAATCGCCTTGGAGCAGGTGGAACCCCGGTTCCATGCCCGCCTATCTTGCAAGGGGAAGACTTATGTCTACCGCATTTGGAACAGTGACCTGCCCAATGTGTTTGAGCGAAACTATCTCTATCACATCTGTGAGCCTTTGGAGGTTCCAGCCATGATCCGGGCGGCCGATGACCTCTGCGGCACCCATGATTACCGGGGGTTTTGCTCCTTAAAGCGGTTTAAGAAATCCACGGTGCGACGGGTGGAGTCCATTGTCATCGAGCAGCTGGGACCGGAGCTGCGGTTTACCGTCAGCGGAGACGGCTTTCTGTACCACATGGTCCGTATCTTGGTGGGAACCCTTTTGGAGGTGGGCCGGGGCAACCTGCGGCCTGAGGATATGGTAGATATTCTAGCCTCCCAAGACCGAAGCCGGGCCGGGGAGACGGTGCCGGCCTGCGGGCTGTGCCTGGAAGAGGTGCGATATTGACAGGCTGATTTTTCTTGGAATAGGAGAAAGGCAGCGGACACAACCAGTTGTGTCCGCTGCCTTTTTTGGGATGGCAGGATAAACTGCTGCCCTAGTCTTTCATTGCCGTCTCCATCACCACGCACAGCAGGATCAGCCCTGCCCCCAGCAGGCCGGCCAAAGAGAGGGTCTCCCCCAAGAGGATCCGGGCGAAGAAGGCGGTCATCACCGGGCAGAAGCACTGGAGCAAGGCCACCGTTCGGGAGGAGACGGTTTCCAGGGCGGCGTTTTGGAGGAGATACCCTGCCACAGTGCAGCAGAGGGCCAGATAAACGATGGTCCCCCAAATGGCGGGGGTGGCGGCCCCCAGGAAAACCCCGCCGTCAAAGACTGCCGCGCACAGGGCGGCCATCAGGACCGAGGCGGCGGTCTGGAGGGAAGTGAGGGTGATGGGGTCCACCCGGTCCAGGGCGCGCTCTCCGAAGATCAGGGAGCCGGCCAGCAGGAGGGCCGTCAGCAGGGCAAAGATCTCTCCCCAGCCAAAGGTGGACAGGCCGCCCAGGCCGCAGAGAAGATACAGGCCCACCACCACCAGAATCTGGACGGGAAGGTGCTTCTTCCCCATCCTCCGCCGGTAGAAGGCCAGGGCCAGCAGAGGGGTCATCACGGTGGATAGAGAGCGCAGAAAAGCCACCGAGGTGGCGGCAGTCAGGCCCAAGGCAATGTTGCCCGCCACATAGGCCCCGCCCATGCACAGGCTGGGCGCCAGCCAGTCTCTGGGAGAGCAGGCCTTTAGGCCTGTGACAATCCGTCTGCCGAAGCACACCAGGAGGAAGGCCAGGGCGATGGCATACCGGGCCGTTAGCAGGGAATAGACAGGGAGGACGTCATAGGCGGCCTTAGAGATAGGATCCCCAAAGCCGTACAGAGCGCTTTGCAAAAAAATGAAAAAGAAGGGAAGCCAGCCCGTTCGGGGGCTGGTTTTTGGTTGCTCAGTCATGGGAAATCGCCTCAGAAAAACACAAAACTGCGGGTGTCGCCAACCGCGTTTCCCAATTATACAATAGCCGACAGACCTTGACAAGGGCCTGTCGGCTATTCCTCATGTATGGGGCTTTGGCAGCTGGGTGGCAGGCATAGAGCACCCCAGGAAAGAGATCGCAAGGCAGGGGCTGTGCGCCCGGAGAAGGCGTCACAGAGTGGCGGCTTACTTGGGCTTCCGGGGCGATATCCGGCGGCGAAAGCCGAGAGCAATGCAAACCAGCCCCGCCAGAAGGAAACCCCAAATGATGAGAAAGATGACGTTGGCACTAATCACGTTATCGCTGGCCCAGTTGGTCAGGTCCACTGGAATGTACAGGTCATAGGGATTGCTGTTGATCCAGCCGCACAGAAGCATGATCCGATCCGTAAAGAAGGGAGCCAGCCACACCCACAGGCCCGTCCAGAGTAAGGCAACCCCGCTGCGGAACCACCGGCCCAGGGGGAGATACCGCAGGGCCCCCAGCCAGCCCCAGGGAAGGGTCAGGCACAGCGGGGCGATGAGCAGCAGGGGCAGCGGAAAGTCCCCATGCCGCCCCTCCCAAACCAGCCCCACAAGCAAAAGCAGGGACTGGAAGGCCAGAAAGACCAAAGCCTTGTGCCGGTGCCAGCCGGCAGGCAGGGGGAGCTGCCGAAGCAAAGGGGGCAGCAAAACAAACCCCAAACCAAAGACCGTCCAAATGGCAGCGCTGAGAAACCACTGTCCCCCGGTGTACAGGCACCCCACTCCGTAAAGGGCCAAAAGGAGCACCAGCTGGATGCCCACATAGAGAGAGGCTTTCCGGTGGGCCAGCTCCTTAGGCAGCGGCAAGGTGCGCAGGACCAAGGGGAGAAACACCAAGCTCATGCCAAAGAGAACGCTGACGGAGGCCATCCAAAACCAGTCGCCGCCGGTGTATAGGCAGCTGACCAGCAGCAACAGCAGCAGGGACCCTGTAAAGCCCCCCAGGCTGGCAACGCCCCGTTTCCCCTCTGGGACCAGGGCGGGCAGCAGGGTCAGGGAAGCCACCATGAGCTCTGAGGCCAGGACAATCCAAAACCAACTCACTGTGTGCTGGGCCAAGAGGTTTCCCAGCAGACAGCCGGCGGCAATGGAGCCATAGAGAATGTATTGGCCCAGCCGATAGTTGCGGGACAGACGAAGGTATTTTTTCGCCAGCTGCTCTGCCCGCCGGCCCTCCGTGTCCTCGCTGGCGGAGAGCAGCTCTTTCTCGCTGCACTGGAGAACCCGGCAGATATCCTGAAGAAGGGTGATATCGGGATAGGCTAACCCCCGCTCCCATTTGCTCACAGCGGAATCTGTGACAAAGATCCGCTGGGCGAACTCCTTTTGGGTCATGCCCAGCTCTTTGCGCCGCTGGAGAATGAAAGCACCCAATGATTTTCTGTTTTCCATCGGTGTAACACTCCTTTGCTTGGATGTGCCTTGCAAGACTGAAGGCATCATAGCAAAGGGGGATGGGAAAAGTCAATCCAATCGCCTCATTTTTCCACTCGACCGTTAGGAAAGTCTAAGAATATCAAGGGTTTTTGGCCACAGGACGGCTTTAGTCCAGGGCCCAGTTTTGGCTCTCGGTCTGCAGGCGGACCATGTGGGTATAGAGGCCTCCGGCCTGGTACAGTTCCTGGGGGGTGCCCTGCTCGGCCACCTTGCCCTGGTCGAGGACGACGATCTTGTCTGCCCCGGCCACGGTACGCATCCGGTGGGCGATGACTAGGACGGTCTTGTTCTGAATGAGCCGGGACAGGGCAGACTGGATCAGGGTTTCGTTTTCCACGTCCAGGGAGGCGGTGGCCTCGTCCAGGAGGATGATGGGGGCGTTTTTCAAAAAGGCCCGGGCGATGGAGATCCGCTGGCGCTCGCCGCCGGAGAGCTCACAGCCGTTTTCCCCGATCATGCTGTGCCAGCCATCGGGGAGGGCCTCCGCAAATTGATGGCAGTTGGCCAGGCGGGCAGCGGCCAGGACTTCCTCGTCGGTGGCATCCTTTCGTCCAATGCGGATGTTTTCCAGAATGGTGTTGTTAAAGAGGGTTACATCCTGAAAGACGATGGAGTATAGGGACAGCAGGGTTTCGGGATCCACTTGGGAGATGTCCATGCCGCCCACGGTGATCTGCCCCTTGTCAGCGTCCCAGAACCGGGCGGCCAGGCGAGACACGGTGGTCTTACCCCCGCCGGAGGGCCCCACCAGGGCGGTGACCTCCCCTTGCTTGGCGGTGAAGGAGACATCCTCCAGAATGGTCTCCCCGGTATTATAGGCGAACCCCACATGGCGGAAGACAATGTCGCTGCCCTGGTTGGACAGGGCGGTGGTGCCCTGCTGAACGGGGTGGTCCAAGATCTCCTGCATCCGGGCGATGTTGGTCTTGGCGGAAATGATGGCGGCCAGATTCTGCAGGGCAGACTGGAAGGGGTCATACAGCCGGGAGGCCACCAGCAGGAAGAGGAAGAAGGTGAGAACGTCCAGGCTGCCGCCGATCAGAAGCACCGAGCCCACCAGGGCCACGGTGGCAATGCCCAGCTTCAGCAGCATGGAGGCGGAGACCACGAAGACGGCGGTACCCAGCTCGGTAAGGATGGCCCGCTTTTCTACGGCCTTGATCTTTTGGTCTAAGCCCTCCAGGTAGCCTTCTTCTGCGTTGTTGGACTTTAAGTCCCGAATGGTTTCAATGCACTCCTGGATGCCGTCGGCACAGGCCATTTTGGCGTCCATCTGCCGCTGGTTCAGCTTAGACTGGACTTTGGAGGAAAAGCCCACAATGGCCAGGGCCACCGGCAGGACCCACAGGGCCGCCAGGGCCATGCGCCAGTCGAAGAAGAAAAGGCTTACAGCAACCAGAATGGTGGAGAGGATGGAGCCCACCAGCTCGGGAATGAAGTGGGAGAAGGCGGTCTCCAAGAAGGCGCAGTCGGCCATGATGGTGCTGGTTAGGTCTGCCAAGTCCTTTTTGCCAAAGAAGGCCAAGGGGAGCTTCCGCAGCTGCTCTGCCAGGGTAATCCGCCGCACGCCGCTCTCAATGTAAGTGGCGAAATAGGTGGCATTGTACTGGAACCAGGTAGTCACAAAGATGAATGCCAGGGCAGCGATACAGCCCACTATGTAAATGGGAAGGTGATCCCCGGGCACGCCGCCGGCCATCAGGTCCCCTACCAGGTAGTAGAGCAAGGCCACAGGAAGCATGAAGGCGATGTTTTGCAGGGCGCAGGCCAGGCAGCCTTTCACCAGGTCTTTGGCGCCCTGCTCTGACAGGGCGTATTTCTTTTGTAGTTTTTGAATCATAGCTCAACCCTCCTTTGTGACCTTCCACTGGACGGAGGTCTGGTAGTTGTTCCACATCCGGGCAAACAGGCCCTGGTTCTGGAGCAAGGCGCTGGGGTGGCCGGATTCCACGATCTGTCCGTCGGCTAACACGTAGACGCAGTCGGCATTGACCACAGTGGACAGACGGTGGGCGATCATAATGACGGTTTTTCCCTTGGCCAGCTCGTTGAAAGCTGCCTGGACTTTGCTTTCGTTGTCAGGATCAGCAAAGGCAGTGGCCTCATCCAAAATGATAACGGGGGTGTTTTTCAGCATAGCCCGGGCGATGGCCAGACGCTGCTGCTCACCGCCGGAGAGGTAGATCCCCTTGGTGCCGATGACAGTATCCAGGCCCTGGGGAAGTTTTTCAATGATATCCATGCACTGGGCGGCGGTCAGGGCCGCCAGGACTTCTTCCCGAGAAGCATAGGGCCGGCCCATGCGGACATTATCCAGGATGGAGGCCTTGATGAGGCGGCTGTTTTGGAAGACAAAAGAGACGGTATCCATCAGCTCCTCCTTCCGAATGTCCCGCACGTCCACGCCGCCGATTTTTATGCTGCCGCCCTGGGGATCAAAGAAGCGGGCGATGAGGGAGGCCAGGGTGGATTTGCCGCCACCAGAGGGGCCCACCAGGGCCACAGTCTGGCCGGTGGGAATGGAGAGGGAGACGTCCCGAATGACATCGTTCTGGCCGTCGTAGTGAAAGCGCACCTGAGAGAGTTCCACCGAGGCGTTTTTGGGGTGCTGGGGCCGGTCAGGTTCGGGAAGGGGCTGGAGGGTGAGAACGCTGTCGATCCGCTCCAGGGCATCGGACACAATCATCTCATTTTCGCTCATATACATGATTTTGGTGAGGGTCAGGGAGATGACAGGGGTGATGATGATGTAAAAGAGCAGGTTTAGCAGAAAGGCACTGGTGACTCCGTTCCGGGTAATCACCAACCCTGCGGCAATGAGAAAGGCGAAGACGCCGTTGACCGCTGTGGTGTAGCACAGCATGGGCAGGCGGAGGTCCTTGGTGTAAGCAATGACCCACTTTCCATAGTTATCAATGGTGGCCTTGAATTTTTTGAAGGAAAAAACCGTCTGGCCAAAGGTTTTCACCACCGGCACACCCCGGACATACTCCACCGCTTCATTGGACATGGCGTCCAGGGCGTTTTGATACTCCTTCATCTTCTGGGCCATCTTTTTTCCGGTCATGCTCATCATAATCAGAAAGCCCAGGGCCACAGGGATTAGGCTGAGAAGGCCCAGCCGCCAATCGAAGGCGAAGAGAAGAACCAGCAGCCCACAGGGGGTGGCAATGGCCCCGGCCTTGTCGGGGAGCTGGTGGGCCAGGTAGGTCTCCGTGGCAGCGCTGGATTCGTTGACAATCTTCCGCAGCCGGCCGCTGCCAAAGCGTTCGGCAAAGCCCAGGGGGAGCTTGGCAATGTGGTGCATGGTCAGGCTGCGCAGGGTAGCGGCTACCCGAAAGGCTGCAATGTGGGAGCACAGCAGGGCGACCATGTAAATGACCATGGACAACAGGGCAAAGGCCACCGCCATCCAGCCGTAGTGGGACAGGTTCTGCGCCCGGCTGAAGGCGGGATAGACCGCCAGCACCTCCCGAAGCATTTGCCAGATGTACCAGAAGGGCACCAAGGCGATCAGGGCGCTCAGGGCAGAGAGGATCCAGGAGCTGTAGGTGAGAAACCGGTGCCGCCCGGCATATCCCATCAGCCTGGATAAATTGGATGTTTTTTTCAAAAGGATCAACCTCCTTGGAAAGAATCTTTATGGATACAGAGAATGCTGCAGTCATTCCCTGGTATCGCAGAATGGAAATTAGCAAAAGCTAACCCTTGGGGAAAAATTATAGAGCATCACTGCCCCATAATTTTCAGCCAGCCGGCTGTGTAGAAATCCCGCAGCTCGGACAGGTATTTTTCCGCTTCTTGCAGCGGCATTTCGTGGATAATCAGCTCAAAATAGGCGTTAAACATGCCGGTGGTTAAAATATGCTCCAGGCGGGGATCAATGGGAGGGGAGGACAAGCCCATGTCATTGAGGACCTTTTGGTAATCATGGGTGCCGTTGACCTCGATCTCTACCATTTCGTCGATCATGCCTGCAAAACGGGTTCCTTCGGAGCAACACAGGAGGAGCTTGAATTCCTCCAAATGGTCATAGGCATACAGCAGGATATCCCGCATACATCGGCCGCTGATGGTGCTTACGTTTTTCTGCTGCTCTTCAGGCGGTAGGGCGGCGAACTCTGCCTGGGCCTGCCGGTAACAGGACATAAGGGTTTCATACTGCGGGCTTACCAGGGCGCTGAATAGATCGGCCTTGCTAGCGTAGTAACCGTAGAAGGCGCCGGTGGTTACCCCGGCGGCCTTCACGATGCTCCGCAGGGAGGCCGAGCGGAAGCCCCGCTCTAAAAACTCGGCTTTGGCCGCTTTGTGGATTTTCTCTAATGTGGTTTGTTCTTCTTCACTCATAGCTGACTCCTTGTATAACGCTGTTATATATCACTGTTATATCCTAACATAGAGTGTTTGCGCTGTCAAGAAAAAATTCCCCTGACCGGATGTTCCGGTCAGGGGAATGGATGAGACAGAGTTATCGGTGGCCGCCCCGGCGGGAGCTGCGCTTTTCGGTCATTTTCAGGTCGGAAAGCTTGCTGTCGGAAGCCTGCATAAATTGCTTTAAGCGGGCCTCGAAATCGGCCGGGCCAGTGGCCTGTGGGGCAGCGGCTCGGGGCTGGCTGGGCTGGTGGGGTTGGTGGGGTTGGTGATTCTGATGGTTGGCGTGGTTGTTGCCGCCAAAATTACGGTTTCCGCCCCGGAAATCAGACCGGCCCTGCCGGTCCCGGGCGAAACCCTGGGGACGGGGAGGAGGGGGCGTGGCTTTCTTAATGGACAGGTTGATCCGCCCGGCCTCGTCGATGCTGACCACCTTAACCTTGACCGCCTGACCTTCAGAGAGAAAGTCGCTGACGTTTTCCACATAGGAATGGGCGATCTCAGAGATGTGGACCAAACCCGACCGTCCCCCGGGCAGGGAGACAAATGCGCCGAATTTGGTGATACTTTTGATGGTTCCTTCCAGGATTGCGCCTACACTGATTTCCATAAATGGTGAGAATCCTCCTCGTTGTAAATAAAATAGCTGCGGCTATTTTTTGCCGGCCCGGCCCTGGGCCAAAGGGAGCGAACAGGCTCGAATGAATGGGCAAAAAAGAGCGGGAGCTCTTAATCTGTAATGTAAAAGACTCTGTCGTTGGGGGAGACCAGGCCTAGCTTTTCTCTGGCGATGTCCTCTAAGTAGGAGGGGTCATCGCGGTTTTCGATGGCGTTGGAAAGCTCGGTGTTGGTCTGGGTTTGGTCGTTCACCTGGTCGGTGAGCGTCTGGATGGCGTCGTTGGCGGCGGAGATCTTCTGGCGGACACTGACCAGGGAGAAGATCATGTAGGCCAGCAGGATCAGAAGGATGATCTTCATCAGAAGACCAACCTTTTTGGATCGAAACATGTGGGGGTGCCTCCGTTTCTCGGTTTCCGGGGCAAAGGAATTTGCCATGGTTTCTTACGAGATAATACATCTTACTCCAAGCGGAGGAAAAAGAAAAGAACTTTTTCAAAGTTTTTTTCCAAGGAACGAAAAATTTTGCCAACGGAGCCGAGAGAACGCGAATAATCTGCCGGAAGGGAGCCGATAGGATTCGGGCGATCCGCCCTATGAGCCAGGCCAGCCAGTCCAAAAACCGCCGGGCAGAGGGGCTGAGGAG
>DBEYYM010000155.1:0-13489 GCA_048184675.1 Evtepia sp. | reverse complement strand
CCTTTGGAATCCAGCCCATCGCCTTTTTGTGAATTTTATCATCAAATCTGAAAAAATACGTTTCTTTTCTTGACAATGACGCTAAAAATCGGTATCTTGAAAAAGTCCTATCTGAAATTATCTTATGCGAAATCAGGTTTGCTATTTTCATTACACGAAGGAGGCTCCCCCATGGGAAAGACATTGCGGGACATTTTAACGCTGTGCGAAGAAAAGGAAATCAAAATCGTAGATTTCAAAATGACAGACATCGATGGCAGATGGCGCCACCTGAGCATTCCGGTGGGCCGGCTCACCGAAGAAACCATGCAATATGGCATTGGTTTTGATGGCTCCAACTATGGATATGCTCCTGTGGAGAGCAGCGACATGGTCTTTGTACCCGATCTGGATTCTGCCACCATCGATCCCTTTGCCGAGGTACCCACACTGACCATGATCGGCGATGTGATGATCATTGACCGCCCCGCAAACCGCCCCTTCGACCAATACCCCCGAAATGTGGCAAAGCGGGCCATTGGCTATATGAAAGAGCTGGGGATTGCCGACGAGATGATTGTGGGCCCCGAATACGAGTTCTACATCTTTGACCGCGTGGAATACACCAACCGTCCTGAGTGCTCCGGCTATGATATCACTGCCCGCCAAGCCGAGTGGAGCACAGAGAACAACGGCTATCAGGTGCCCAAAAAGGCCGGTTATCACACCAGCCTGCCCATGGACGTCACCCAGGACCTGCGCAACCGGATCTGCCTGATGATGGAAGACTGGGGCGTCAAAGTCAAGTACCACCACCCCGAGGTAGGCGGCTGCGGTCAGCTGGAGATTGAGGTGGAGCTGGGAGAAATGACCCAGATGGCAGACAACACCATGGTAGCCAAATATATCATCAAAAATGCCGCCGCCAAAGAAGGGCGCACCGCCACCTTCATGCCCAAACCCGTGGCAGGGGAGGCCGGCAGCGGCATGCACGTACACATGCACCTGTTTAAGGATGGAGAGCCGATCTTCTACGATGAAACCGGTTATGCCCAGCTCAGCGATGTGGCCCTGTGGTTTATCGGCGGTATGCTGGAGCACGCCTCCTCTCTATGCGCCATTACCAACCCCTCCACCAACTCCTACAAGCGCCTGGTGCCAGGCTTTGAAGCTCCTGTGACCATTGGCTACGCCATGGCCAACCGCAGTGCCGTGGTTCGGATCCCCGCCTATGCCAAGGCCCCAAAAAATAAACGCTTTGAGCTGCGCAACCCCGATGCCACCTGCAACCCCTACTACGCCTTCGCCGCCATCTTGATGGCCGGCTTGGATGGTATCCAGAAGCGCATCGATCCCCACGAGAGAGGCTGGGGGCCCTATGACTTTAATCTTTACACACTCTCTGACCAGGAGAAGGCCCAGATCGATAGCCTTCCTAAATCTTTGGAGGAAGCCCTGGACGCTTTGGAAGCAGACCACGAATATCTCACCCAGGGGGGCGTCTTTCCCCAGCGCCTGATTGAGATCTGGCTAGAAAAAAAGCGGGCTGAGCTGGAGGAAATCCACCGTCAGCCCACCCCCGCCGAGTTTGCCAAGTATTACGACCTATAAGTCACTGACAAAGCATAAAAATCCCCGGTAGCCTGATAGGCTGCCGGGGATTGCTGTCACATAGCGCAAGGCACTTACTCCATTCCTGCGTGCTTTTTGATAGCCTTGAAGGAAGTGTCACTGATAACATGTTCCATTTTACACGCATCCTCCGTAGCGGTCTCCTCATCCACACCCAGGGATATTAAGAACTTGGAGAGCATTGTGTGCTTTTCATAAATGTTCTCGGCAACAGCGCGCCCCTCGTCCGTCAGCTCCAAATGTCCGCTTCGATCCATGGTCACATATCCGCCGGATTTCAGAAGGCCAATGGCCCGGCTGACACTGGGTTTGGAAAAGCCCATATATTCACTCACATCCACAGAGCGCACGTCCTTGCCACTCCTTGACAGGATCAGGATGGTTTCCAGGTACATTTCTCCAGATTCTTGTAAATGCATAAGTAAAGCCGTCCTTTCCATCGTCTTTCCTTTATAAAATACCATATACACCGAAACTTTTCAAGGGGTAACCCACCACATCTTGTTAGTTTGCACACGCAAACCATTAGCTTTCGCTAACTTTTTGACAAAAATTACAAACCTCCCCGTCCAAAGCAAAATTTCATTGACAGAATCGAATGGAAGGGGTAATATGTTTTTGGTTAGCAAGAGCTAATCAATTCTTTGTCCCAAAGATTAGTGTCTGCTAATCTTGAAAGAAACCGAAGCGTAGAAAGGAGGATGCCCGATGATGCCGTTAATCCTCGCGTCCATAGGCGAAACCAATATGATCCGCAAAGTCGGCGGCAATCCAGAGGTAAAAAAACATTTGGAAGACCTGGGCTTTGTGGCCGGGGGAGAGGTGACTATCATCTCCGCCATCGGTGGCAACCTCATTGTCAACGTGAAGGATTCCCGCGTCGCAATCAGCCGTGAGATGGCCGGGAAGATCATGGTGTAAAGGAGGAGGAGAGAAATGAACACTCTGAAGCAGACGAAAGTTGGCGCTTCCGTGCGGGTGGTCAAGCTCCATGGTGAGGGCGCCGTGAAGCGCCGGATCATGGACATGGGCATTACCAAGGGCACGGAAATCTATGTCCGCAAAGTTGCACCCCTTGGCGACCCTGTCGAGGTCACTGTCCGTGGTTATGAGCTGTCCCTGCGCAAGGCAGACGCGGAAATGATTGAAGTTGAGTAAACCAGATTGAGCAAAACAGAGGGGAAACGGGAGCGATTCCCGTTTTTTCGTCTTGATTGGTTAGTTATCACTAACCTAAAGAAATGAGAAAAGGAGAGGAAACATGGAGCAAGAACTGAAAATTGCCCTGGCGGGCAATCCGAACTGCGGTAAAACCACGCTGTTCAACGGGCTGACCGGCTCCAATCAGTATGTCGGTAACTGGCCTGGCGTTACGGTGGAGAAAAAAGAAGGCAAGCTCAAGGGGCATAAAAATGTCACCATCATGGACCTGCCTGGTATTTATTCTCTTTCCCCCTACACTTTGGAGGAAGTCATCGCCAGAAACTATCTGATCGGTGAGCGTCCCGATGCCATTTTGAACATCATCGACGGCACCAACTTAGAGCGTAACCTCTACCTGACCACCCAGCTGACAGAGCTTGGCATCCCCGTTGTCATCGCTGTGAACATGATGGATATCGTGAAGAAGAACGGCGATAAAATTAACATCAAAGAGCTCTCTCGAGAGCTGGGGTGTGAAGTGGTGGAGATCTCCGCGCTGAAAGGCCAGGGCATCATGGAAGCCGCTGAGGCCGCTGTAAAGGCTGCCACCTCTGCCAACACCGTTCCCATGCACACCTTTGCCGGCCCTGTGGAGCATGCACTGGCTCACATTGAAGAGGCCGTTGTCCATGATATGCCTGCTGAGCAGCAGCGCTGGTATGCCATTAAGATCTTCGAGCGGGATGACAAAGTCCTGGCACAGATGAATATCTCTAAGGCGGTTCTGGATCACGTAGAAAAAGACATCCAGGCTGCCGAGGAAGAGCTGGATGACGATGCTGAGAGCATCATCACCAACGAACGTTACATTTACATCGCTTCCATTCTGAAAGGCTGCTATCAGAAGAAGCAGGCCGGTGGCCTCACCGTTTCTGATAAGATCGACCGGGTGGTCACCAACCGAATTGCCGCTCTGCCCATCTTTGCGGTGATTATGATTGTGGTGTACTTCATCTCCGTGAGTACCGTGGGTACTTGGGTGACTGACTGGACCAACGACGGTTTGTTCGGCGATGGTTTCCATCTGTTCGGTATGGGCAGCAGCGAGTATGGCGATGCCATTACTGAGTATGCTGAGGAAAACCTCTGGACTGATGAGCTGATTGCCACCGTTGAAGGCGCTGTGGACGCTGAAGTCATTGGCGCAGAAGATATCCTGGGCGCCATTGAGGAAAGCGATTTCGATGGCTTTGATGAAGCCTATGGCTCCTATGCAGATTCCCTGGCAGAAGCTGGCTTTGATATTTCCGGCTACTATGACGCTGCGATGGAAGATGCACCTGACACCTCTGAGTTTGGCACTTGGGTTCCTGGTATCCCCGTGCTGGTGGAAAACGGCCTGACTGCCGTTGGTTGCGCTGATTGGCTCCAGGGCCTGATCCTGGACGGTATCGTCGGCGGCGTTGGCGCTGTGCTGGGCTTTGTGCCTCAGATGCTGGTCCTGTTCATCTTCCTGGCATTCCTGGAAGGCTGCGGCTACATGGCCCGTGTTGCCTTCGTGATGGACCGGATCTTCCGCCGCTTTGGCCTGTCCGGTAAGTCCTTTATCCCCATCCTCATCGGCACCGGCTGCGGCGTGCCCGGTGTTATGGCTTCCCGTACCATTGAAAATGAACGTGACCGCCGTATGACGGTTATGATCACCACCTTTATTCCTTGCGGCGCTAAGCTGCCCATCATTGCCCTGATCGCTACCGCCCTCTTCGGCGGCGCTTGGTGGGTGGGCCCCAGCGCTTACTTCCTGGGCATTGCTGCCATCATCATCTCTGGTATCATGCTGAAGAAGACCAGAGGGTTTGCTGGCGATCCTGCTCCCTTCGTTATGGAGCTGCCTGCTTACCACCTGCCCACCGTGGGTAACGTTCTGCGGTCCATGTGGGAGCGTGGCTGGTCCTTCATCAAGCGTGCTGGCACCATCATTCTGTTGTCCTCCATCATCATCTGGGCTGGTTCCTGCTTCGGCGTTGTGGACGGCAGCTTCATGTTCGATGCTGAGATGGAACTGGAAAACAGCATCCTGGGTATCATCGGTGGCGCTATCTGCTGGATCTTCTCCCCCTTGGGCTTCGGCGAGATCAAGGCTACTGTGGCAACCATCATGGGTCTGGTGGCCAAGGAAGAAGTCGTCGGCGTCTTCGGCGTGCTGGACTTCGAAGGCCTGTCTCCTCTGGCTGGCTATGCTTTCCTGGCTTTCAACCTGCTGTGCGCTCCCTGCTTCGCCGCCATCGGTGCTATCCGCAGAGAGATGAACTCCGCCAAGTGGACTTGGTTTGCTATCGGTTATCAGTGCGGCTTCGCTTATGTGATTGCTCTGATCATCTATCAGCTGGGCCTGCTCTTCTCCGGCAGCGTCAACGTGATCGGTCTGATTGTTGCAATTATCTTCATCGCTCTGATTATCTTCCAGCTGGTTCGTCCTTACAAGGATGCTAACACCCTGCGCACCACTGCTGAGAAGCGCGCTGCTGTCTAATCTCTTCGCATGATCCTGTGATAGGAGGAAACCTTATGTTAGAATTTTTTACCAATAACGGAGGGACCATCCTCCTCACCATTGTCCTTGTGGTTGCGGTCGTCGCCATTGTGCGATACCTGATCCGCCAAAAGCAGCAGGGAGGTTCTTCCTGTGGCTGCGGCTGTGAAGGCTGTTCAGGCCACTGCCACTCAAAACCCTGATAAAAGCGCCAGGTGGAACGGAATTTGTTCCACCTGGCGTTTTTCTTTTGGCGATTGCAAGAGTTCGCAAAGGTTTCCTTGAAATCCCAATCGGTTCGGCGTATAATATAGTGTCTTATTTTATCTTCCGACCAATGTGTTGGCCGAAAGACCACCGTTATACTATTCGCGACTTCGTCGTTTTTTGATTTGAGGAGGAAGGGCTCATGGCCATTACGCTGCAAGAATATCTCACATCCCTACAGGGAAAACGAGTTGCCGTCATTGGAATCGGGGTGTCCAACACCCCCCTGATCAAAACCCTGCTTCAGGCAGGGATTTCTGTCACCGCCTGTGATAAGAGTCCCCGGGAAAACTTCGGGGGCTTGGCAGAGGAACTGGAGGCGATGGGTGCCACCCTACACCTGGGAGAGCACTACCTGGATGGACTCGACCAGGACGTTATTTTCCGCTCTCCTGGCATCCGCCCCGACATCCCCCCTTTCCTTGCTGCCATTGAAAAGGGGAGTGTCCTCACCTCGGAAATGGAGGTCTTTTTTCAGGTCTGCCCCTGCAAAATCATTGCAGTGACCGGCAGCGACGGAAAGACCACCACCACCACACTCATCTCCGAAATGCTGAAAAACGCAGGCTATACCGTCCATCTCGGAGGGAACATCGGCAAGCCGCTGCTCTCCGAAGCCGGGGACATGTCCCCAGATGACGTGGCCGTGCTGGAGCTCTCCTCCTTCCAGCTGATGACCCTCTCTGCCAGCCCAGATATTGCTGTCTTTACCAATCTGTCTCCCAACCACCTAGACATTCACAAATCCATGGAGGAGTACTCTCTGGCTAAGGAGAACATCTTCTCCCACCAGACCAAAGAGAATATCGCCATTTTTAACCGGGACAATGCCCTGACCAATGAAATGGCCAGCCGGGCCCCCGGGAAAGTCCTGCAATTCAGCCGGCAAACCACGCTGGAAGAGGGCACTTATGTGGAAGACGGTGCCATTGTCGTGGCCCAGAACGGCCAGAAGCGGGTCCTCTTCTCCACTGACCGGATTCTAATCCCCGGCCAGCACAACGTGGAAAACTATCTGGCTGCCATTGCAGCGGTCCAGGGCATGGTCTCTGACGAAGTCATCCTGCACACAGCGGAGACCTTCCCCGGCGTAGAGCACCGCATTGAGTTGGTGCGCACCCTTCAGGGGGTGCGATACTACAATGACTCTATCGCCTCCAGCCCCACCCGTACCATTGCCGGCCTGCGTTCCTTCAAAGAGAAGGTCATTTTGATCGCAGGCGGCTATGACAAAAAGATTCCCTTTGACGATCTGGGACCCGAGGTTAAGGAGCACGTAAAGATCCTGGTCCTCACCGGGCACACCGCAGAGAAGATCCGGGCAGCCGTCGTCGGCTATGCAGGGTATGAAGAAGGCCATCCCGTCATCGTGATGGAGGATGATTTTAGGCAAGCCGTACTCACCGCTTCCCGTATGGCTGAGGAAGGGGACGTTGTCATCCTCTCGCCCGCCTGCGCCTCCTTTGACCATTTTAAAAATTTCGCCCAGCGTGGCCAGACCTTCAAGGCCATCGTGAACGAGCTGTAAGAGGAGGAAGGTATGGATATTCGCGCAAGCCTAGAAGCTCTCTGCGCCTGTTCTGGGCCCTCTGGCAGGGAAGCGCCTGTGGCTGACCTGGCGATGGACCTTCTGCGCCCTTGGGTGGACGAAGTTTCAAAAGACCGGTTTGGCAATGTCATCGGGGTGCGCCGCTGCGGCAAAGAAAATGCCAAGCGGGTGGTTTTGGATGCCCATCTGGATGAAGTGGGGCTGGTGATCACCGGGGCCAAGGACGGATTTCTTCAGTTCCGCTCCGTTGGTGGAATTGACCCCCGCATGCTGCCAAACCGGGAGGTTACCATTCTCTCTCAGCCCCCCAAATTTGGTCTCATTGCCGTGCTGCCGCCTCATGTTCAGGCGGCAGGGGACGCCAACAAAAGCCTCCCCCTCTCAGATCTTTCCATCGACGCTGGCCTGACCCAAAAGGAGGGCGAAGCTCTGATAGGAACCTTCGTAGTCCCCAGAGGGGCGTTTCGTGCCCTTCTGGGCAACAAAGTTAGTGCCAAGGCCCTGGATGACCGGGCAGGCTTTGTAGCCCTCCTGCGGACTGCAGAGCGGCTAAAAGACGTTCCTTTGGATGTTGACCTATATTTCATGGGCAGCAGCCGGGAAGAGGTCAATGGCGGCGGAGCATTGGTGGGTTCCTTTGCCCTAGCCCCCCACTGCTTTGTGGCCGTAGATGTCACCCACGCTCGAACCCCTGATGGCCCCAACGAGGGGACCTTTCCTGCTGGGGAGGGAACTGTCATCGGCATTGGCCCCAACATAACCCGTTGGATGAGTGACCGGCTCATTGCCAAGGCCCAGGCCCAGGATCTGCCCTGGTCCCCTGAAGTGATGACCGGCCACAGCGGCACCAACGCCTGGCGGGTGCAAACTGCCCGGGAGGGGATTGCCACCGCAGTGGTCTCCCTGCCCCTAAAATACATGCACAGCCCTGTGGAGAGCCTGGACCTGGCTGATCTGGAAACCTCTGCTGCCTTGCTGGCGGCTTTTGTCACGGACCTGGCAAAGGAAGGAGGGGAGTTCCTTGCTGATTGAAACCCTAAAAGAACTCTGTGCTCTGCCCGGGGTCTCCAGCCACGAGGAGGCCGTGCGGGACTACATTCGTTTGGCCGCTGCACCCTATGCAGACGCCATCCGCATAGATACCATGGGAAACCTGATCGTGGAAAAAAGGGGATTGACCCCCGGCGCCAAAAAACTGATGCTGGCTGCCCACATGGATGAAGTAGGGCTGATGATCCACACCATTACAGAACAAGGTTACCTGAAATTCAGCCCTGTGGGCGGCATTGACCGGCGTGTCTTGATTGGCAAAAATGTCCTAATCGGGGAGAGGAAACTGCCTGGCGTCATTGGGCTCAAGGCCTATCATCTGACCAGCCCGGAGGAGGAAAAATCCGTCCCGAAACTGAAAGAATTTTACATCGACATCGGGGCCAAAGACCGGGAAGAGGCCGCCAGCCTTGTCTCCCCCGGCGATGTGGCTGTATTCGACACAGACATTATGGAGTTTGGCAACGGCTTTCTCAAAGCCAAAGCCATTGACGACCGGATCGGCTGCGCAGTGATGGTGGAACTGCTCAAAGAGCCCCTTCCTATGGACTGTACCTTTGCCTTCACCGTCCAGGAAGAGGTGGGAACCCGCGGCGCTTTTGGCGCTGCCTTTTCTGTGACCCCAGATATCGCGCTGGTGCTGGAGGGCACCACAGCAGCAGATCTGCCTGACATGCCTGACCGAAAGAAAGTATGCGCCCCAGGAAAGGGCCCTGTGGTCCCCTATATGGATGGGGGAACGGTTTATGACCGTGGCCTTTTTGAGCTGCTTCGCTCCCTGGCCGAGCAGAGCCGGATTCCATGGCAGACCAAGGAATTCCTCTCCGGCGGCACGGACGCCTCTGCCATCCAGCGGACCAAGGAGGGTGTTCGGGTGGCAGGGATCTCCGCCGCTGTGCGCTATCTCCACACCCCCTCCAGTGTGGCCTCCCTGGCCGATTGTCAAAATATCCTGGTCCTGGCCCGGCGCTTCCTCCAGGCTGTGGCCACCATGGAATAAGGAGTGACCAACATGGATTATTTATCTGTTATTGAAATGCTCAATGCCTGCCATGGCCCGGCAGGGGATGAGCGGCAAATTGCCGCCACCTTAAAACGCCTGGCAGAGCCTTATGCCGATGCCTGTTATTTGGACACCATGGGAAACCTAATCGTCCATAAAAAAGGACCGGGGCCCAAAGTGATGTTTGCAGCCCACATGGATTCCATCGGCCTCATTGTCACCCACATTGACAAAGACGGCTACCTCTCCTTCGGAAAACTGGGCGGCATCCGCCCAGAGAGCATTCTGCACACTCCCTTCCGCTTCAAAAACGGTGTGTGTGGCGTGGTCTCTCTTCGTCAGAAGGTGGCTTTGAAGGATATGACCATCCACGACTTGTACTTAGACATTGGGGCCAAAAATGAGGCCCATGCCCGCCGCCTGGTTCAGATTGGTGACACGGCGGTCTCCCGCATGCCCTCCTTTACCACAGAGTCCCGCCTGGTCTCTCCTTACCTGGACAACCGGATTTCCTGTGCAGCCATGCTGGATGCCCTGAGCCACATTCGCTCCTATACCAGCGACCTGTATTTTGTCTTTACCGTCCAGGAAGAGCTTGGGTTGCGGGGAAGCAAACCCGCAGCTTACGCCATTGATCCCGATTATGGCATCGCTTTGGACGTGACAGCAGGGGAGGAGTTGGACGATAAGAAGCGGGGCAGCTCCGTGTTAGGCGGCGGCGCTGCCATTAAGGTGATGGATAGCTCGGTCATTTGCCACCCGGAAATTGTGAAAACCCTTGAAAATCTTGCGAAGGAAAGTAAAATTCCTTGTCAGCGGGATGTTATGGTTTCCGGCGGTACAGATGCTGGCTCTATTCACCTGACACGAGAGGGTGTGCTGACTGGCGGCATTTCCATTCCCTGCCGCTACATTCACTCTCCAGTAGAAATGGTTGACCTTTCTGATGTATCTGCTGCGGTCCGTCTTATGATCGCTTTCGCGCAGAAAAATCTTGATTCGACAAAGGATGTAATGTAATATGCCTTTACAGATAAGTGATCGTGTCCGTGCCCTGGGCGCCCAGGCTCAGGCGGCACTGACGGAACAATTTGCCCGCATTGATGAAATTGCGGAGTTTAACACCCAAAAGGTCCTCTCCGCCTTCCAGACCCACAAAGTGGCAGAGGCTTTTTTCCAGGGCACCACTGGCTATGGCTATGACGACCTGGGCCGGGATATGTTAGGAAAAATCTATGCAGATATTTTCTGCACAGAGGACGCTATGGTCCGCATTAACTTTGTCAATGGCACCCACGCCATTGCTTCTGCCCTGTATGGGGTGCTCCGCCCCGGCGATGTGCTGGTTTCCGCCATTGGCGCGCCCTATGATACCCTGCAGGGGGTCATAGGCCTCACCGGTGATGGCAACGGCTCTCTAAAAGAGTTTGGTATTCGTTACCGGCAGGTGGATTTAACTCCGGAAAACACCCCTGACCTACCCGGCATTGTTCAAGCCGTGCAGGAGGAAAAGGTCAAAGCCGTTTTGATTCAGCGCTCCCGTGGCTATGCTACCAGAGCCTCCCTGTCAGTGGAAAAAATTGGCGAGATCTGCAAAGCCATTCGCCAGGTGAACCCCCATGTAACGATCTTGGTGGATAACTGCTATGGAGAGTTCGTGGAAACCATCGAGCCCTCCCAGGTAGGAGCTGACCTGATTATGGGCTCCCTCATCAAAAATCCCGGAGGCGGGCTTGCCCCTATGGGTGGGTATGTGGCTGGGCGGCAGGACCTGGTAGAAAGCACCGCCATGCGCATGACGGTACCCGGTATCGGCCGGGAATGCGGCGCTTCCCTGGGAAATAACCGGGCTTTGTATCAGGGCCTGTTTCTGGCCCCCCACACGGTGGCCCAGGCCACCAAAACTGCAGTGTTCGCCGCCAAAGTCATGGAACTGCTGGGTTACCGCACAGACCCCGCCTCCCAGGATATCCGCCATGACATCATCCAGATGATCCACCTGGAAAAACCTGAAGCGGTGGAGCGGTTCTGCCAGGGAATCCAATCCGGTGCACCAGTGGACTCTTATGTTACCCCCGTTCCCTGGGACATGCCCGGTTACGACTGCCCCGTCATTATGGCTGCCGGCGCTTTCATCCAGGGGGCGTCCATTGAGCTGTCTGCCGACGCGCCCATGCGGCCCCCTTATACCGTTTACATGCAGGGCGGGCTGACCTATGAATCGGGAAAACTGGGCATTTTGTTGGCTGCCGACGCGCTTTTGCGGCAATAATATTTGATAAACTGACCAGAAGGAGATCAGGATCATGGACCCATCCAAACGGGCCGAAGCCCTTCGTGCCCAGCTGAATTACCATAGCAACCTCTACTACAACGAGGATGCACCCGCCATATCAGACCAAGAATATGACGCCTTAATGAGGGAGCTAAAGGCCCTTGAAAAAGCCCACCCGGAGCTCCTCTCTCCCGACTCTCCCACCCAGAAGGTGGGGGGAAGTGCCAAGCGCACTGCCGGCGTGCTGGTGGCCCATCGGGTTCCCATGCTGTCTATGCAGGATCTGTTCACCCAAGAGGAGGTGGACCATTTTGTGGAGGACTGCCGGGAGAAGCTGGGGGAGGACATTTCCTTTCTAGTGGAGACCAAAATCGACGGTCTTTCCATGGCCCTGCGCTATGAAAATGGCAAGCTGGTAACCGCCATCACCCGAGGTGACGGCCGCAATTTTGGGGAAGATGTTACCGCCAATGCCCGGGTCATTGACGACGTCGCTGTCACCCTGAAAGAGCCCCTGGAGTATCTGGAGCTCAGGGGGGAGGTTTACATGACCAACGCCGCCTTTGAGGAAGTGAACGCCAAGCAAGAGCTGTTAGGGAAGAGGCCCTTTGCCAATCCCCGTAACTGCGCAGCCGGAACCCTGCGGCAGCTGGATGCCTCCATCACCAAGGACCGTCACCTGTCCTTTTTCGGCTTCAACGTTCAGGATATTCGCGGGAAGGAACTGGCCACCCATCAGGAGGCTTATGACTTTCTGGAGCGCTGCGGGGTCACAGTTATCGCGCACCGATTTGTGTGCAAAAGCCGAGAAGAAATTTGGCAAGCCATTGAGACCATTGGAGACATGCGTGGGACCCTTCCTTACGACATCGATGGCGCGGTTGTAAAAGTGAATGAGCTGGCCCTTCGGTCCCAGTTAAAGGACACGGCAAAAAATGCCGGGTATCAGGTGGCCTATAAATATCCCCCTGAACGGAAGGAATCCCAACTCCAACAGATTGAGCTCTCTGTGGGCAGAACGGGGAAGATTACCCCAACGGCAATTTTTGCCCCTGTCCGCCTATGCGGCACTACGGTCTCCCGCTGCACCCTTCATAACCAAGATTTCATCACCAACTTGGATATCCGCCTGGGATCTACGCTCCTGATTGAGAAATCTGGTGAAGTCATTCCCAAATGCGTCGGCGTTGTTCCAGAGAAGCAGCCTGCCGGCTCTCCGGTGTTTCAGATTCCTATGGTCTGTCCCGTCTGCGGTGAGCCCGCTGTGCGGGAGGACACGGCAGACATCAAATGCATAAACCTCAACTGTCCCGCCCAGCTGGAGCGGCTGATTGACCACTTTGTGGGCCGAAGCGCTATGGATATCAAGGGATTTGGGGCCGTTTACGTTCATGATCTCATCGAAAAAGGGTACCTGACTGATGTGGCAGATATCTTCACCCTTTCCCGCCATCGGGAGGAACTGATCGAGCAGGGGATCATCGGCAAAGAGAAAAACACAGACAAGCTGCTGGGGGCCATTGAAAAGGCCAAGGGAAATTCTCCCGACCGTCTCCTAACAGGTCTTGGCATCTCTAACGTGGGAAAATCCGCTGCACAGGCTTTGATGAACCATTTTGGTACCTTTGACGCACTGGCAGCTGCCTCAGAAGAGGATATGGTGGCCATTGACGACATCGGTCCCATTTCTGCCCGGTGTGTCTTCACTTACTTCCATGAAGCCCACAATCAAGCGGTGCTTCAGAAGCTAAAAGCGGCCGGCGTGAATATGGCTCAGGAAGTTGTTGTCGCCCCGGAAGGGGACCTGCCGCTGTCTGGCCAGACTGTGGTCATCTCCGGCACCTTACCGGGCATGAGTAGGGAAGAGGCCACCCAACTGATCCAGCGCAACGGCGGTAAGGTTACAGGAAGCGTTTCCAAGAAAACCACCTTTTTGCTGGCCGGGGAAAATGCCGGCAGCAAACTGACCAAAGCAGAGTCTTTGGAGATCCCCGTTCTCACCCTGGATGCCCTCCAAGAACGCCTAAAGCAAACGGAAGCAGACTGAATGCCAAAGAG
>DBEYYM010000154.1:0-7313 GCA_048184675.1 Evtepia sp. | reverse complement strand
AGCCTTACCAGATCATCTTCATCATCGTCATCTTCGTGGGCGCTACCATGGACCTGGCCCTGGCTTGGGATATCGCCGATACCCTGAACGGCCTCATGGCTATCCCCAACCTGATCGGTGTTATCGCCCTTTCCGGTGTTGTGGTCCGGGAAACCAAGAGACATTTCGCCGAAAAGGTCAACAAGTAATTCAAAAAATCAGCCTTCCTTTGATCCGCAGGATTTCAATCCTGCGGATCTTTTTTTGTGACTAGATTTAGGCTGTGGACGATTGTTTTTGTAGTGTAGACTTTAATTTTTGTTGCAATTAGCGAAAAAGCACGTAAAGATTTCCAAAAAAATAAAGGGTTTTGTGCATTGTTGAAAATGGCAAAATATAGTATATTTATTTTCGCGCGCAAGTAATCGAAACCGGCAGGTGAGGGGAAATAATCTGCCGGCGAGAGCAAGAAAAGGAAGAATCGAATGGACTTCATTAGGCAAATCAATGACGCTGTCAATGGTGCGGTTTGGGGCCCTCCGATGCTGGTCCTGCTGGTGGGTGTTGGCATCCTGATGACCCTGCGGACCAGAGGCTTGCAGTTCCGCAAGTTTGGCCACGTCATGCAGAACACTGTGGGCAAAATGTTCCACAAGCAGGAGGCCGGGGAAGGGGAAATGACGCCCTTCCAGGCCCTTACCACTGCCTTAGGCAGCACCGTTGGCACGGGCAACATTGCCGGCGTGACCTCAGCCATTACCCTGGGGGGACCTGGGGCGCTGTTTTGGCTGTGGGTGACCGCGCTCATCGGCATGTGCACCAAGTATTCCGAGGTTTTGCTGGCGGTGAAATACCGTGAGCGGAATAAGTACGGCGACTGGGTCGGTGGACCCATGTATTACATCAAGAACGGCTTGGGGAAAAAGTGGAAGTGGCTGGCTGTAATTTTTAGCATTTTTGCCGCCCTGGCAACCCTGGGCATCGGCAATGCTGTGCAGGCTGGTAATATTACCTCTGCCATCAACAATGTCATCACCGCCTTCGATCCGAACTTCAGCGGCCAGACGGTGGTGAACTATGTGGGCGGTATTATCCTGGCCGTGCTGGTGGGCATCGTCCTCTTTGGTGGCGTGAAACGCCTGGGTAAAGTGACGGAAAAGCTGGTTCCCATTATGGCCGCTTTGTATATTGTCACCTGCCTGGTGGTGATCATTGCCCATGCGGGCAGCCTGGGCACAGTGTTCCACGATATTTTCCAGGGGGCCTTTACCCCGTCCGGTGCGACCGGCGGCGCTGTGGGTTCCATGATCGTGGTTCTCACCTGGGGCGTGAAACGGGGCATTTTCTCCAACGAAGCTGGTTTGGGTTCTGCGCCCATTGCCCACGCCACAACCTCCGAGACCGACCCGGTTAAGCAGGGCATGTATGGTATTTTTGAGGTCTTTATGATCACCATCATCCTGTGCACCATCACTGGCCTCACGCTGTTAACCTCTGGCATCGACCTGAGTTATGGCAACCAAGGCGACACGGGCATGAATGCCGCTGCCTTGGGCACGGTCTTTGGATCCCAGGGTGGTGCTGTCATCATCGCCATCTGCATTATTCTCTTTGCCTTTTCCACCATTCCCGGTTGGACGCTCTACGGCACTCGTTGCTGCGAATTCCTGTTTGGGGAAAAGGCCATTAAGCCCTATCAGATCCTCAGCATTGTGGTCTCCTTTGTGGGGTGCACCATGAGCCTGGACCTGGCTTGGGACATTGCCGATACCCTCAACGGCCTCATGGCCATCCCCAACCTGATTGCGGTCATTGCCCTCTCCGGTGTGGTGGTCAAGGAGACCAAGCGGTATTTCCGTGAAAATGCAAGTCAAAAATAAACTTCATTCATAATTTTGATCCGCAGAAGAATTCTTCTGCGGATCTTTTTTACAGCTCAGTTATTTTTTGGAAAACCTGGATTTCAGTTAGCACAGAGTTTTGGCGGTTCCTCACATTCCACTTGCAAGAAAACAAAGAAAGACGTAACAATTTGTGCATTGTGAAGGGGAGGAGGGATACGGTATACTAATATTTGCACATGCAATCAAAGGCAGAACGTTGGCGAAATTGAAATATTCAGAGGGGAAGTAACCAACCGGAAGCCAAAAAAGAAAAGGAGAAGAGCTGTATGGAATGGATTGCAACCATCAATGACGCCATCAACGGTGTGGTGTGGGGCGCACCCATGCTTATCCTGCTGATCGGCGTCGGCATCCTAATGACCCTGCGGAGCAAAGGACTCCAGTTCCGAAAGTTTGGCTATGCCATGAAGAACACCGCAGGCAAAATTTTCAAAAAGAGCGAGGCTGGAGACGGGGAAATCACCCCCTTCCAGGCAGTTTCCACCGCCCTGGCGGGCACCGTGGGCACTGGCAACATTGCGGGTATCACCACGGCGGTTACCCTGGGTGGCCCGGGCACATTGTTTTGGCTGTGGGTCACGGCCCTCATCGGCATGGCCACCAAGTATTCCGAGGTGTTGCTGGCCGTCAAGTACCGCGAGCGCAATGAGTTTGGCGACTGGGTGGGCGGCCCCATGTACTACATCAAAAACGGTTTGGGCAAGAATTGGAAGTGGCTGGGGGTGCTCTTCTGCATCTTTGCCGCTCTGGCAGCCCTGGGTACCGGCAATGCCATCCAAGCCGGTAATATCGTCAGCTCCATTAACACCGTGGTGCTGGCGTTCAACCCCAGCTTCAGCGGCCAGGCCACATTGAACCTGATCCTGGGCGTTGTGTTGGCCCTCTTGGCTGCGGTGGTTCTCTTTGGCGGTGTGAAGCGCTTGGGCAAGGTGACGGAAAAACTGGTGCCCATCATGGCCATTGTCTATATTGTGGCCTGCCTGGCGGTCATCCTCTACCATGCCTCCAGCCTGCCTGCAGTTTTCCACGACATTTTTGTGGGCGCCTTCACCCCCAACGGCATCACTGGCGGCGCTGTGGGTTCTATGATTATGGTGATTACCTGGGGCATGAAGCGCGGTATTTTCTCCAATGAGGCCGGCTTAGGCACAGCGCCTATGGCCCATGCCACTACCTCGGAGAAGGAGCCTGTGAAGCAGGCCCTCTATGGTATCTTTGAGGTATTTATGGACACCATCATCATCTGCACCCTCACCGGCCTGACCTTGCTGTGCTCCGGCATCGACCTGAACTATGGCGAGATGGGCGATACCTCGCTGGTTTCCGCTTCCCTGGGGACGCTGTTCACCCAGAAGGGCGGCGCCCTGATTATCGCTGTGGCCCTGGCGCTGTTCGCATTTTCCACCATTCTGGGCTGGGCCCTCTATGGTTCCCGCTGCTGTGAGTTCATTTTTGGGCCCAAAGCCATTAAGCCTTATCAGGTGGTCTATATCCTCATCGTTGTGGTGGGCGCCACTGTCGAGTTGGACCTGGTCTGGGCCATTGCCGACACCCTGAACGGCCTGATGGCTATCCCCAACCTGATCGCTGTGGCCGGCCTGTCCGGCGTGGTGATCAAGTGCACCAAAGAATATTTTGCCAAGGAAAAGAGCTTGGAAAAAACCAAATAAGGCAGATTACCCCGCGGGACAACGTGATGTCCCGCGGGCTTTTTTCCTTTGGGGGAACCGACCGGGAAAAGAGCGGGTTCTTTTCAAAGTTCTTTGAGGATATTGCTTGCGAAACGGAAATGGGTATAGTATAATCAAAAGTGCAAAATCGAGAACTTTTTGTGACTGACGGAAGTGGGGAAACCACAGGGAGCAAAAAGCATAATTGTGGCCGACCGTCTGGGCAGTTCAATTTTCACAAGAAGGGAATTGGACTGCCCGTTTTCACATTTCCAAAATCAAAAAGCAGTCAGAGAGACACTGGAGAAAGAGAGGATGGTTTGTATGAAAAAAGTAGGCGTCATCATGGGCAGCGACAGCGACCTGCCCGTGGTTGAAAAAGCCATTGACAAGCTCAAGGAGTATGGGGTCCCCTACGAGGTCCACGTCTACTCCGCCCACCGGACTCCGGAGCAGGCCGGGGACTTCTCCCGCACTGCCCAGGAAAAGGGCTTCGGCGCTATCATTGCTGCCGCCGGAAAGGCCGCCCATCTGGCCGGTGCCCTGGCAGCCAACACCACGCTGCCGGTGATCGGCATCCCCGTAAAGTCGTCCACTCTGGATGGCTTGGACGCGCTGCTTTCCACCGTCCAGATGCCCACCGGAATTCCCGTAGCTACCGTAGCCATTGACGGCGCTGCCAACGCCGCCTTGCTGGCCATTGAGATTCTTGCCGTTTCTGACGAGGCCCTGGCCGAAAAGCTCCGCCAGGCCAGAGCAGCAGAGTCTCAGAAGGTCCTGGAGAAAAACGCCGGGGTCGAGGCAAAATTCAACTAAGCGCATATCAGAATGGAGGAAATGAACCATGGGTGGTTTTTGCGGCGCGATTTCTGGACGTGATGTCGTCTTAGACGTCTATTTTGGCACAGACTATCATTCTCACCTGGGCACCCGCCGGGGCGGCATGGCCGCCTGGGACCCGGAAAAGGGCTTCCAGCGGGAAATTCATAATATAGAAAACGCTCCCTTCCGCACCAAGTTTGACAAGACTGTGGGAGAGATGGTGGGCAAACGCTGTATCGGCAGCATCAGCGATACAGACCCTCAGCCCCTGTTGGTCCGCTCGGTCCACGGCACGTATGCCATCTGCGTGGTGGGCGTTATCAAGAACGAAGACGAGCTCATTCAGCAGCTGCTGGATAGCGCCGACGGCCATTTTGAGGCCATGAGCGGCGGGCGGGTCAACTCCAACGAGCTGGTGGCCACCCTCATCAGCCAGCGGCCCACCATTGCCGAGGGCATCCGTTATGCCCAGACCGTGGTGGAAGGGACGGTCTCCGTCCTCATCATGACCCCCGACTGTCTTATCGCCGGCCGGGATAAAATGGGACGGTTGCCCATCCACATCGGCCAGGACGAGGAGGGCTGCTGCGTGGCCTTTGAGTCCTTCGCCTACCAAAAGATGGGCTATCACGACGCCTATGAGCTGGGCCCGGCAGAGGTGGTCAAGATCACCGAAACTGGCTGGGAGACCCTCCTGCCCCCCGAAAAGGACATGAAGGTCTGCGCCTTCCTGTGGACCTATTACGGCTATCCCAACTCCAACTATGAGGGGGTCAATGTGGAGGTCATGCGCAATCGCAACGGCGCCAGCCTGGCCCGGACCGACAAGAAAAACGGAAGCGCCCAGAACATTGACTATGTCAGCGGCGTCCCGGACTCCGGCACGCCCCATGCCATCGGCTATGCCAACGAAAGCGGCATCCCCTTTGCCCGTCCTTTCATTAAATACACCCCCACCTGGCCCCGGAGCTTTATGCCCACCAACCAGAAGGAACGGGACCGAGTGGCAAAGATGAAGCAAATCCCCGTCCACGAGCTCATTGAGGGTAAGAAGCTCCTCTTCGTGGACGACAGCATCGTCCGGGGCACCCAGCTGCGGGAGACGGTGGAGTTCCTCTACGCCAATGGCGCAAAAGAGGTTCACATCCGCTCTGCCTGTCCCCCCATTATGTATGGCTGTAAGTTCCTGAACTTCTCCGCCAGCCGCTCTCCCATGGAGCTCATTGCCCGCCGAACCATTTACGAGCTGGAAGGGGAAGAAGGGGACAAGTACCTGGAGGAATACAGCGACCCCAACACCGAACGGGGCAAAAAGCTCCGGGAGACCATCTGCGAAAAACTTCATTTTACCTCTCTGGAATATCAGTCCTTGGATGAGCTCATCAAGGCCATCGGCCTGGAGCCCTGCAAGGTATGCACCTACTGCTGGAACGGAAAGGAATAACCACTTATGAATATGCAATCGAGATCCGACAGCTACGCCGCCGCCGGCGTGGATATCACCGCCGGCTACAAGGCCGTGGAGCTGATGAAGACCCACATCGCCAAAACCATGACCGCAGGGGCTCTGTCCGACATCGGCGGTTTTGGCGGCCTGTTTGAGCTGGACTTAACCGGGATCACGCACCCCGTCTTGGTTTCCGGCACCGACGGCGTGGGCACCAAGCTGAAGCTGGCTTTCCTTATGGACAAGCACGACACCGTGGGCATCGACTGCGTGGCCATGTGCGTCAACGACATCATCTGCGTGGGCGCCAAGCCCCTGTTCTTCCTGGACTATATCGCCTGCGGCAAGAACGTGCCGGAAAAGATCGCGCAGATCGTCTCCGGCGTGGCCGAGGGCTGTGTCCAGTCTGGGGCCGCCCTTATCGGCGGGGAAACCGCCGAAATGCCCGGCTTCTATCCCATCGATGAGTACGACCTGGCCGGTTTCTCCGTGGGCGTGGTGGACAAGGCAAAGGTCTTTGATAAGACCGCCATCCAGCCCGGCGATGTGATCCTGGGGCTACCCTCCTCTGGCGTCCACTCCAATGGCTTCTCCCTGGTCCGTAAAGTGCTGGACGTGGAGCACGCCGACCTGAAGGCCCCTGTGGATGCCCTGGGCGGCAAGTCCCTGGGAGAGACCCTTCTCACGCCCACCCGCATTTACGTCAAGAGCATCCTGGCCCTGATGGAGCAGGTCCAGATTAAGTCCGTCTCCCACATCACCGGCGGCGGCTTCTATGAAAATATCCCCCGCAGCCTGCCCAAGGGCATGACGGCCAAGATTCGGGAAGCCGACGTGCCCGTGCTGCCCATCTTTGACCTGATCCAGGCCAAGGGCAACGTCCCCCGGCGGGAGATGTTCAACACCTTTAACATGGGCATCGGCATGACCGTGGTGGTGGCCAAGGAAGAGGCCGACAAGGCCCTGGCCGCCCTTCAGGCCGCCGGGGAGCAGCCTGTGCGCCTGGGCGAAATTGTCGCCGGCGACGAGGGCGTCATCCTATGGTAAAAACGAAAATTGCCGTGCTGGTTTCCGGCGGCGGCACCAACCTCCAAGCCCTGCTGGATGCCCAGCAAAGCGGTGTGCTGAAGGACGGGGAGATTGTCCTGGTGATTTCCAGCAATCCCAAGGCCTACGCCCTGACCCGTGCCGCCCAGGCAGGGGTCCCCGGGGTGGTGTGCAGCCGGAAGGAACTGGGCAGCCAGGCCGCCTTTGAGGCGGCCATCTCCCAGGCTCTGGCCGACCATGGCGCAGAGCTGCTGGTGCTGGCCGGCTTTATGAGCATCCTCAGCGCTGACTTTACCAGCCAGGGGCCCCGGCGGATCCTCAATGTCCACCCCTCCCTCATCCCCTCCTTCTGCGGGAAGGGATTCTACGGGCTCAAGGTCCATGAGGCCGCCCTGGAATATGGGGTGAAAGTCACCGGTGCCACGGTACATTTTGTGAACGAAG
>DBEYYM010000153.1:0-23266 GCA_048184675.1 Evtepia sp. | reverse complement strand
AGGCGCTGCGTGCTCGATGAAGCACTGGTTTATAGTTACCAACTTATAAAACTTGGGCTTCGAACCCAATCAATAAGGCAACAGAAGTTGCCGCCGCATCATGCGGAACTCGGCATTCGACCCGGCTGTCCGTGTGGCCTTAGCCATGGGGCAAATCAGGTGGCCCGTCCGGCGGTCGTGTCTTGCTTTGGAAAGACTCAAAACGTGATTTTCCAATTTAAGATGAAGGTATTTTATCAGAAAAGGATGGGGATGTCAAGAAAAAGAATATTCTGTCGAGGAACCTTTGCCGGTTCTTGTTTCAGGGCCGTGCCAGGGGAGGAATTTTATGGTATACTGGATCTGCTAACTGTCACAAAACAGCGAGGAGGAACCACCATGGAGCTTTGGGAAGCGATATTACAGCGGCATTCCGTGCGGTCCTATGAGGGCCGGCCCATAGAAGAAGAGACCAGAGAAGCGCTGGCCGCCCTGATTGACCAGTGCAACCGGGACAGCGGCCTGCACATGCAGCTGGTGCTGGAGGAGCCCCAGGCCTTTGCCGGCCGGATGGCCCGGTACGGCAAGTTTTCGGGGGTAAAAAATTACATTGCCCTGGTGGGCCCCAAGGGCCCTGACCTGGAGGAGAAGTGCGGCTATTATGGGGAGCAGGTGGTGCTCCGGGCCCAGCTGCTGGGGCTGAACACCTGCTGGGTGGCCCTGACCTATCGGAAGGTGAAGTCCGCCTTCACCGTGGCCCCGGGGGAGAAGTTGGTCATGGTCATCGCCCTGGGCTATGGCACCATCCCGGGGGAGAGCCACCCGGTGAAGGCACCGGAGAAGGTGTCCAACGTAACCCAGGCCTCCCCCCAGTGGTTTCAAAAGGGGGTCCGGGCCGCGCTGCTGGCGCCCACGGCCATGAACCAGCAGAAGTTCCACTTCACCCTGATGGGCAGCAGGGTAGAGGCCACCGCCGGGCGGGGGTTCTACACCAAAACCGACCTGGGCATTGCCAAGTACCACTTTGAGGTGGGCGCGGAAGGCGCGCAGTTTACCTGGGGATGATGGGTTGGGGTTCAGGTGGGGGCAGGGGAGGCCCTTACCAGGCCACCCCCGGGAAATACTCCTGGGCAAAGTCCACGGTGTCCACCGTCCAAACCCGGCCGTTGAGGTCGTTCAGGCACCCGGCGTCGGTGGTAAACTGGAATGCTAATTTATAGGAATACAAGGCCTGGCCGGAGGTGCGGCCGAACTTTTTGTTCTCCCGCTCCCGGCCATACTTGCCGTCCCCCAGCAGGGGATGGCCTGCGGCCCCGAACTGGGCCCGGATCTGGTGGGTCCGCCCGGTGACCAGGCGGCACTCCATCAGGGATAGGCCCCCTTTTTTGGCCAGGGTGCGGTAGAGGGTCACGGCGGTGCGCCCCCCCTCCACGGGCTTTTTGTGGACGGAGACCTGCTTTTTGGCCTCGTCCTTCACCAGAAAGCCCTCTAGCTTTCCCTCCGCCGGGGACATGGAGCCCAGAATGACGCACAGGTAGGACTTCTCCACCTCCCGGTCCCGGATCTTCTGGTTCATGACCCGCAGGGTCTCGGCGTTTTTGGCGGCGATGACGATGCCGCCGGTGTTCCGGTCGATGCGGTTGCACAGGGCGGGGGCGAAGGAATTCTCCCAATAGGGGCTCCACTCCTTCTTTTGATAAAGGTAGGCCTGGATGTGGGTGATGAGGGTGTTCACCCGCTCATGCTCGTCCGGGTGGACCACCAGCCCCGGGCGCTTGTTCACCAGCAGCAGGTTCTCGTCCTCATAGAGGATGTCCAGCTGGGGCTTGAACACCGACAGGAAGGCGTTTTCCGGGGTGGGGGTGTCGAAAAACTCGTCGTTGATATACAGCTGGAGCAGGTCCCCCTTCACCAGCCTGGTGTCTCGCTTGGCCCCCTTGCCGTTGAGCTTCACCCGCTTGATGCGGATATACTTCTGGGCCAGGGGGGCCGGCAGCAGGGGGAGGGTCTTGGCCAGCCAACGGTCCAGCCGCTGGCCGGCGTCGTTGGGGCCCACGGTAAACTCCCGCATGGGATCACGACCTTTCTCTCTACAATATCTTGGGATTTCCTCTTGACGGCGACCGAAAAATGGTATATTCTATGTTTTCGGCGGCTATCTATGGGGAAACGGCTTTTTTTCGTGAATCTGATGGAAAGTATTATAGCACAGATTCCCAAAATTTGAAGAAAAGTATTTGACAACCCGCATTTTTTTTGTTACAATATCCCCTGTACCATGTGAGGAGTGTGCTATGCGACTGAATCTTCGAGAGATCATTCATGTACCTGGAGCCAGCCTCCCCTTCGATTTCACCCTGGATCTGAGCCAGGAGGACTTCTTCGGGGAGCAGCCCATCACCCGGCCGGTGACGGTTACGGGGCAGGTGAAAAACGTCGCCGATGTGCTGGTGCTAGAGGGGGAAGCGAAGTCCCTTCTAGACTATACCTGCGACCGGTGCATGAGCGGATTCAGCCGGGAGAAGGTTGTCGGCCTGAGCTTCCTGCTGGCGGAAACGCTGGAAGGGGAGGAAGACGGCGAAATCGTTCTTCTGGACGACGGCGAGATCGACGTCGGCGATTTGGCCTACACAGCCTTTATTCTCGATATGGACACGAAACATTTATGCTCAGAAGACTGCAAGGGGCTTTGCCCCGGCTGCGGCGTCAACCTGAACCAGGCGCCCTGCCGGTGTAAGAAACAGGCCGATCCCAGATGGGCCGCTCTCGAGCAGCTACTTGATAAAAACTGAGTAGTAACCAATCCACTTTGCCCGACAGGGCATCACCAAGGAGGTGTCTCGAAATGGCGGTTCCGAAGAGTAAAGTCTCTAAGCAGAGACGGGATAAGCGGCGTGCCAACTGGAAGCTGGCAGCTCCCGCAGTCACGACCTGCCCCAAGTGCGGCGCGTATCGGCTGCCCCACCGGCTGTGCAAGGCCTGCATGACCTATGACGGCAAGGTGTTCGGCCAGGTGCAGCAGGAGAACTGATGCAGCCGGAAGAACGAATACGGAAAAAGAAAGAGGGGGTAGCCCCTCTTCTTTTTTGCTCGTTTTCCCTCCCATTCCCACCCGCAAAGGAGTGACCCCCTATGTCCCGGACCAAGATCCAGGCTGTCACCCCCGGCACGCCCGCCCATCTGGCGGGGGTCCGGGCAGGGGAGACCCTGGCAGCCATCAACGGCCACCCCATCGTGGACGTGCTGGACTATAAATACTATTCCTACGACCCCGACCTGGTCCTCACCCTGAAAACAGGGGAGGGGGAGCGGGAGGTTGCCCTGTCTAAGGACGTGGGAGAGGATTTGGGCCTGGAGTTTGAGACCTATCTCATGGACCGGGCCCGGTCCTGCGCCAACAAGTGCGTCTTCTGCTTCGTGGATCAGATGCCCCAGGGCATGCGGGAGACCTTGTATTTTAAGGATGACGATGCCCGGCTGTCCTTCCTCATGGGCAACTACATCACCCTGACCAACCTGAGCAAGCGGGAGCTCCAGCGGATCTGCGACCTGCACATTTCCCCCATCAACATCTCCGTCCACGCCACAGACCCTCAGGTCCGCCAGGTTCTGCTGGGCAACAAGCGGCGGGGGGGAGAGTGCCTGGCCATCATGCAGAAGTTTGCCCAGGCGGGCATTGTGATGAACTGCCAGATCGTCTCCTGCCCCGGCCTCAACGACGGGGAGATTCTCCAGCAGAGCATGGAGGACCTGGCCGCCCTGTACCCCCAGGTGAAGAGCGTCTCGGTGGTCCCCGTGGGCCTGACCCGCTACCGCCAGGGGCTCTACCCCCTCCGGCCCTACACCCAGCCAGAGGCCCAGGCCGTGGTGGCCCAGGTGGAGGCCTATGCCCAGCGGTGCCTGGCAGAGCAGGGCAGCCGGATCTTCTGGTGCTCCGACGAGTTTTACATCCAAGGGCATCTTCCACTGCCCCAGGACGAATACTATGAGGAGTACACCCAGCTGGAAAACGGCGTGGGCATGCTCCGCCTGCTGGAGGTCGAGCTCCACGGCGCCACGTTAGGGGCCCCGGAGAACATCCCGGTGGAACCTTTTTCCATCGCCACGGGGATGGCAGCGGCGCCTTTCCTGCGAGAAATGATTGACAGGGCGGCCGCAAAATGTCATACTAAGTTAGATTATCACATTTATCCCATTGTAAACCGTTTCTTCGGGGAGACCATCACCGTGGCCGGGTTGCTCACCGGCCAGGATCTCCTGGCCCAGCTTCAGGGCAAGGATCTGGGTACCCGGGTCCTCCTGCCCCAAAACACCCTGCGCCACGGGGAAACCGTTTTCCTGGACGACATGACCCTAGAGGAGCTCTCCCGGGGCCTGGGCGTGCCAGTGATCCCGGTGAACCAGGACGGGTTTGATCTCTTCGAGGCCATTTTTGGCGTATAAGGGGCGCCCGTTTCGGCCCCCAAAAGGGTTCCCCAGGGCCGGTTTGCCGGCCCCAGGAACCCCACCGGCGCAGGGTGCGCCAACCCCGGTCCAAAGGACTGGATTCCCCGTCCAAACTCCCAAAAACCCTTTCTATATAAAGGAGGTAACCTCTATGGCCAAACCTCTCGTTGCCATCGTGGGCCGCCCCAACGTGGGCAAGTCCATGCTTTTTAACAAATTAGTGGGCCGCCGCCTGTCCATTGTGGAGGACACCCCCGGCGTCACCCGGGACCGCCTCTACGCCGAGTGCGAGTGGCGCGGCCGGACCTTCGACATTGTGGACACCGGCGGCATTGAGCCGGGCACCACCACGGAGATCCTCTCCTTCATGCGCAAGCAGGCGGAGATCGCCATCCAAAACGCCACGGTGATCGTCTTCCTGTGCGACATCAAAACGGGCCTGACTGCCTCGGACCAGGACGTGGCCAACATGCTCCTGCGGGCCCGAAAGCCCGTCATCCTGGCGGTGAACAAAATGGACCAGGTGGGCATGACCAACCCCGACATCTATGAGTTTTACAACTTAGGCCTGGGGGATCCCATCGCCGTCTCCGCCGTCCACGGCCACGGCACCGGCGACCTGCTGGACGCCTGCTTCGAGTACTTCCCCCCGGAAGAGGAGGAGGAAGAGGACAGAGAGACCATCAAGGTGGCCGTCATCGGCAAGCCCAACGTGGGCAAGTCCTCCCTCATTAACCGGATCCTGGGGGAGGAGCGGGTCATCGTCTCCAACGTGGCCGGCACCACCCGGGACGCAGTGGACAGCTACTTTGAAAATGAAGTGGGCAAGTTCCTCTTCATCGATACCGCCGGCATGCGGAAGAAGTCCAAGGTCAACGACCAGATCGAAAAGTTCTCCGTCCTCCGGGCGGCCATGGCCATTGAGCGCTCCGACGTGTGCCTCATTATGATCGATGCCAACGAGGGGGTCACCGAGCAGGACACCAAGGTGGCCGGCATGGCCCACGAGTCGGGCAAGGCCTGCATCATCGTGGTGAATAAGTGGGACGCCATTGAAAAGGACGACAAGACCATGGACCGCATGCGCCAGGACATCCGCCGGGACCTGTCCTATATGACCTATGCCCCCATCCTCTTCATCTCCGCCCTCACCGGCCAGCGGGTGAGCCGGATCTTCCAGCTCATCAAGTATGTGGACGACCAGGCTGCCATGCGCATCACCACCGGCATGCTCAATAGCCTCCTGGCCGACGCCACCGCCCGGGTCCAGCCCCCCACCGACAAGGGCCGGCGGCTGAAGATCTATTACATGACCCAGGCGGGGATCCGCCCCCCTCACTTCGTCTGCTTCTGCAACGACGCAAAGCTCTTCCACTTCTCCTATCAGCGGTATCTGGAAAACCAGATCCGGGGCACCTTCGGCCTGGAGGGAACCCCCATGCGGCTGACCATCCGGCAAAAGGGCGACAAGGAGGACTGACCCCATGGGTGAATTTTGGATTCGCGCGGTGGCCACGGCGGCCATCGCTTACTTCTGCGGTTGTTTCAACGGAGCGGTCATCGTCTCCAAATATATCCTGCGGGACGACGTGCGCACCCACGGCAGCGGCAACGCGGGGCTTACCAACTTCTACCGGACCTTTGGCGGGCCGCTGACCCTTGTGGTCATCCTCACCGACGTGCTCAAAGCGGTGGTGGCGGTGATGGTGGGCCTGTGGCTGATGCGAGCCAGTGTTCCCGCCGCCTGGGGCATCGATCCCCGGGCGCTGACGGTCTATTGGGCGGGCCTGCTCTGCCTGGTGGGGCACATGTTCCCCTGCATGTTCCAGTTTAAGGGGGGCAAGGGCATCCTGTCCGGCGGGACCATTGTTATTATGATCGACTGGCGGGTGGCCCTGGCGGCCTGGGGGGGCTTTCTCATCCTGGCCATCCTCACCCGCTACGTGTCCCTGGGCTCCAGCTCCACAGGGGTGACGGTGCCCATTGCCACTTGGTTTGTCTACCAGGACTGGGTCATTCTGCTCCTGGCCATTATCATCGGTGGGCTCATTGTTTGGAAGCACCGCGGCAATATCCAGCGGCTGCTGGCGGGAACGGAGTCCAAATTCAGCCTACATAAGAAAGTAAATTGAGGTGTCTGCCATGAAAATTGCTGTCTTGGGCAGCGGCGGCTGGGGCACGGCCCTGGCCATGCTGCTGGCGGAAAATGGCCACACGGTGACCCTGTGGTCCTTTTTGGAGGAGGAGTCCCGGCGCCTGCAGGAGACCGGAGAGAACCCCCTGCTGCCTGGGGTGAAGCTCCCCAGCCAGCTGACCTATACCTGGGACCTGTCCTGCGTGGAGGGCAGGGAAGTGGTGGTGATTGCCACCCCCTCCTTCGGGGTGCGGGCCACCGCCGAAAAGATCCGGCCCTATCTCACGCCGGAGACCATCCTGGTGTCCGTGTCCAAGGGCATTGAGAAGGGGACCTCCCTGCGGATGACCGAGATCATCCGCCAGGCCACGGGGGATCTGTGCCCTGTGGTGGCCCTCTCCGGCCCCTCCCACGCCGAGGAAGTGGCCCGGCGGGTGCCCACTGCGGTGGTCTCCGCCTGCCCCGACCAGGCGGCGGCGGAGAAGATTCAGGACGTTTTCCTCAACGACCGCTTCCGGGTCTACGCCACCAGCGACGTGGTGGGGGTGGAGCTGGGGGCGGCCCTGAAAAACGTCATGGCCCTGTGCACCGGCTGGTGCGCGGGCATGGGCCTTGGGGACAACACCAAGGCCATGCTGATGACCCGCGGCCTGGCAGAAACCGCCCGATTGGGCGTGGCCATGGGGGGCCGGCGAGAGACCTTTGCGGGCCTGGCCGGCATGGGGGACCTGATCGTCACCTGCACCTCCCTCAACTCCCGAAACTACCGGGCGGGCATCCTCATCGGCCAGGGAACCCCCGTGCCCGAGGCCATTGAGAAGATCGGCGCCGTGGTGGAGGGCTATTACGCCGTGGACTCCGCCCGGGAGCTGGCCACCCGCCTGGGGGTAGAAATGCCCATCACCCAGGCGGCCTATCAGGTCCTTTACGAGGGCCGGGACCCCAAGCAGGCCCTCCAGGCCCTCATGCGCCGGGAAAAGCGCCATGAGATTGAGGAGAGCTGGATCTAATCCCCCGGCCCATTTCCAGGAAAAGACGGTTTTTTCAGAAATCTGCAAAATAGGACTTGCTTTTTTGCCCGGTTTCTGGTATTATACTAACCGATGCTTTTTCAATAATAACACACTGGCAGGGTTCCGCACCCAGCCGGTGGAGTCATAAACCAGCGAGGAGGTTCAAGCGAATGGCTAAATGTGAATTTTGTGACAAGGGCGTCGTGTTCGGCATTCAGGTTTCCCACTCCCACCGCCGCTCCAATCGTCCCTGGAAGCCCAACGTGAAGCGCGTGAAGGCGATCGTCAACGGCACCCCGAAGCACGTCTATGTGTGCACTCATTGCCTCCGTTCGGGCAAAGTTACCCGCGCTGTCTAATCTGACAACCGAAAGAATGATAGAGCACTGGCGAAAGCCAGTGCTCTTTTCGTAGAAGGAAAAACAGCCCGCGAAGGAAATGCCCCCCGGCATGTCGCCCTCCCTTGCAAAGCCCACCAAAGCTATGGTATAATACCCCATATTGTAACAAAAAAATCCCCGAGGGCCCCCAGCCCCCGCCCATACGGAAGAGGAGGAACTATGGTATCTCAGTCGGCAATCAAACTGACCAAGCTGGTCGAACGGTTCGAGCTGAAAGTGCTCAACCAGGGAAAAAACTATGATCGGTGCCTTGTCCGGGCCGATGACATCAACCGCCCCGCCCTGCAGATCCTCGGCTTTTTCGACTACTTTGCCCCCGAGCGCATCCAGATCATCGGCAAGGTGGAGTGGACCTACCTGAGCAACCAGAGCGCAGAGGAACGGGAGAAGTGTTTTGACGCCTTCTTCTCCAAGCCCATCCCCGCCCTGATCCTCACCCGCAGCCTAGAGCCCTTCCCAGAGCTTATGGCCATGGCCGTGAAGCACAAGCGGACCGTTCTGCACAGCAAGGAGGATACCTCCCTCTTTATCGATAACTTCACCAGCTTCCTCAAGGCCCGCCTGGCCCCCCGGATTACCCGCCACGGCGTGCTGGTGGACGTCTATGGCGAGGGCGTGCTCCTCATGGGCGACTCCGGCGTGGGTAAGAGCGAGACCGCCGTGGAGCTGGTCAAGCGCGGCCACCGCCTGGTGGCCGACGACGCGGTGGAAATCCGCCACATCGGCACCCGTCTGGTGGGCTCCGCCCCGGAGCTCATCCGCCATTACATCGAGCTCAGAGGCATCGGCGTGGTGGATATCCAGCAGCTTTTTGGCATGTCTGCCGTCCGGGAGGACCAGGACATCAACCTGGTGGTCAACTTAGAGCAGTGGAATGACCAGGTTTTCTACGACCGCCTAGGCACCAACGAGGAGTTTACCACCATTCTGGATATGAAGGTCCCGGCCATCACCATCCCCATTAAGCCCGGTCGAAACCTGGCCATCATCGTGGAAGTGGCCGCCATGAACAACCGCCACAAACGCATGGGCTACAACGCCGCCCAAGAGTTTGCCAAGCAGCTGGACGCCCACTTTGAGCAGATGATGCTCGACTCCCAGCTGGACGCCGCCGACGACTATGACGAGTATGAAAGCCTGAGCAGTGATGAGGAGGACTAATCCCTTGAAAAAACACAACCGATCCCGTCTGGCCACCCTGGCCCTGGCCGCTGCCCTGGTGGCCACCCTGTTCCTGTCTTCCTGCGGCCAGCAGCCCCAGGAGGAAGAGAACCCCGGCGTCGACACCGCTGCCGGGAACATCAACTACGGCATCTCTAACCCCTGGGACTCCCTGATGCCCTATTACACCGTCTCCGGCAGCAACTACTCCCGGATCATCTACGACAAGATCTACGACCGCCTGGCCTATGTCCAGGCCGACGGTACCTGCCTGCCCCGGGCCGCCAAGAGCTGGGAGAGCGCTGACGACGGCTATGCCATCCTCTTCCACCTGGATGAGAAAGCTGCCTTCCACGACGGCACCCCCGTCACCGCCCAGCACTGGGTGGACACCATCACCCTGGTCACTAACCCCGCCTGTGAAATCCTGGGCCGGGCCACCTTCGCGGACCTGACCGGCACCGACGAGGTGGGCGCCGCTGTGGAAGGGGAGACCCTGGGCGTGGAGGCCGTGGATGAATACACCCTGAAGCTGACCTTCGACAGCCCGGTGATCCCCGAGGAATTCCTGGTGGATAAAAACCGGGAGATCTATGTGCTCCCCACCCACCTGCTCCAGGATATCCCGGTGGAGGAGATTGTCACCAGCGACTTTTGGCTCAGCCCTGTAGGGTCCGGCCCCTGTAAATTTGTCTCTGAGGTCTCCGGCAGCACCCTGGTGCTGGCCAGCAACCCCGACTATCAGCTGGGCGCCCCCGGCTTCGACACCCTGACCATCACGGTGATGGACAAGGCCAACCTCCTCACCGCCCTCATTGCCGGCGACCTGGATTACTACGCCTTCGGCGGCAGCCTCTCGGAGGAAAACCGTCCCGTGGCCGAGGAGGCGGGCTTTGTGGTGGAGGAGGAAGAGGTCCCCACCACCTTCTATGAGCTCATGATTAACAACGAGACCATCGCCAGCGCCGACCTCCGCCACGCCATCGAAAAGGCCCTGGACAAGGAGCTGCTGTGCCAGCAGAGCAGCGGCACCCTGGGCACCGCCACCAACTCCAGCATCCTGCCGGGGACGGTGTATGCCCCCGCCGCCGGCCAGGGCACCTATGACCCCGAGGGGGCCAAGGAACTGGTGGCCTCCTCTGGCTACGACGGCACGGTGTATACCCTGGCCTGCACCAGCGCCCGGGCCAGCCTGGCCGCCCTCATCCAGCAGGATCTGGCCGAGGTGGGCATCCAGACCCAGATTGAAACGGTGGACTCGGCCACCATGTTCGCCGGCATTTACGACGGAACCTATGACCTGGGCGTGGCCAGCCACACCCCCACCAGCCTGCCCACCTGGTTCACCGGCAGCCGGTTCAATGAGGACAATAACCTCTTCCGGGTGGCGGACCTGAGCCACTATGTCACCCTTCTGAACGCCCTGCAGCAGGAGACCAACGAGACCGCCAAGATCGACCTGGTGGACGAGTTTGAGGCCTACCTGAACCAGGAGATGCCCTTTATCCCCCTGTGGTTCAGCCGGGCTCTCCACGTAACGTCCAACACGGTGACCGGCATTGACTACCCCTCTTCCGCCTGCTGCAACGAGAACGTGTGGGAGTGGGAGAAGACGGTCTAATTCCCGTCCTCAGAGAACGCACCGAACCAAAGAAAAATTAACCTCTGTAAGGCTGCCTGCCTAGCAGCCTGTGCCCTTGCGGGCCGGAAGTGTAGGAGGAACCACCATTGGCAAACTACATTGTAAAACGTATTTTGGGTGCCCTTCCCGTCTTTTTTGGGATCACCCTCCTGGTCTTTTTCTTAATGAATATGGCCCCCGCCACCATTGCAGATGCGGCAGGGGGTGGAGAAGCCTCCAGCGCGGCCGTTCGGGCCGCGCTGGAGGCTAATCTTGGCCTGGATAAGCCCATCCCTGTCCGCTACGTTCTGTGGATGAAGGAACTGCTCACCGGGGACCTGGGCCTGTCCTACCGCACGGGCCAGCCGGTGCTGCGGATGATCGCCCAGCGGGTGGCCCCCTCCTTGATCCTCACGGGCACCGGGGTGGCGGCGGCGGTGGTCATTGGCATCCCCCTGGGGGTCATGGCCGCCTGGAAGCCGGGCTCCGGCTGGAGCCGCCTGGCCGGGGGCCTCACCCTGCTCAGCTACAGCGCCCCGGGCTTTTTCCTGTGCATCCTGTTTATCTATTTCTTCTCCGTGGTCCTGGGCTGGTTCCCGGCGGCCAATATGTACTCCGCCGGCAGCGGGGGCAGCCTGGGGGACCTGCTGCACCATCTGGTGCTTCCCGGGGGCGTGGTCTGTCTGAGCAACCTGGGCAACCTGGTTCGCCAGACCGCCAGTGCCTGTGGAGAGGTGCTGGGGGAGGACTACATCCGCACCGCCCGGGCCAAGGGCCTGCCCGAGTGGCAGGTGGTCTGGCACCACGGCTTCCGCACGGCGCTGCTGCCGGTGATTACCACCATCTTAAACCACATCCCCCACATCATCGGGGGCTCTTTGGTGGTGGAGCGGATTTTCGGCTGGCCGGGGATGGGGAGCCTGCTTTTCACCTCCGTCTCCAGCCGGGACTACACGGTCATCATGGGGATCACCGCCGTCATCGCCCTGACGGTGCTGGCCACAGGGATCCTCATGGACATTGTCTACCGCCTGGTGGATCCCGGGGTAGGCTGGGGAGGTGAGGGGAAATGAACGCCAAGCATCCCGTCCTCTGGGCCTTTCTGGCCGACCGCCGGGCGGTGGCCGCAGGGATCTTCCTGTGCGTGGAAATCCTGCTGGTCCTTCTGCTCCCCCTGGTTTTGGGCCAGGACCCCAACCTGACCGACAGAACCGCCGGCTTCTGGGCGCCCCCCAGCTCTCAGCACCTGCTGGGCACCGACGACACCGGCCGGGATCTGCTGGCCCGGCTGCTGGCCGGGGGGCGGGTCTCCCTGCTCATCGGCTTTGCCTCTGCCGCCCTGGGCGCGGTTTTGGGGGTCCCCCTGGGCCTGCTGGCCGGCTATAAGGGGGGAAAGTGGGAATACTGGATCATGCGGGCCTGCGACACCTTCCAGTCCTTCCCCAGCATCATCCTGGTGCTGGCCCTGGTCTCCCTGCTGGGGGCCTCGGTGTGGAATATCATCCTGGTCATCGGCGGCCTGGGCTGGGCCTCGGTGGCCCGGCTGGTGTACAGCGGCACCCTGTCGGCCAAAAAGGCCGAGTATGTGGAGGCCTCCCGGGCCCTGGGGGCCACGGACCGGGCCATCCTCTTCCGCACCATCCTGCCCAATGTGATTGCCCCTGTGTGGGCCACTCTGCCCCTGAAGGTGGTCCGGGCTATCCTCTCAGAGTCCAGCCTCAGCTTCTTAGGGGTGGGCCTGCGCACCCCCCAGGCCTCCTGGGGCAACCTGACCCAGAGCGCCATGGAGCTGGTCACCCTCACCACCCGCCCCTGGGCCTGGATTCCGCCGGGGCTGTGCATCGTGGTCACCGCCCTGGCCCTGCTGCTGGTGGGGGAGGGCTTGCGCCGGGCCCTGAATCCCCGGAATCACCAGGAAAGAGGATTGTCTTTTCTCTCCAAAGGGTGTAAAATGGACCCTCACGAAGGAGAACCCGTTACAACGCAACAGCCAAATGGAGGTGCTGTCTGATGAGTATGCGAAAAACCAAGATTATCTGCACCCTGGGCCCCGCCACCGACGACCCGGCGGTTCTGGAGGACATGATGATCCACGGCATGGACGTGGCCCGGTTTAACTTCTCCCACGGAACCCATGCCGACCATAAAAAGCGACTGGAGCTGCTGAAGTCCCTGCGCAAGAAGCAGAATCTCCCCGTGGCCGCCCTGCTGGACACCAAGGGCCCCGAGATCCGCTTAAAGACCTTTGAGCACGGGGCCATCACCCTGGAGGCCGGCCAGCACTTTACCCTCACCGCCCGAGAGGTGGTGGGCACCCAGGAGATCTGCAGCATTACCTATAAAAACCTGGCCCAAGATGTGCGGGTGGGCAGCCAGATCATGCTGGACGACGGCCTGATCAGCATGAAGGTCCTTGAGCGCACCGAGACCGACATCCTCTGCCTGGTGGAAAACGGCGGCCCTATCAAAGACCGCAAGGGGGTCAACGTCCCCGGCGTCCACCTGTCCATGCCCTATATGAGCGCCCAGGACCGGGAGGACATCCTCTTCGGCATCCAGGAGGGCTTTGACTTCATCGCCGCCTCCTTCTGCCGCAACGCCCAGGACGTTATGGAAATCCGCCGGCTGCTGGACGAGTACCAGTCGGATATCCGCATCATCGCCAAGCTGGAAAACCAGGAGGGCGTGAACAATGTGGACGAAATCCTGGCCGTAGCCGACGGGGTGATGATCGCCCGGGGCGACATGGGGGTGGAGATCGACTTCACCGAGATCCCCGTCATCCAAAAGGACATCATCGCCTACACCCTGGGCTATGGCAAGCACGTCATCACCGCCACCCAGATGCTGGACTCTATGATTACCAACCCCCGCCCCACCCGGGCGGAGATCACCGACGTGGCCAATGCCGTCTACGACGGCACCTCGGCCATCATGCTCTCCGGGGAGACCGCCGCGGGCAAATACCCGGTGGAGGCCGTGAAGACCATGGCCGCCATTGCCCGGCGCACCGAGGCCGATATCAACTACTTTGGCCGCATGCGGAACATGACCCCCGATATCCGCCTGGGCATCGGCGGAGCCACCGCCCACGCCGCCTGCACCACGGCGACCGATACCAACGCCTCAGCCATCATCACCGTCACCAAGAGCGGGGCCACCCCCCGGCTCATCAGCCGTTTCCGGCCGGAGACCCCCATCATCGCCTGCGTCATGGACGAACCCGTCCAGCGCCAGCTCTCCCTGACTTGGGGGGTGCGCCCCCTCATCATGCCCTATGTTCAGAGCACGGACGAGATGATCGAGGGCTCCATCAACGTGGCCAAGGAAGCCGGCCTCATCCAGGACGGGGAGATCGCCGTGGTCACCGCCGGCGTCCCGGCGGGCATTGCCGGCACCACCAACATGATTAAGGTCCACCTGGTGGGCAGCAGCCTCATTAACGGCGCCGGCGTGGGCAACGAGAATGTGAAGGGCATCCTCTGCGTCTGCCGCACCCTGGAGGACGTGAAGCACAAGTTCCACCCGGGCATGATCCTGGTGGTGCCCCACACCAACAACGACATGCTCCCCTATATCCGCCAGGCCACCGGGGTCATCACCGAGGAAAACGGCATGGGCAGCCACGCTGCCGTGGTGGGCCTGAGCCTGAACAAAGCTGTCATTGTGGGGGCCACTGGCGCCACCCGCAGCCTCCACGACGGCATGAAGGTCTCCATGGACTGCCGCCAGGGCTCTGTCCAGAGCCTGGCAGAGTGAGCAGGTTCCCCCTTTTGCCCCCGTAAGCCACCGGGGCAGGGAAGGGCCTTGCCCCCGGCTTTTTTGGGCAAGGTTCGTTTGCCCTCTTGACAATTTCCGGCGGCAAGCATATAATACCTTCATCGAAACAAGCGACGACGGGAACCTTCCCGGCCCTGCAGCCCAGAGAGGGCGCGCCATAGGCTGCAAGCGCGCCTGCCCAACGGACCGGACCAAGCACCATCCCCGAGCTGCCCACCGAGCCCCACAGGGGAGTAGGCTGGGCCGGTCACCGCCCGTTACAGCGGAAACGAAGCGGCACGCCCTGTGGCGTGCAAGCAGGGTGGAACCGCGAGATAGCTTACTATCCCGCCCCTGAAGAAAGATCAGGGGCGGGTTTTCTTTTTATCCTACGCCCCAAAGAATGAGGAGGAAGCAACCATGTCTGACGCAACCCAATATACCTTTGAAAATCCCGAGTACAAACGGACCTATTGGCACACCTGTTCCCACGTGCTGGCCCAGGCCATGAAGCGGCTGCACCCCGAGGTGAAGCTGGCCATCGGCCCCTCCATTGAGAACGGGTTTTACTACGACTTCGACACCCCCGAACCCTTCTCCGAGACCCAGCTGGCCGAGCTGGAGGCCGAGATGCGGAAGATCTGCAAGGAAAAGCTGAAGCTGGAGCGCTTTGAGCTGCCCCGGGAAGAGGCCGTGAAGTTCATGGAGGAAAAGGGCGAGCCCTATAAGGTAGAGCTCATCAACGACCTGCCCGAGGACGCCGTCATCTCCTTCTACAAACAGGGCGAGTTCACCGACCTGTGCGCCGGCCCCCACGTGGACTCCACCGGCCGCATCAAGGGCAACGCCATCAAGCTCACCGCCTGCAACGCCGCCTACTGGCGGGGGGACTCCAACCGCCAGACCCTCCAGCGGATCTACGGCATCGCCTTCCCCAAGAAGGACGAGCTGGACGAGTACCTGGCCCGGATTGAAGAGGCCAAGAAGCGGGACCACCGAAAGCTTGGCAAGGAGCTGGGCCTGTTTATGATGACCGAGGAAGGCCCCGGCTTCCCCTTCTTCCTGCCCAAGGGCATGGTGCTGAAAAACACCCTGCTGGAGTATTGGCGGGCCTGCCACAAGCGCTATGGCTATGTGGAGATCGCCACCCCCATCATCCTCAACCAGGAGCTGTGGCACCGCTCCGGCCACTGGGACCACTATAAAGACAACATGTACACCACCGTCATCGACGAAGAGGATTACGCCGTTAAGCCCATGAACTGCCCCGGCGGCATGCTGGTGTATAAGAACGAGCCCCACTCCTACCGGGACCTCCCCCTGCGCATGGCAGAGCTGGGCCTGGTCCACCGCCACGAGATGTCCGGCGCCCTCCACGGCCTGTTCCGGGTCCGCTGCTTCACCCAGGACGACGCCCACATCTTTATGACCCCCGACCAGATGAAGGACGAGATCAAAAACGTGGTGAAGATCTTTGACGAGATCTACTCCACCTTCGGCCTGTCCTATCAGATCGAGCTGTCCACCATGCCCGAGGACCACATGGGCGACGAAAAGGTTTGGCAGTTTGCCGAGGAGACCCTCCAGGCTGCCATCCAGGAGATGGGCAAGGACTTCGTCCTGAACCCCGGCGACGGCGCCTTCTACGGCCCCAAGCTGGACTTCCACCTGGCCGACTCCCTGGGCCGGACCTGGCAGTGCGGCACCATCCAGCTGGACTTCCAGATGCCCGAGCGCTTTGACCTGGAGTACGTGGGCGAGGACGGGGAGAAGCACCGCCCCGTTATGATCCACCGGGCCCTGCTGGGCTCCATCGAGCGGTTCATCGGCGTGATCACCGAGCACTTTGCCGGCGCCTTCCCTGTGTGGCTGTCTCCCGTCCAGGTGAAGGTCCTGCCCGTCACCGACCGGGCCGCCGACTATGCCGACGGCATCGCCGCCCAGCTGGACCAGGCCGGCTTCCGGGTGGAGGTGGACCACCGCAACGAGAAGATCGGCAAGAAGATCCGCGAGGGCCAGCTGGAAAAGGTCCCCTACATGCTGGTGGTGGGCGACCGGGACATGGAAAACGGCACCGTCTCCCCCCGTCACCGGGTCAAAGGCGACCTGGGCGCCATGTCCTTCCAGGACTTCCAGGCCATGCTGACCAAGGCTGTGGACGAGAAGCTCATGGACCAGGATCTGTAATCCCGCCCAGACAAATCATCCACAGGAGGACCCCACCATGTTTTTGGAAACCACCCCCGAAGGGAAGATCTACAAAGAGCTGGCCGAGGACCACTTCGCGGACCCCGCCGGCCTGGGCAAGTACGCCCTCTTCCTCCGTCCCTCTCACGGGGACCTGATTCCCGCCCCCCAGATGGAGCCCAGTCTCCTACTCTCGGGCCGCTACCGGCCCATCACCCTGGAGGGGCGCAACCTCTTCGCCGCCAAGGACTTTTACGCCTTCTTCAAGCACGTGGAGGAGAAGGGAATTGAAATGACCCACAAAGGGGTGGTGGTCATCGCCATGAACAAGCTCCGCCAGATTATGCTGGAAAACCCAGAGGTGCTGGACAACGCCAGGATGACCTCCGATGGGAAAAACCTCTACCTGATTAAAAACAAAAGCACCAACATTCTTTGAGCACAAAAAAGCCCGTGGCCGCTGTTACAGCGGCCACGGTTTTTTTGTTCAAAGCCGGTCATTCCTCTCCCTTGCGCCAGTGGTCCAGGGTGGGCAGAAGCCCTTCAAAATGGGCCCGCACCTGGTCGGGGGGCCAGCTTGGGCTGGACATGTGCTGAACGAGAAAATCCAGCAGGTCCTGCTGGTTGGCATAGAGGAATTTCCCGTCGGCATAGCACCACTTGCAGTAGTCCTCGTTAAAGGACCCATCGGGCTCCCGGCTGAGAAAGCCGTCCTCCAGGGGCATGCCGCAGCACTGGCACACTAAGCGGCGGGGGGCGCCCAGCAGGGTGTTGATGGAGACGTCGAACAGGGCAGAGAGGCCCTTCAAGGTCTCCGGGTTGGGGGTGGTCTCCCCGGCCTCCCAGCGGGAGACGGCCTGCCGGGTCACGAACAGCTGGGCGGCCAGCTGGTCCTGGGTCAGGTTGTGCTGCTGGCGCAGCTGCCGCAAAATATCCTGTGGTTTCATGGCGATCACCTCAAGAAAAGTATGCCACAGCTCCGGCGGGAAGGCAAGCAACCGGTTGTTGCGCGGGGCTGGGCAGGGCAGTCACCGGGCCCCGCTGACCACCAAATCCACCCCCAAGCCAAAGGGGTCCGCAGCCGCCAGGTCCCCGGGCAGCCGGGCTTGGTCCGGCAGCTGGATGTGGCGCAGGGTCTCCATGCAGGCCAGCAGGGCCTCTTTAGGTACCCCGGCGGAGGTTTTCACGGGGACCAGCTTGCCCGCCTGGTCTTTCAAGGTGGTGGTCAGCACCCGCTTGGGGGCCACGGCCTCCTGCTTGGCGTAGTCCGCCCCCTTGGGGCAGCCGTTGCCCTTGGTTTCGCCCCCGGGCAGCAGGGTCACCCGGCACCCCTTGGGACAGAGGACGCAGGTGGTTACCCCCGGCTGGGGGAGGCCCTTGGCCATGGCGTTGGAGGTCTCCGGGGGCATGGGCTCCAGGGGCAGCCCCCGGACAAACCGGGCGGCGTTGGCCCCAGCGGCCTGACCCTGGAGGGTGACAAAGTCCGCCAGGTCCATCACCCGCCGGCTGTTGCCGCAGGCGAAGATGCCGGGGACGTTGGTCTGTAAATATCCGTCGGTCAGGGCTCCGTTGGTGGCGGGGTCCAACTGGACGCCTCCCTGGGCTCCCACCTCATTTTCCGGGATCAGGCCCACGGAGAGGAGGAGGGTGTCGCAGTCGATTCGCCGCTGGGTGCCGGCCACAGGCTGGCCCTGGCTGTCCAGATGGCTCAGCTCCACCCCCTCCAGCCGCTTCCGGCCAAAGATGCCGGTGACCGTGTGCCCCAGGTAGAGGGGGATGCCAAAGTCATACAGGCACTGGCTGACGTTGCGCTCCAGCCCGCCGGGGGTGGCTTTCATTTCCGCCACGCACAGGACGGCAGCCCCCTCTAAGGTCAGCCGCCGGGCCATAATGAGGCCGATGTCCCCGGAGCCCAAAATGACCACCCGCCGGCCCACCATCAGGTTTTTGGTGTTCATCAGGTTCTGGGCCGTCCCGGCAGTGTAGATCCCCGCCGGACGGGTGCCGGGGATGGCAATGGCCCCCCGGGTCCGCTCCCGACAGCCGGTGGCCAGCACCACCGCCCCGGCGTGGCAGGTGAGAAGGCCCTGGCGGGTGACGGCGGTAAGGGTCCGGTCTGGGGTGAGCCCCGTGACCATGGCCCCGGTGACCAGGGTGACCCCCGCCGCCTGGGCTTCCTGCTGGGCTCGATAGGCGTACTCCGGCCCGGTGAGGGCGGCCCGGTAGTGGACCAGCCCAAAGCCGTCGTGAACACATTGGTTCAGGATGCCCCCCACCTTGTCCTCCCGCTCCAGCACCAGCACGGATTCCGCCCCGGCCTCCCGGGCCCCTTTGGCGGCGGCCAGGCCACCGGGGCCGCCGCCCACAATGACCACATCATAGGTTCGTTCCATCACTTGACCCTCCCAGTAAACAGGGGGGAGCCCGCCCCCCGATAGGTGACCTCTTCCGGGGCCAGGCCGTAGTCCTCCACCAGCATCTGGGCGATTTTGGGCAGGCAGTAGCCCCCGTTGCACCGGCCGGTGGTGGCCCAGGCCCGGTATTTGATCCCCGCCAGGGTCTTCACCCCCAGGGGGTTTTCCACCGCCTGGCGAAGCTCCGCCCGGGTGACCTTCTGGCACCGGCAGACCACCTCGCCATAGTCTGGGTTGGCGGCAATGAGGGCGGCCTGCTCCGCCGGGCTCTGGTCCCGGAACCGGCAGATGTCCTGGCGCCGGCCCTGGAAGCCGGGCCGGGGAACCAGGTCCAGGGACTGGCCCACGAGCTCCACCACCTCCCGGGCCAGGGGGAGGGAGGAGGTCAGCCCCGGGGACTCGATGCCAATGAGGTTCACCAGCCCCGGCCTGTCCTCCCGGATGACGAAGTCCCAATAGCCCCCTTCCCCCGGGGGGGCCTGCTTGGGCCGGATGCCGGCGTAGGCGCCGATGATCTGCCGCCGCTCCAGGGCGGGGAGGAGCTGCTGGGCCTGGCGGAAGAGCTCGTCCATGACGGGCTTGGTGGAGGAAGTGTCCTCGGGGGCGTCGATGTACTCGGCGCTGGGGCCGATGAGGATGTTCCCGTGGACGGTGGGGGTCAGGTGGACCCCCAGGCCCCCGATCCCCGCCTTGGGGGCGGGGTAGATGGGCATGGGCAGCAGGCCGTCGGCGATCTGGTCCAGGATGAAATACTCCCCCCGGCAGGGGTAGATGCGGTACCCCTCCACCCCCGCCAGGGCGGCCATCTGGCCGCTGAAGAGCCCGGCGGCGTTGATGAGGAACCGGGTGCGGAAGGCCTTCCCCCCGGCGGTCACGGCAAAGCCCTGGTCCAGGGGGGAGATGGCGGTGACGGGGTGGTTCAGGAAAAAGGAGACCCCGTTGGCTGCGGCGTTCTCCGCCAGGGCCACGGTGTATAGGAAGGGGTCAAAGATCCCCGTCTCCGGGGAGGCCATGGCCCCAATGCCTCCCACCTGGGGGAGCTTGGCCCGGAGCTGGTCTTGGCTGAGCAGGTGGAGCCCCCGGCAGCCGTTGGCCTCCCCCTGGGCCACAAGGCGGCCCAGGACGGCCAGGTCCTCTTGATCAAAGGCCACCAGCAGCTTGCCCGTTTTTCGATAGGGCACGTCCAGCTCCCGGCACAGGGCCTCAAAGCCCCGGTTGCCCGCCACGCAGAGCTTGGCCATGCGGCTGCCGGGGCGGTTGTTGAACCCGGCGTGGACCACGGCGGAGTTGCGGCCGCTGGTGCCGGCGGCCACGTCGGCCTCCTTTTCCAGCACGGCGATGGAGAGCTGGTAGCGGGAGAGCTCCCGGGCGATGGCGCAGCCCACGGCGCCGGCGCCGATGATGAGGATGTCGTAGGGGTGTTGTGTGTACAAGGTGGTCGCCTTCCTTTTGGTTACGTTGTCTGCATTATACCATAAAGGGGGTGGGGGCAACAAGGGGGGATGGCCCCAGAGCAGATACCGCCCGCCAAGGACCAAGCTGCCTGCCGCCCAGGGGGCGGGGGGATGAGCGAATGCCTCGCCGCTCATCAGGCTTTGCAAAGGGCCTTGCATTTCCCCAGAAAAAACCCCTCCAAGCAGCCGCAAGGCTGCCCGGAGGGGATAGGGGGAAAAGGCTTACTCTGGTAAATTTCCCGTATACAGCTGATAGTACCGGCCTTTCTTTTCCATGAGCTCCTCATGGCTGCCCCGCTCGATGATCCGGCCCTGCTCCAGCACCATGATACAGTCGGCGTTGCGGACGGTGGACAGGCGGTGGGCGATGACAAAGGTGGTGCGGCCATACATCAGGCCGTCCATGCCCTGCTGGACCAGCATCTCTGTGCGGGTGTCGATGGAGGAGGTGGCCTCATCCAGGATGAGCACCGGGGGATCGGCCACGGCGGCTCGGGCGATGGCCAGCAGCTGCCGCTGGCCCTGGCTCAGGTTGGCCCCGTTGCCGGTGAGCATGGTGTTATAGCCCTCGGGCAGGCGGCGGATGAAGCTGTCGGCGTTGGCCAGCTGGGCGGCGGCAATGCACTCCTCATCCCGGGCCTCCAGGCGGCCGTAACGGATGTTCTCCATAACGGTGCCGGTGAAGAGGTTGGTGTCCTGGAGGACGATGCCCAGGGACCGGCGCAGGTCATCCTTTTTAATCCGGTTGATGTTCACCCCGTCGTAGCGGATCTTGCCGTCCTGGATGTCGTAGAACCGGTTAATGAGGTTGGTGATGGTGGTCTTGCCCGCGCCGGTGGAGCCCACAAAGGCGATCTTCTGGCCGGGGGTGGCGTAGAGCTTGATGTTGTGCAGGACCATCTTCTCGTCGGTGTAGCCGAAGTCCACGTCGTCAAAGACCACGTCGCCCTCCACCTTCACATAGGTGGGGCCCTGGTCGTCCTTGGCCGGGCGCTTCCAGGCCCACAGGTTGGTGCGCTCCTGGGTTTCCGACAGGGAGCCGTCGGCGTTCTCCTTGGCGTTTACCAGCTCCACGGTGCCCTCGTCGGTTTCGGGGGTTTCGTCCAGAAGCTTGAAGACACGGTCAGCGCCGGCCAGGCCCATAATCACCGCGTTAAACTGCATGGTGATCTGGGAGATGGGCATGTTAAAGCTCTTGTTAAAGGTCAGGAAGCTGGCCAGCCCACCCAGGGTGAAGCCGCCGATGTTTCCCAAAGCCAGGATGCCGCCCACCACGGCGCAGAGGACGTAGCTGATGTTGCCGATCTGGGAGGAGATGGGCATGAGCATGCTGGCCACGGTGTTGGCGTTGTTGGCGCTGTGGTAGAGGCTCTCGTTGCGCTTGGTGAACTCCTCCACGTTCTTCTCCTCGTGGCAGAAGACCTTGACCACCTTCTGGCCCTCCATCATCTCCTCGATGAAGCCGTTAAGGCTGCCCAGGTCCTTCTGCTGGGCCACGAAGTAGCGGCCGGAGAGGCTGCCGAATTTCTTGGTGGTGAACAGGACCACCGCCACCATGGCCAGGGTCAGCAGGGTCAGGGGGATGTTCAGGATAATCATGGACACCAGCACGCTGACCACGGTGATGGAGCAGTTGAGCAGCTGGGGGATGCTCTGGCTGATCATCTGGCGCAGGGTGTCGATGTCGTTGGTGTAGATGGACATGATATCCCCGTGGGAGTGGGTGTCAAAGTACCGAATGGGCAGGGTTTCCATGTGCTGGAAGAGCTCGTTGCGCAGGTCCCGCAGGGAGCCCTGGGTCACGTAGATCATCACCCGGGCCTGGACAAAGCTGGCCAGGATGCCGCAGCCATAGAAGACTGCCACCCGGATCATGGCCTGGATCAGGCCGGAGAAGTCGGCGGTCCCGCCGGCCTGGACGGCCTTTACCATGGGCAGAATATAGCTGTCGATGAGGGTTTTGGTGAAGAGGGTGCCCTGAACAGAGGCCAGCACGCTGACGAAAATGGCCACGATCACAAAGATCAGATGGAGCCAGTATTTCCGTCCCACAAACTTCATCACCCGGCCCAGGGTCTGCATGGGGTGGTCCAGCTTGGGCTTGGGGCCCCGTCCCCGAGGAGCGCCGGGGCCGTTAAAGGCTCTTGCTTTTTCTGCCATCAGTTGTCACTCCCTTCGTCAAAGTCGCCGCTGCCGCTGGTCTGGGACTCGTAGACCTCACGGTAGATCTCGTTGGTCTCCAGCAGCTTTTCGTGGGTGTCAAAGCCGCTGATGGCCCCGTCGTCCAGGACCAAAATCCGGTCGGCCCCGGCCACGCTGGAAACCCGCTGGGCAATGATAAACTTGGTGGTGTCGGGGATCTCCTGGGCGAAGGCCTGGCGGATGCGGGCGTCGGTGGCGGTGTCCACGGCGGAGGTGGAGTCGTCCAGAATGAGGACCTTGGGCTTTTTCAGCAGGGCCCGGGCGATACACAGCCGCTGGCGCTGGCCGCCGGAGACGTTGGTGCCCCCTTGCTCAATGTAGGTGTCGTAGCCGTCGGGCATTTTCTCAATGAACTCGTCGGCGCAGGCCAGGCGGCAGGCCCGCTGGCAGTCCTCCAGGGTGGCGTTCTCGTCGCCCCAGCGCAGGTTATCCAGAATGGTCCCCGAGAAGAGGACGTTTTTCTGGAGCACCACGGAGACCTGGTTGCGCAGGGCC
>DBEYYM010000152.1:0-2892 GCA_048184675.1 Evtepia sp. | reverse complement strand
TGCTTAGTGTGTGAAAAGAAAACAACAGCAAGAACAGTTTAGCGCATATGAGCGCGGAGGTCAACTGGTTCTTGCATTAAATTCAGAAAAAATATTACCAGAGACAGCACCGGTAAGGCTGGCCAGCGCACAGCTTGAGGAACTGGACTACAGGAAACTGTACGAAGCGTATTCGACCAAAGGTCGAAAATCGGCAGCCGATGCAAAGGTGATGTTCGAAGTAATATGCTATGGATACCAGTGCGGTATCTACAGTAACAGAGACCTGGAAGAAGCTTGCCGGTACAGAGTAGACTTTATGTGGCTGCTGGGAGATGAAAAAGTACCGGACCACAGCAGCTTTGCCCGCTTTCGGAGGCGGCATGCAGAAGCGATAGAAGACCTGTTTTACCAATATGTCAAGGTGCTGGAGGCACAGGGAGAAACAGATCATGAAGTTTGCTTTCTGGACGGAACCAAGCTGGAAAGCAGAGCAGGCCGGTACACGTTTGTATGGCGTGGCAGAGTAGAAAAGAATCTGGCGAAGGTGAAGAGTGCGGTAAATGAAGCGGTTGGACTTAGAGACATGCAGAAGCTCAGAGAATATTTGGCGGGAAAGGCAAAGGGAATTGCCTTTGTGCATGGCAGCGGGAAGCGGAAAAGTGCTGAGCAAAAGGAATACGAGCAGCTGCAAAGTTACCTGGAGCGGTGGGAAAAGTACGAAGGACAGCTGAAGATTATGGGCAAGGAACGGAACAGCTATGCCAAAACAGACCCAGATGCCACATTTATGCGGATGAAGGATGACCATATGGGCAATGGCCAGCTAAAGCCTGGGTATAATGTGCAGATTGCAGTGAACAGTGAGTACATCACAGGCATAGAAGCATACTCCAACCGTACAGACTATGGCACGTTAGAGCCGTTTTTAGATCAGCTTTCAAAAAAGCACGGGAAAAAATATAAGAAAGTAACGGCAGACGCCGGCTATGAAAGTCTGGACAACTATCTCTATCTGGAGGAGAACGACCAGGTCAGCTTCATTAAGCCGCAGAATTATGAACAGGCAAAAACGAAGAAATATAAGCGGCAGATTGGCCGGGCTGAAAATATGCGCTACGACGGAGAGGCGGATTGCTACATCTGTGCAGAAGGCAGAAAGTTACGGCTGATCCGGGAAAGCAGGAACAAGTACAGCAAACGGGAGAGTACCATCAGCCATTACAGATGTGAAGATTGCACCGGCTGTTCTCGCCGGTCTGAATGCAGCTCGTCCAAGGATGCCGAAAAGCCAAAAATGCTACAGGTAAAAAAGCAGCTAAAAGAAAAGCGTGCAGCGTCTCTGGCGAATATTACAACGGAAGAAGGGATTATGCTGAGGATGTGCCGCTCAATTCAGGTGGAGGGTGCGTTTGGTCTTATGAAGCATGATTTTGGCTTTCGGCGATTCTTTTCCACAGGGAAACGAAATATACGCACGGAGCTATTCTTTCTGGCGATGGGATTTAACCTAAAAAAACGGTGGATGAAACAGGGCAAGAACCGCGAAAAGACGCATTTATCCACAATCAAAACAGCGTAAACATAGAAAAATGCAGAATATCAAGATTCAGGCCCCACCAAAACGGTGGAGCCTGCGTAAGCATGCCCGAAATGTGAAAAGTTTTCCACAATTTGGGGCAAAATTCTGTCTTCGGTATGAAAATGAATATAAATAAGGGCCTATCGCAAATTTGTTTTTTGCAACAGGCCCATTTTGAGGAATTCTTACTTAAAGTACCGCTCCAGCAGGCCCTTCAGCGCCTTGCCGTGACGGGCCTCGTCCTTGGCCATTTCGTGGACGGTGTCGTGGATGGCGTCCAGGCCGTTCTTCTTGGCGCAGGCGGCCAGATCGAACTTGCCCTGGGTGGCGCCAAACTCGCAGTCCACCCGCCAGGCCAGGTTCTCCTTGGTGGAGGCCTTCATGTTGGGCTCCAGAGTTCCGCCCAGGATTTCGGCAAACTTGGCGGCGTGCTCGGCCTCTTCGTAAGCGGCCTTCTCCCAGTACAGGCCCACTTCGGGGTAGCCTTCCCGGTGGGCAATCCGGGCCATGCACAGGTACATGCCCACTTCGCTGCACTCGCCGGTAAAGTTGGCCTTCAGCTGCTCCAGGATGTAAGCTTTGTCCTCGGCGCTGATGTCGGGGTTGTTGGCCACGGTCTTCTCGTAGATGCCGAACTCGTGCTCGGCGGCCAGCTTCATTTCGCCGGTCTGCTCCACGAACTTGGAGCCGGGGACCTTACACACGGGGCAGTGGAAGTCCGCAGGCATCTCATCGCCTTCGTACACATAGCCACAGACAGGACAGACAAATTTTTTCATTGTTGTTTCCTCCCAAAAATTAAAAAATTAAATGATATGATTTGCTTATCCTGCGGATTCCTCCACAGGGTAATTGGGGACACGGAGTTGGGTACAGGCGTGGCACAGCCCCTCAAAGCAGAGGGTGCAGCGGTGCACCTGCCCGGCTGTGACCTGCCTGGCCTCCTGCTCCAGATCCTGGGGCAGACGCAGGTCCGGTAGATCCAGGACGCAGCCGCATTGGGTGCAAATAAAATGGGCATGAGGCTGAGTGTTGGCATCGAAACGCTCCAGGTTTTGGACAACACCTACGGAGACGATGCGGCCCTCCCGCTTGAACAGGGCCAAGTTTCGGTACACCGTGGCCAGGGAGAGATCCGGAATCTGGGGCTTCAGCCGGTGATAGATCCACTCCGCGCTGGGGTGGGTATCTGTGCTGCAGAGGCAGGACAAAATGGCGTCCCGCTTTTTGCTCCGCTTCCTGGTTTGCTCCATGGCTTCACCTCTTTTTGATAATGATTCTTATTTGCATATTTAGAATAGCACATGGGGCCCGTTTTGTAAAGGGGAAAA
>DBEYYM010000151.1:0-4691 GCA_048184675.1 Evtepia sp. | reverse complement strand
CCTCATCAGCTCCCTGCTGTGCTACCTGAACCTGTACAACACCATCTCCGGCCTGATGATTGCCCGGCGGAAGGAGTTCGCCATTCTCCGCTCCAACGGCATGACCCTGGCCCAGGTTTGGACCATGTGCCGGCAGGAGCTTTGCCTCCTCCTCCTGCAAAGCCTGCTCATTGCCGCGCCGGGAACCGCGCTGCTTTGCTGGGGGATCAGCACCGTCCTAGTGGGGCGGTTCGGGCACTTCACCGTGGCCTTCCCGGTCCCGCTGGTCCTGGCCATCACCTTGCTTTCTCTCGTGGTGGTGTTTATAATGGAGAAAATATGCTGCGCCCGGGAAAACCGCACCGAGCTCATTGATGAGATCAAACGGGAAAGCATTTGACGGGAAAGGAGGTTCCCACCATGGTTCTCATCGTCGAGGACGACCCCATTATCGTAGAGGCTTTGACCCTCTCCCTGACCCAGGAGGGCTATGAAATCCTATCCGTTGGGACCAAGCAGGAGGCACTGGCCCTCCTGCACGGACCCCAGCGAACGGCCATCACCTTCTGCCTGCTGGACGTGATGCTGCCCGACGGCAGCGGCCTGGATCTGTGCACAGAGATCCGGCGCTGGAGCGATGTGCCCATCCTCTTCCTCACCGCTTGTGACGATGAGGTCCACACGGTGCTGGCGCTGGAACAGGGGGCCGATGACTACATCGCCAAGCCCTTTCACATTCGGGAGCTTCTGGCCCGGATGAAGGCCGTCCAGCGCAGGATGCAGAAGCAGGAACCCCCGAGAAGGCTTCACCAGGTGGGCCACAACCAGATCGACCTGGACTCGGCCAAGGTCTATCGGGCAGGGCAGGAGGTGGTCCTTACCGCCATGGAGTATAAGCTCCTGCTGGTGCTGCTCCAGCACCGGGGCCAGGTTCTCTCCCGGCAGCAGATTCTGGATATCCTGTGGGACGATGTGGGCAGCTACGTCAGCGACAACACCCTAACTGTCTACATTCGCCGCCTGCGGGGTAAGCTGGCCGACCAGGAGGGTGTGGAGATCGAAACGGTGCGGGGTCTGGGCTACCGGCTGCGGAGGGAGGCGCCATGATCGCCGCCATCGTTCTTCTCTCCTGCTGCGCAGCCGCCTTGCTGGCGGCCCTCCTTCTCCAGCGGCGGCGGACCGAGCGGCAGCTGGCCCAGCTCTTGGATTACCTCATGCGGGTGCAGGACCGGAACACCGTGCCCGCCATCGAGCTGCAGGCAGAGGGCAACCTAAAAATCCTCCAGAGCGAAATCTACAAGCTGGCCACCGCCCTCCAGGAGCAGTATGCCCGAGAGGCAGAAAAGAACCAGTACCTGGCGGATATGCTCTCCAACATCTCCCACCAGATCAAAACGCCCCTCACCGCCATTACCCTGCTGGTGGACCTGCTGAAAAACGACGCCCTGCCCGCCCAGGAGCGCCGCCAATGTCTGGGGCGCATTGTCAGTCAAACCGACCGAATCACCTGGCTGGTCCGCACCTTGCTAACCATGGCCCAGCTGGACACCGGCGTGCTGACCTTGAAGCCAGAGCTGGTAGCGGCCACCACCCTGGTTGCGCGGGTCTACGATCCCCTGGCCATTTTAGCCGACCTCAACGGCATCACTCTCTCCCAGGAGATTCCCCCTGACCTTCAGCTCCTCTGTGACCCCCACTGGACCCAGGAGGCCCTGTCCAACCTGGTGAAAAACTGCCTGGAACACACCCCCGCCGGCGGGCAGGTGACGGTGCGGGTGAGCCAGTCTAACCTCTCCACCGAAATCATAGTCCAGGACACCGGAGAGGGCATTGCCAAAGAAGATCTGCCCCACATCTTCGACCGGTTCTATCGCGGCAAGCAGGCTCGCCCCGACAGCGTGGGCATTGGCCTGGCCCTGTCCAAGCAGATCATTACCCACCAAAACGGAACCATCCAGGTCCAAAGCCAGCAGGGGCACGGAACACAGTTTTTGATAAAACTGTATCGCGTCTTTTCCTCCTGAGCCCCTCTCTTGCACAACCACCCCCACTGGGAAGACTTCCCAGTGGGGGTGGTACGTTTTATAAAAAAAGTAACCCTTGACCAGTGATCTGTCTTCTCACCTGGTCAAGGGTTACTGATGATTCTTGATATCTAACATCAATTTAACCTCTCTTTCTTCAGTTTTGCAATCAGTCTCTTATCAGATTTACAGCTTGCTTATCTGTACATGGGACTCATTCCTTTCTGTGTCTATAATATAGCACAGTTTTCTCTCTTTTTCAACCTGGCATTTTGTACAAAATATACTGCAAAAATTTGGATTGCCAGGCTTTCCCATTAGCCCAGAAACACGAAGCCATAGATCAAATATGCCACGCAGGTCAGCACGCCGGCGCACAGAGCAAAGGGCATCTGGGTTTTTACATGGTCCAAAGGCAGAATTCCCGTGGCCTTACCGATCAAGATGGCGTTGTCCGAATAGAAGCAGAGCTGGGTTCCAAACACAGACCCGGAAAAGATGGCTGCAATGGCCACTGCCATGTTGGCATCCATCGCCTGGGCCAGGGGAACCACCAGCGGCACCATAATAGCGGAGACCCCCCAGGCATTGGCCAGGGCAAAGGTCATCACCGTGGACACCAGGAAAATTACAAGGGGCAAAACCTGGCCTGCCATCAGCGGCGCCACCTTCCCAATGATATACTGGGACATGCCCAAGTGCTCGCAGGCCGCCTTAAACAGGAAGGCAATCACCAGCAGCGCCAGCACGGACACCATGGAGGAAAATCCCTCCCAAATGGTATCCACAAACTCTGCAACGCCCATGAGCTTCCTGACCAAATACATAATACAGGTGAAGGCCAATGCCACAATCACACCGGTCAGCACATCGATATCAAAATAGATGGTGGCCGCCAGCAGCACAGCGATGGGCAGCACAAAGTCGATGACGCCACCGGCCCTTGCGCCGGGAGGCAGGGCCTCCTCCTCCTCTTCCACGGCTTCCTGCCCTGGGGGATAGAGGCTTCCCCCTGCCTCCGCCTGCTTTTGATAGGTTTTTATCGGCCCAAAGAGGGGCACCACGCCGGCAATCACCAGGAGCAAAACCAGCAAGCAGAGCATCGGGTAGAACATAAAGGGCACAGACTGCAGATAGGCCCCCACCGCACTGCCGCCCTCTGGCACGATACCGGTGCTGTCAATCAGGCTGGCATAGTAAATGGACCAGGAGGACAGGGGGATCAGCACCACCACAGGGGCAGAGGTAGACCCGATGATATAGGCCGTCATGGTCCGGTGGATTTTGTGGGAGTCGTTTAACCGCTTGGTGATAGAGGCCGTGGTCAGAATGTTCAGATAGTCGTCCACAAAGAGGACCACGCTCAGCGCCCACTCCGCCAGCAGGGATCTCTTCTTCGTGGTGGCGAATCGAGACAGCAGGCCAGTAAACCCCATAGCTGCCCTGGATTTTTCCAGCACACCCACCAGGCCCCCCAGCAGCCCCACCACCAGCAGGACCCAGATATCGTTTGCGGCAACCTCCTGTAGCTGCTCCACAAACCCGGAAAACCACTGGCCCCGGTAGCCAATCATCAGCGCCAGCAGGGTGGCCACCAGCAGCGATTCAAAGGTCCGTTTGGTGACCAGAGCCATCACGATCAAAAAAATAACAGGCACGATACTTAGGATTCCATAGGTTGCGTCCATTCAATTTCCCCCTTTCTGGGCAAGACGCCGGCAGCCTCATTGACCGGTGGCATCTTTGTGTCACGCTTGTTGCCGTCCTTAGAGTGCAGTTTGATGCTGGAATGGAAGGCCCCCTTCCACGATTTTGATGGGTCTTTCACCGCCTTTTGGGTGCAGAAAACCAAGCCCTCGCCAAAGAGGACTTTTTTCTGCTTGATTCTATTGCTCCGCGTTTCAGTTTCGGGTGTCTCCCTCAGAGAGCAGCCGCATGATCTCCCAGCGAGAGGTTACGCCAAACTTACGGAAAATGTTCTGAAAATGCTTTTGCAGCGTGGACTCCCGCACGTCCAGGGCTGCTGCAATCTCCCGGTTTTCCTGAAACCGGGTTAACTGCTCCAGAAGCTGGGTCTCCCGGGCCGTCAGGCCGTACCGGGCAGCAATGGCGGAGAAATCGTACCTGGCTCCATCCACAGGGTGACGCATCCCGTGGAGCAAAGCGTCCATCTGCTGATTCAGGTGGATGCCCACGGAGCTGAGCAGGAACAACTCTTCGTCGGTAAAGGGGCCATCCTCCTGGCAGCGGAAGATACTGAGCGCCCCCAGCGGCTTGCCGTTAAAGACGATGCCGTATTGCAGGGAGTCGTAAACCCCAAACTTCTGGTAGCACTCCTGGTAGAAAGAGGAGCGCAGACGCTGCTGTTCCCCTACCAGATCGCTCTCCCGAAAGAGAGTGGATTCCCGGCAGCAGTTTAGCCAGCCGGTGTAGTCTTCGTCAGCAAAGCGCATGTAGTTTCGCTCGGCCTCGATAAACTCCTCGGGAACGCAAAGGGGCTCCACCAGGCGAATCTTGGCCTCCTTGTCCTCCCTGCGCATAATGCTGGCGTAGCGGTATGGGATCAGCATCTTCAGTACAGGCAGGAAATATCGCCTAAGGTCCCTGTAGGTTCGGCACCGATACAGCTCGCAGACTACATTGTTGAAGATCAAAAATTGATTCTTTTTCATTGTCTCGCTTCCCCAC
>DBEYYM010000150.1:0-6115 GCA_048184675.1 Evtepia sp. | reverse complement strand
ATTTCCCTGACCATGAAGGACGGCTCTATCATCGATGAATTTCGTGGAGATAGCAGCGGCATCAAAGATGAGGACGGAAAAACCTGCTACACCAGAAGCAGCCGCTTCATCGAGACCATCCCCCTGGACACCATCGAAAGCGTCACCATTGGGGAGCTGACCATCCCCCTGGAGCAGGCATCCTCTTAACCGGCCAACAGAAGGCGGGCACAATCGTGCCTGCCTTCTTCTTTTTCCCCACCAGACCAAAGGGCGGCTCCCGTTTTGGGAGCCGCCCTTCGGCGATATCGCATTTGTAAGATCAGATTTTATCTTAATATCCAAACCCACTGAAGGGCCAGCCGCTGCTGCCTTGCTGTTGCTGTTGCGACTGCTGTTGCTGCGACTGTTGATACTCTTCCTGGGCCTGGTCCTGTAAAGCGCTTTTCTCCGGGGTGGACTCCTCCAGGGTCACCTTCAGGGTCAGGGTCTCCCCGTTGCGGTAGACTGTCAGGGTCACCGTGTCCCCGGGGGCGTAGGTGTTTTTGGCCTCAATGAGGTCGTTGCCACAGGTGACCTCTGTCTCGTCAATCTTGGTGACGATGTCCCCGGCTTGCAGGCCGCCCTTCTCCCCGCACAGGCCGGGTGTCACCACCTTGACCAGAGCGCCAGAGGGCACACCGTAGGACAGGACGCTCTGGTCCACATCTCCCACGGAGATCCCCAGCAGGGGCTTGCCGGTGACATAGCCGTTTTTCACCAGTTCCGAAACCATGTCGGCCACGTCATCCATGGGGATGGCGAAGCCCAGGCCCTCGATGGAGGCCGAGGAGCTGCTGGAGCTGGAGGAATACTTGGCGGAAACGATGCCGATGACCTCCCCGTGGCTGTTGAACAGGGGGCCGCCGGAGTTGCCGGAGTTGATGGCGCAGTCGGTCTGGATCATGTTCATCTTGGTGCCGTCGCTCATGGTGATAGAGCGGTTCAGGGCGGAGATGATGCCGGTGGACTCAGAGAAGGTCAGCTCACCCAGGGGGTTGCCAATGGTGGTAACCTGCTCCCCCACCAGCATGTCGCTGGAGCTGCCGATGATCACGGGGGTCAGGCCGGTGGCGTCGATTTTGATGACGGCGATGTCGTTGGCCTCTTCCCCACCCACATAGGTGGCGGTGTATTCCTTGCCGTCGGCGAAGGTCACTTTAATGGAGTTGGCCCCATCGATCACGTGGTAGTTGGTGAGGATGTAGCCATCTTCGGTGATGACAAAGCCCGAGCCGGCGGCAGCGCCGGTGACCGTCTGACCGAAGATGTTAGTGCTGACAATGTCCACGGTGATACCCACGCAGGAGTTCACATAGTTGGCATAGATTTCAGCGGTGGAGAGTTCCTTCTCCGTGTCCACCCCCACGGTTTCCACCTGGGTGGGGGTGCGGTTGCCGGTGTAGATGGTGGTTTTGTTCCCACCAGACAGGGCGCTGTAAACTGGGTGAGCCAGGCCACCCACCAGAGCGCATACCAGACAGAGGGCCACGAGCCCAACCGCTCTTTTTCTCTTGGGGCTCATAGGCTTGCGGTTTTTCCCCCCCTGGGGCGTGCCGTGAAATATCGGGCCGCTGAATTGGGGTTCCTCCTCAAAGCCGCCGCTGGAAAAGGAAGGGCCGTCGCCGGGAGAAAAAGGGTCCTGCTGGTTTCTTTCGTTGTCGTTGCCATAATAGTCCATAAGTATGCCTCCAGTTTCATCCTGTCTTTCTTTATCTCAAGGGTTCCCTCCAGGGAAAGGGGCCCGCGCTTTTTCTTACTGTGGTCAGTATATCTGTTATTTATGAAGATTCCGTGAAATGACCATAGAAAAACTTTTAACTTTCCGTCTCCTTTTTTTGAACTTCCCCAGAATCCCTCTGCTTTTCCACAAAATCTTCAAAATTGTGGAAAACTTTCTCCTCCGGCTCTTGACGAAGGAGGGCCGCCATATCCCGGGCGGCTAGGGTCAGGTCCCGCCAGGTGGCGTGGAACATGCCCACCTGCCACAGGTTCCGCAGCATCAGCAGAAGGACCGGCGCCAGGATCATGGCCAGCAGGCCCCCAATCTTCATGCCCACATAAATGGCGAAAAGGGAGAGCAGGGGGTGCAGGCCGGTCTGGTTCCCCACCACCTTGGGCTCCACGATCCGGCGGAAAAGGCAGATGACCCCCCACACCGCCAGCAGCGCCAGGCCCCGCTCCCAGCTGCCCAAGGCAAACAGGACGGCCGCCCAGGGGACCATCACCGTGCCCGCGCCGATGATGGGGATAAAATCCATCACCCCCAGCACCACCGCCAGCAGCACCCAATAGGGCTGGCGCAGCAGGGCAAAGCCCACCAGCAGGATCCCCGTCACCCCCAGGGAGACCAGGGCCTCAGCCTTAAGATACCCCCCAAAGGCAGCGGAAAAAGCCCCCCGGGCCTGGACTCCAATCCGCCGCAGGCTGCGGGGAATGGTCTCCCGAACCACCCGCCGCAGGTTGGGGTAGTCGGCAGCGGTAAAATACCAGGCCAGCAGGAAGAAGAAAAAGGCCAGCACAAAGGACGACACACTTCGCACCGCCGAGGTGGTCCGGGGCACCAGGCTGTAAGCCAGGTCCTCCAGCCAGGCAAAAAACTGGTCAGACAGGCCCCACACCGTCTCCTGGGCCTGCTCAGGCAGGTAAGCCACCCACTTATCAAGGGTGTGGCTGAGCTGATGATAGGTCTCTCGGAAGGTCTCCCACAGCGGATCCCAGTTTCCCCACAGTGTGGAAAGCTCATTCCAGCCCTTCCAGAGCAAGGCGGCCAAAAGGCCCCCAATGGCCCCCACCAGCAGCAAAATCAGCAGCACCGACATGACGCCCCGGGGAACCCGCCACCGGCTGTGGAAAAACCGCAGCAGGGGCTCTGTCATCCAGGTAAAGAGGATGGCCAGCAGAAAGGGCATACATAGGGAGAGCAGCGGCCCTCCCAGCAGGGCCACTGCCAGGACCAGGGCCAAAAGGATCCCCAGCCGGATGGCCAGGCGGCCCCAGAGCTGCCGTCGCTGGCGGGATGGCAAGGGTTTGGGTTCGGGGTAATGGGAATCGATGGGAATTGACATACTACTCCTTCCTATAGAGCGCTGGGGAACCTTGCAGAATTTTGTAGAATCCGGCAGACATAACAAAAAAACCGTCTGATCTTGTCAGACGGTTTTCCGTAGTCCATCAAATTACTGAGGGATCTTGTTCAGGCGAAGAGTCATCTTGCTCTTGCGGTTGGCTGCAGTGTTCTTATGCAGCAGGCCACGGGCAGCAGCCTGATCCACAGCCTTGACCGCTTCCTTGTATCTCTTATCGGCCTCGCTGCGGTTGCCTTCGTTGATAGCAGCGTCAAAATACTTCAGCTGAGTCTTCAGTGCGGACTTTGCGGCCTTGTTTCTTGCGGCCTTTGTCTGATTGACCAGAACACGCTTCTTTGCAGACTTGATATTCGGCAAACCAAACACCTCCTCCGATCGGTAAATTTAGTCACAAAAGTTCTGTGCGAGAATGTATTTTAGCATACCTTTTTCGAAATTGCAACCTTTTTTCTTCAAAAATTTGAATTTTTACATAAATTTTCGAAAAATGCTAAAGATAGTGATAAAAAACCAGTGTCCCCACCACATCTGGTGGTTGGGGGGAAGGAAGCGACCCATGAACACAGGCAGAAAAATCGATTTGGCCCTGGAAGCCAAGGAGCTGGCAGAGGGTTCGGCAGAAAAAACCACCCGGCTTCCCGGGGTAAAGGCCCAGGAGGACACCGCCTTTGGCTTTCCCCTGACCCGGGTGGAAATCCTCAATGAAAAGGGGGAAGCCGCCCTGGGCAAGCCCCGGGGGACCTACCTTACCTTAGACCTGCGGGAGCTGCCAAGGGAGCGGGAAGAGATCCTCCGGGCGGCCAGGGGGGTGGCGGCCATGCTGGAGTCCTTGCCCGCCCTGCCCCAGGAGGGTCTTGTTCTGGTGGCCGGCCTGGGGAACCGCCGGGTGACCCCCGACGCCATCGGCCCTCGGACCACAGAGTTCCTTCTGGTGACCCGCCACCTGGTGGAGAATATGCCCCAGACCTTCTCGGCCTTCCGCCCGGTTTCCGCCCTGGCCGCCGGGGTCACCGGCAGCACGGGGATGGAGAGCGGGGAGCTCATTGGAGCGGTGGTGAAAAAACTCAAACCAACCTGTCTCATCGCCGTGGACGCCTTGGCCGCCCGCCGCCAGGAGCGGGTGTGCCGAACGGTGCAGGTGTCAGACACGGGGATCGTCCCTGGCTCGGGGGTGGGCAACGCCCGGATGGCCCTGGACAAAAAGAGCCTGGGCATCCCTGTGATCGCCGTGGGGGTCCCCACGGTGGTGGATGCGGCCACCCTCTGCCTGGATCTGCTGGAGCAGACCGGCCAGGAGAACTTTGACCCCGAGCCCTTCCGCCGGGAGGGGGCCGAGTGGTTTGTGACCCCTCGAAACGTAGACAGCGAGGTGGAGATCCTCTCCCGGGTGCTGGGCCTGGGCATCAGCACGGCCCTCCATGTGGATTTTTCCGTGGAAGATGTGGAAAAGTGGATCTCTTAAGGGGCCTTTTTGGGACGCCGCCGGCAAAAAACCGGGGATTTTTCCACAGAATACACGGTTTTTGGGGATCGTTCAGCGGGCGTTGCCTGCCGAACCCCTTCCCTGCCGGTCCTTCAAAAAGTTCAGGAAATCTGCAAAGCTCCCTTGGGGATAGGAGGCAATTTCCCGCCCTTCCCGGTTAATCAGGCAGTCGGTGAGCAGAAACCCTTCCATGCCCGCCTGCCGGGCGGCGATCATATCCTCGTCCACGTCGTTGCCCACCATCAGGCAGGCCTCGGGCAAAACCCCCAGCCGGGCGGCCACTTCCCGATAGTAAGCGGGGTTGGGCTTGGAGTAGCCGATATTTTCATAGGTGGTGTACAGAGCGAAGTCCTCCGGCTCCAGCCCTGCCCAGCGGATGCGGCTTTCGGTGGCATAGGTGGGAAAAATGGGGTTGGTGGCCAGGGCCACCTGGTACCCGGCGGCCTTACAGGCCTCTACAGCCTCTTTGGCCTTGGGGTTCTGGCCGCACAGGTCCTTTGCCTGCTGGAACTCCACCCGGTAAAAGGCGTCAAACAGGGGCATATCCTTCTGGACCCGCTCCTGTCCATAAATCCCGGCGAAGGCAGCCCAAAAAGCGGCCTCGTTGGGACGGCTGCCGTCGTTTTTCACCATGGCGGCGATGCCGGCCCAGATATGGTCCACCAGAGCTGCGGGGTCGTAGCCATGGGGGGCCAGTTTTTTGGCCAAGAGCTTGAAGTAGCCCCTGGTGAAGGCATCCTGGTCCATGGGGAGGAGGGTGCCATCTAGGTCGAATAAAATGGTTCTCTGATTCATGGGGACTCCTTTTTTATGGTGGGCGCGGCCCTGCCATGTGAGGGGCTTGCCCTGTTGCTGGGTGAGCCGGCCCGGAGGGCCGGGAACTGGTGGTGGTCGCAGGCCTGCGACGTGGGGAGCTTGCCCTTTGGGGTTGGGGTCGGCCCCAGGGCCGGTACCGGCGTCGGCGCACACTGCGCCGTGGGGGGTTGCGCCGCCCGGCGCGGTGGCTCCATTTCTATGGAGAAATGGAGGAAAGAGCACCAGGGGGAAAGAGGTTCTTTCCCCCTGGACCCCCAATCTCCAAGTAGTGTGATCCTTAGAGTAAGTGGTCCTAACGGGTTTCACTGGCCTGCGGCCCTGACCCTCTAGGCTCTACGGGCCCGCCCACCAGCTAGGCGGGCTGGGGTAGTTTGTGAAAGACTGCTAGGAGAGGGTGAAAGACTGCAACCATATTTTTTTTACTTTGCAATGCTTTGTATCAGAAGAGAGTGAGCGTTGTGGCTTTCATAATTATGGGGAAAGACGCACTATCCCATTCCCGAAGTGCCACACCCACAGCCCCTGCGCGCCGAGCCGGCAGGCGCGCACGCTTCCCACCTGCCGTACTTGGGCCGCAGGCCTGCTACCAACCCACGGTACAGCCCGAAGGGCTAGCCCCACTAGAGAAGAGGGGTCCAGGGGGGAGGAAACTCCTTCCCCCTGGTCTTCTTTCCCCCATTTCTTCGAAAGAAATGGGGCCCCAGCCGGG
>DBEYYM010000149.1:0-19497 GCA_048184675.1 Evtepia sp. | reverse complement strand
GCGGTCTTCTACCTTGCTGCGGGCAGAAAGGATCAAGACTTTCGTTGCATTGTCCTTTTCCCGAATTCCCCGCAAGACAGCAAGTCCGTCCTTTTTGGGCAAATTTAGGTCAAGGATGATGAGGTCATATTCGTTGACGTTATATTCATACAGGGCTTCTTCTCCATCATACGCTGCGTCCACAGCATACCCCGCATTGCTCAGCCCCTTTACAATCGAGTTAGAAAGTTTCTTTTCATCTTCTACAAGCAAAATTCTCAATGCTGCCGCCTCCTTTATCAGTTTTTATGGTATCAAAGAAACTGTTAGATTTTTGTTAGGTTTCTCTCTCCCTGCAGTGTCCCTTCCAGCTTTTCGCCGGAGTAGGAACACCACTCACAAGGTACTCTATCCCATTTCTTCCCCTGGAAAAACAGTATACCACCGATACGGCCGCTCCACAACAGGGGCAGCACTGCTCCCTGACCTCTCTCCACACGATCTGAGGCATTCTTGCGCCAGTCTATTCCTTAGCGTACAAGAGATCCTAGGCCACGCAGATGCCAGTACTACACTGAACTTCTATGGCAAGGCAGATTTGTAGCATACGTGAAATGCGTCTCACAATGAGACGCATTTCTTCGACAAATTCTGCGCAGCATGGCAAAGAAAACGCGGGGCGGACGTACCGCCCCGCGTTCATGCGTTTTATTGTTTCTCTAAGAAGTTCTTGAGCATCTGTGCCACCTGCGCTCTTGTGGCGTTGGCCTGGGGGTGCAGGGTCTTATCCTCGTAGCCGCTGATGACGCCGGTGTTGACCGCCCAGGTCATCGCGTCCATGGCGTAACCGGAAATGCTCTCATAGTCGGAAAACTCCCGGATGATCATGCCTTCCTGAGTGGTGTCACAGCCCTTAAACTTGGCATACCGCCAGAGCATGACGACAAGCTGCTCACGGGTAATGGGATCGTTTGGTCCGAACAGGCCATTGCCGTAACCTGCCACGATGCCGCTCGCCGCGGCCCAGGTGACTGCGTCGGCATACCACGCACCGTCCACAACATCTGTAAAGCCGCTGCCGCCTGTCACGCGGGGCTGTGCTTCTTTATTGTAGAGAATCTGCGCAAGCTGGGCGCGGGAAAGATTGTCATTCGGCCCGAACAGGCCACTGCCATAGCCGCTCATCAGGCCGTTCTCAATGCAGTAGTGAACGCCGTCGTGATACCACGCCGTAGTGCTGGCATCGGTAAAGGGCCAGATGGGACAGGTTTCATCCCTGAGACAGTCCGAGTGGCTGGCGCCGATTTCAGTAAACGTGACGCTGACCGTGACCTTGCTGGCGGGCATGGTGAAGGTGTACTTGCCGTCACCCTTGTCCTTGACGGAAATTTCCCTGCCGTTCTGGTCGGTGACGGTCAGCCCATCCAGCGTGCAGCCGTCGTCCGGGGTCACGGTGATGGTGACCGTGGTTCCGCTGGCGGCACGGGTGCGGTCGGCTTTCGCCGTGCCGTGGGTTGTATCCTCGACGGTGACGGAATAGGTCGTGACGCTGGAGGATGGGCCGCTTGAGGACGGCTTTTTGACCGAAGTAAAGGTCACGGCGCACTCCGTCTGTTCATATTCTGCGTTTCCCGCTTTCACGGCCTTAACCGTAATCTCTCCGGTTCCAGTGACTGTGACCGTTCCGTTCTGGTCGATCTTGGCTGGGCCGCTGACCACGGACCAGGTGATCTCGCCGGTGCCGGCGCCGCCCTCCGCCGTCAGAGTGAAGCTGTCACCAGACTCAATTTTCTCGGGCACGCCGGCGATGGTCAGCGCCGTTTGGGTTCCCTGATCGACGGTCAAATTGTTCGTCGTACAGGTTTGCCCGCCGTAGGTAATGGTCACGGGCTTGCCGTTGTTTTCAGCCACGGTGAGCGACGCGCCGCTGGCGGGATCGGTACTCAGCTTGGTCAAATCAGAAACGGTTTCCTCGGTGCCGTCGTTGTATTGCACTTTGACCGTCAGGCCGGTCAGATTCAGCGTTTCGCCAGTGGTATAGGTCAGCTTGTCGGGCTGGGTGATGACCTCGATGCCGCTGACCGCCTTGGCGGGCGTTGTGATAGGCGTTCCCGCGCTGACCGCCGCCGCATAGTTTCCGCTGGCTTCGACCTTTGCGAAGAAATAATAGGTGGTATTCTCGGTCAGCCCGGTAAAGACATTGCTTTCCTGCCAGCCGTCAGCCGGTGCGGTATTCGTCGTGCTCTTGGCATAGGTGACCGCGCCACCCGTGTTGCCGGGTTCAATGACCGCTGTATTCAGCGTCACCTGCGTGGGACTGTCTGCCGTGCCGGTGACGGTGATGGTACGCGAAATGACCGTATCAACTACCTTAAATTCCAGTTTCCGCTGTGTGCCACTGTACCCATCCTCGGTTTTCCACGGATTTGTTTTACCTTCGTTATACCAGAACCGCACGGTCTTGCTGTCGGATTCGCCGCTTGCCAGTTCATGTGAGCCATTTGTCTTTGCATAGTCGGTGATATATGGCGCGGCGGAAACGGTCACATCACAGTACCATTTCTCCTTTTCTGCGCTCCATGTCACCTCTCCCAACGTATAGCTGTTCGCTTTCAGAAGATACTGCGGCTTCGTGTGAGTTGAGCCCTCCGTAACACACTGAATCGTCACAGCGAGGGGGGGTTCATTAGATGAGTTATCTGTCAACTGGTCATGCGTCGGCGCGGTTGGGGCGATTGGGGCTTTTGTCAAAACGATTGTATTGTCTTGCAATTTCAATGCGTATGCCGTATCCTCATAAGAGAATTTCGCATAGTCATCCGTGGTGATAGTATAGTTCTCTGCGGCTGTGACAAGGGTCAAAACATCGTCGTCCGCCGGTTTGAGCCAGCTATACAGGCGCACTTCCATGTTGGAGTCAGGCTTGCTCAGAGTGGTTGTGGGCAGATGTACCGTCCCGTTGTAGGTATAGCCATCCAGATACAGGTCTTTTCCGGGTTCCGTCGTTTGATTGCTATTGTCCTTGATTTGGATACTGCCGGACAGGGCAGCCGTGCAATCCGGCGCGAGCAGTATGCCGCCGGCCCACTTGGTCGCGGTATTCCCAGTGACAGAGCCGCCGCTCATTTCCAACAGCTTGCACGCGTTTCCGTAGATACCGCCGCCATAGTTTGCTGTGTTATTTGTAATGGTTCCTCCGGTTATGGTAAAGGTTCCGCTCCCCAGATAAACGCCACCACCATAGCCTTTGGTGTTGGCTGCCGTATTTCCGGATATTGTACCGCCGCTCATGGTAAAGGTCGTCAATATATTGACCAGCGCCACACCGCCGCCCTGTTCCGCCTGGTTTCCGGTGATTTTGCTGCCGGTTTGCATTTCCACGCTGCCGACAATCACACATATGCCGCCGCCCGCTCCATTTGCAGTTATATTATTGTTGTTTTGCAGGACTGCGCCGGCGGCGAGAACCAGGTTCCCCGACTTAAACGTCAGGTTTTCATTATTGCCAATGCTGACCAGCGCCCGGGACGCGGTAGTGCCGTTTTCGGAACCGCCGTCTACAATGACATTCTGCAGCGTCACCGTCGCTGCTTGATAAGATCCGCTCTCACTACTGCCGGTGATATTCAAAAGATAGCCATGGTTTGACACGCTGCTGGTGATCGTATTGGGATCATCCGGATTTGCACTGGTAATGGTCATAGACTTGGTAAGAACCGCAGTTTGTGTCAAGGAAACATCCTTTTGTAATTTCACCGTTCCGCCATCATAGACACCTGAAATTGCATCTGCGAAAGAACCACTTTCCCAAGTCCCGTTCTCAGCGGTTTGCCATTGTGCTTCCGAGTTGCCCGCCAAGTCCTCCTCCGCCCACGCCGCCGTGGGCAGCAGGCTCAGGCACAGCACCAGGGCCGTGATGATGCTGAATATTCGTCTTTTCATGTTTGCAGCCTCCTGTTTGCAAAAATGGAATTGTCCCCGTAGGGGAACCCTACGGGGACAAGGGGGCAGGCCCCCTTGTCCGATTTCTTCTTGCTTACTGCCCTCTGTGCAGGGGCGCTGAGCGTTGGTGTTGTTATTTTCTCCCTAAATCAGATGCAGGCGCTCGGCGGCGGCCTTGGCCTCAGTGCGGCTGCTGACGTTCAGCTTGCCAAACAGTCTGCGGATATGGGTCTTTAGCGTATTTTCCGAGATGTTCAGAATGTCCCGTATCTCCTCGTTTGTCTTGTTCCGGCAGATCAGGCGCAGGACTTCCATTTCTTTCTTCGTCAAGTTCTGAACTGCGGCTGAACCGCCGGGAACCAGGTAGTCAGGATACCGGGCGGCATAGTCTTGTACTGCCCTTTGAATACGGGTCAGATATTGCCTCTGTTCCTTATCCTCCGGCTCCGGCCAGTCCCGCAGCAGCGGCAAAAGAGCCGCACCCTCGTGGGCGAACACGGTAACATAGCCATAGGCTTCCGCCAACTTTAATGCGGCGGCAAGCTGTTCCCGCCAGTCTGCCGCCTCCATGCGGTACCGGCAGACCGCCAGCAGGATCAGGGTTTCGATCTGATCCAGCGTCCGGTCATACCGGGTGAAGTAGTCCAGCAGACGGCCCAGCAGGGCCAAAGCGGTCAGATAATCCTGTTTTTGGAGATAGCACCTCACCTTTGTCAGATAGCGGTAGCGCTCCATAATGAAAAAGTCGTTTTCATCCGGGGCCTGCTCCACAAGCCACTGATGGGCAAACTCTTCGTTCCCAAGCAGGTCAAACCGGCACAGAAGCGCGTCGATATTCGGAAGAAGCTGCTTTTGTCCCAGCTCCTCCATGCGCCCGCGAAAGGCGGAAATGTCCGAAACGGCCTGTTCCCGCTCTCCCTTGTCACACTGGCATTTGGCGGTCAGCGCCGCCAACACGAACTCCAGCTCCGGCGCGCCCCGCTGTTGGATTTCCATACGCCGGGAGGCCAGGGTCAGGTAGACGTCGCTGATGTCCTCGCCCTTCTCATAGCGGCTCTCGGCCAGGGCAACGTCGGGCAGCCCCACCCCCAGGCGGCCAAAAACAGCTTCTAATGGCATCCGCATGGTTTTGTAGAGCAATCTGTCCTTTGGAACCCATTCGGAAAAATCCTTGCCGCCCCGCAGAACGCTGGGCAGGTTGCTGGTGACAGAAAACTCCGGCAGGCGGATGTTTCCCGCTCCAAGCTGGCCGGCGGCCAACAGGAGAATGTCCTTGAGGTTCACGCTCCCCCGGTGGGGCAGGGCAATGTCCAGGTAGTGGATCAGTCCCCGGACCTCCCGGTAATCGGGGGCGCGGCGGCTGAGACTGTCGGCCCGGACTTTTAGGGCGTTGTACCACCTCTCCGAGCCGTCCACGTCAAAGGTCAGGGAACAGAGGATGCTCATGCCGGACATCAATTCCGGGGAGGCGAGAATTTCCTTCTCTGGTAAGCCGCGGTAATATTTCCGCAGCTGATAATAAACGCCGTTGCCGGGATGGAGTCTGGCGTGTTCGGTCAACAGCTCGGACACCTTGCTGTGATTGCCGTCCTCGGTGTAACATTCCAAAGCGGCGGGCAGGTCGCCGGTGAGCTGATAGTACATCCCGGCATTGGCCCACAAAGCGCTGCGCGTTTGATCGCTCCAGGTCGTCTCCGCCTTGTGCCGGAGATAGCTCCGAAAGAGAGGATAGCGAATGGCGTAGGCTTCGCCGTCCCAATCCAAAAAGCTGCTGATTTGCAGTAGATGGTTCAGCGTCCGCTCCACCTGGCTGTCCCCGGTCAGGACGCGGGCCAGCTCCACGGTAAAGCTGTCAAAGAACGAGACAGACAGCAGCAGGCGGCGAACTTTGCTGCCCCAATAGCTGAAAAGCTGCTGGTCAAAATAGGCGAACATCTGGCCGAAGCCGCTGTGGATCGTTTCCGTGGTCAGCGGCTTTCCCTCCGCCAGACGCAGGCAGATAATTTTCACCGCCACGGGGAAGCCCCGGCTCTCCCGATGCAGGCGCAGCACATCCTCTTGGGACAAGTCCAGGCCCATGTCTACAGCAAGGCTTGCCACGTCCTCAGTCCCCAGCTGGAACGCCGCAGCATGGATCACGGTCAGCAGGCCGGCCAGTTGGAATGGGAACAGCCAATCGGGCAAGGGCGCGCGGCTGAGCAGCACCACATGACCGCCCTCCGGGGACCCACGCAGCAGGGCGGTCAACCGCTCCCGGCGCTCCGGCTGGTCCGCCAGCACATGGCAGTCGTCCAGGATCACCAGCTCTGTCGCGTCCCGTTCTGCCTTGTCCAGCGCGTCATCGTCCCACAGGCTGGCGTAGGTGTGGCGGCGGCTGCGGAAATGCCAGCGCACCGCCGTGGTCTTGCCCCAACCTGTCGGGGCCGTAACGTAGAGAAATTTATAGTTCGACAGCCCCTCTTTCAAGGCGCAGGACAACGCATAGGGTTCCGTTACTGTTTCCTTTACAGCCATCGTTTCGCCTCCCCCATCGAATAAAACAGAAAAGATTTCAAGGTTTTGAGCACGTTGTTCATAAAAATTGTAGCATAGATTCAGAGTTTGTAAATCGCCCCAAAGGGTGACACGGTCTTCAGCTCTTACAGGCTTCCTGATTCAGTGCATACGCAACTGTGACGGTCTGAGGATAGTTTAACATGGAATGATAGAAAATCATTCCATGCCATTCATTCTATGAAAAACTGTGGATTGGCCGCGGGAAACTTACTCTTTACCTGATTCGTTTTCTATGTTATATTATAAAATTAGACAATAGGACTGGCTTTGGGTTGGTCGCTTTCCTTTTTCGGAGCGGCTTGTGGTCCCGGCCCAGTTTGCAGGCAGACAGGAGGCAGCGCCCATGCTTTACAATGTAATGACCTATTTGCGCACGGCGGAGGAGCTCTGCCCAGATAAAGTTGCCTTCTCTGACGGGCGCACTGCTTTGACCTACGGCCAGCTGTGGCATCAGGCCCGGGCTGTGGGCAGCGCCATCCACCGGCACTTGGGCGGCCTGTGCCAGCAGCCGGTCTTTGTTTGCATCAGCCGCCATGTAGAGAGTGTTGCGGCTTTCTGGGGTGTTATCGCCAGCGGCTGCTTCTACGTTCCCATCGATCCCACCCTGCCCAATCAGCGGCTGGCTGATATCTACCAGACCATGCAGCCCAAGCTGGTCATCACCACCCAGCCAGACACCCGGCCCCTCCCCTTTGGGGATGCTCAGGTGGTGTCTTTGGCAGACCTGTCTGTGGAACCGGCAGAGGAGGCCCTGCTGGATCAGATTGCAGCCAGCACCCTGGACATCCATCCCCTGTACTGCATTTTCACCTCCGGCTCCACCGGAGTGCCCAAAGGGGTGCTGGTAAGCCACCGCTCTGTCATCGACATGGCCGAGCAGTTTACCCAGACCTTTGCCATTGACGAGAGCACCGTCTTCGGCAACCAGGCTCCCTTTGATTTTGACGTTTCGGTGAAGGACATTTACCTCTGCGTGAAAAACCGGGCCACCGTCCATATTTTGCAGAAGTCGTTGTTCTCCACCCCGAAGCGGTTGGTGGAGCGCCTTAACCAGCACCAGGTGAACACCCTCATATGGGCGGTTTCCGCCATGAAGATCCTCTCAGCCCTCAAGACCTTCCAGGTCATTGTGCCGGAGCACCTGCGCCTGGTGATGTTCTCTGGGGAGGTGCTGCCCTGCAAAGTGCTCAACGATTGGCGGGATCATCTCCCAGAGGTCAGTTTTGTCAACCTCTACGGCCCCACGGAGATCACCTGCAACTGCACCTATTACAAAATCACCCGGCCCTTTGCCAACGACGAGGCCCTGCCCATCGGCCGCCCCTTCCCCAACACCGGCATTCTGCTGCTGGAGGAAAACCAGGAAGTGACACAGCCCGGCCGCACGGGAGAGATCTGCGTCACCGGCACCTGCCTGGCCCTGGGATACTACCAGGACCCGGAACGCACCGCAGCAGCCTTTTGCCAGAACCCCCTGCAGAAGGCCTGGCCCCAGCCCATCTACCGCACCGGGGATCTGGGCCAGTGGACCGACCAGGGGGAGCTGCTGTTTGTGGGCCGGGCGGACACCCAGATAAAACACATGGGCTTTCGCATTGAGCTGAGCGAAATTGAAATCGCTGCCAATGCCGTGGACTTTGTCAGCTCCGCCTGCTGCCTATATGACCACACCAAGGAGCAGCTATGCCTGTTTTATCAGGCTCCCCAGCAAGATGACAAAGCCCTTTTGGCCGCGCTGAAAACCCGTTTGCCCGCCTTTATGGTGCCCCGCCGCCTCTATTACTTTGAAGCGCTTCCTACCAACCGCACCGGCAAAATCGACCGCGCTGCCCTGCGGCGGGAGTATATTCACTAATCAATCAAAGGAGGTCCATACCATGGACAAGCTGATGGAAATTCTCACAGAAAACTGCCCCGGTATCGATTTTGAGACCACCGACCGTCTCATCGACGACGACATCCTGTCCTCTCTGGATGTGGTCATGCTGGTGGGCGAGCTCAACGATGCCTTTGACATTGAGATCACCGCCGATGATCTGCTCCCTGAAAACTTCAACTCCGCCGCTGCCATCTATGCGTTGATTCAGCGGCTGCAGAACCAGTAAGCCGTCCATGTCGATCAACAGCGCAGCGTTTCTTCTGTTTCTGGCTGTGTCTGTGGGGGCTTACTACCTGCTTCCCAAGCAGCACCGGTACCTGGTGCTGCTTGCTGCCAGCGCCTTCTTTTATCTGAGCTATAGTGTTCGGGCCGCCCTTTATCTGCTGGTCACCATCCTGGCCACTTACGGCGCTGCCCGCTATTTGGGCGCCCTCCACCTGCGGGAGAAGGACGCCCTATCGGCAGAGGGGGTGGACCGCCGCTCCGTCAAGCAGCGTTTTAAGCACCGCCGCCGAAGGGTTCTTGCCGCCATTCTGGTGTTGAACTTTGCCACCTTGGCCCTGTTTAAGTATCTGGACGCCTGGCTGGGCAGCTTGAACAGCCTGCTGACCCTGTTTGGGGGCAGCTTCCAGTTCCGCCCTTTGGCGCTGCTGCTGCCCCTGGGGATCTCTTTCTACATTTTCCAAACCTCCGGCTACCTGATTGACACATATCGGGGCCGGGTAAAGCCAGAAGCAAACCTTCTCAAATACGCCCTGTTCGTCTCCTATTTTCCCCAGATGATCCAGGGCCCCATCAACCGCTTTGACAAGCTCCACCCCCAGCTGATCCAGGGCAACGACTTTTCCGCCGACAACCTAAAATACGGCATTCAGCTGATGATGTGGGGCATGCTCAAGAAGGTGTTTATTGCCGATCCCCTATCCGGGGCGGTCACAGAGGTCTTCAACAACTTTCCTCAGTACAGTGGTGCGGTAGCCTTTTTGGGCTCCGCTCTTTACTGTCTCCAGCTGTACTGCGACTTCTCCGGCGGCACCGACCTGGTCCGGGGCGCCTCCCAACTGTTTGGGGTGGAGATGGAGGAAAACTTCCGCAGGCCCTACTTCGCCCATTCTATGGACGATTTCTGGCGCCGGTGGCACATCTCCCTGGGCGAGTGGATGAAGGATTACCTCTTTTATCCCCTGGCCCTCTCCGCCCCCATGAACCGCCTGGGCAAACGGCTGCGGAAGGTCCTAAACCCCCGGCTAGGCAAGCTGGCCGTCCCGTGCATCGCAACGGTGGTGGTCTTTCTGGCCGTGGGTGTGTGGCAGGGGCCCGGGCTGAGCAACATTGCCTATGGCCTGTGGAATGGCGGGGTCATCTCCCTTTCCATGCTGTGTGGCCCCTCGTTCCGGCGGGCCAAAGAGCGGCTGGGGATCACCAAAGATACCCGGTGGTTTCGGGTCTTTCAGGTGCTGCGCACCTGCCTGCTGGTGATCATCGGCCGGTACTTCTCCCGCTCCACCAGCCTGCTCCAGGCCCTGCGGATGCTGTGGCAGACGGTGCGCCATTTTGGCTGGTCCTCTCTGGGGCTTTCCACCTTCACTTGTTTCGGTCTGAGTGGCCTTACCTGGCTGCAGCTTCTGCTGGCCTGTGCGGTGCTGCTTTGCGTCAGCTGCCTGCAGGAAAAGGGCATTCCCATTCGCAAGACCCTGGAAAAGCAATCCGGCCCTGTGCAGTTTTTGGTGCTGTTTGTGGAGGTCTTCCTGCTGGTGGCCTTTGTCTATCTGAACACAAGTTACACAGCCATTGCCTATGTTTATGAAAATGTGTAGGAGGTTCCCATGTCGTCCAAAAAGTGGCTTGTCCTGTTCGCTGCCGCCGTTGTGTTGGTTCTGGCCCTTTGCGCTGGGTTCAATATCCTGGTGGATCCCTTTGGCGTCTTTGGCGACCCCATCTTAAACTGGTACAGTTATGACGAGACCAACAACCCCCGGGTGGCCAAGCTGGCCTATCTGGAAGAGCACCACCAAGAGTACGATTCCTATGTCATCGGCTCTTCCTCTGCCGCCTCCTACAATGTGGAGGAGCTGAACCGCTACCTGGACGCCAACTTCTACAACCTCTTTGTCTATGGCTGCGACACCAAGGATTACTGTGAGTTTGCCGCCTACCTCCTGGAGCACTACGAAGTGAAGCACCTCGTCCTAAACCTGGGCATCAACGAGGCCAACAGCTATGACGAGGGAGAGGGCGATCCCAATGAACAGATGCACGCCCTGGCCAGCGGAAAGAGCCTCCCCCTGTTTTACCTGAAGTACGCCTTCTGCAACCCCCAGTATTCCATCGATAAAGTGAAAGCCAAGCTCCAGGACACGGAGCTTCCGCAGGTTTTTGATGTCTTCGACACCACCTCCGGCTGCTACGATAAGCGGGTGCGGGACGTGGAAAAGATCGGGGACCCCGCAGTCTATACCGCAGCCCACGGGGAAGATTTTGTGGTCTCTGAAGACACCGCTTCCCTTCCCTATATCCAGGAATGTGTGCAGTCGGTGGCTGAGATCCGCGATCTGTGCCAGGCCAAGGGCGTGGATCTCATTGTCATCGCCTCCCCGGTCTATTCCGCCCAGTGGGAGGTCTATGACCAGGCAACCCTGCTGGAATACAAGATGTCCCTGGCCCAGGTGGTGGATTACTGGGATTTCAGCTGCACCCCCATCTCCTACGACAGCCGGTATTTCTACGACGCCACCCACTTCCGCAACACAGTGGGCACCATGGTGCTGGCAGAAATCTTTGGCAATGACCAGGTCTATCGCCCCGAACGGTTTGGCGCGTATATTACCGCCGACACTTGCCAGGCTTATTTTGAGGATCTCTTCGCCTCGCCGCCCGTTCCGGAAGAGAGCAGCTACACGGTGGACGTTCCCGTCCTGCTGTATCACCACTTTTCCACCCAGTCAGATAGCGACATGGTCGTCACGCCGGAGACCTTTGCCGAGCACCTTCGCACCCTGGCAGAGGCGGGCTATACCCCCGTCACTTTCCAAGATCTCATCAACTACGTCTACCACGGCGGCACCCTGCCAGACCACCCAGTGTGCATCACCATCGACGACGGCTACCTCAGCAATTACGAGTTGGCTTATCCCCTTTTGAAACAATACGGCATGAAGGCCACCATTTTCCCCATTGGGGTCTCTGTGGGCAAGGAATTCTATAAAGACACCAGCTATGCCATCACGCCCCATTTCACCTATGACCAAGCCCGGGAGATGCTGCGCTCCGGCGTCATCGACCTGCAGTCCCACACATACGATATGCACCAGTGGCCGGACTACGAAACGGGAAACGCCATTCGCAGCTCCATGCTTCCCCTAGAAGGCGAGAGCGAGGCCCAGTATGCCCAGGCCTTTTACGAAGACCTGGAAACCTACACCCAGGTGTGGCAGCAGGAGCTGGGCACTAGCTTTTGCGCCCTGGCCTATCCCAGCGGATATTACAACGACCTGACGGAGGTCCTGGTCCATCAAGCAGGGATTCCGGTCACCCTGTCCACCCGGACTGACAGCCGCAATGTGCTGGTGCGGGGCCTGCCCCAAAGCCTGTACGCCCTGTGCCGCTGGAATATGACAGAGCAGACCACCTCAGATCTGCTGCTCTCTTACCTTGGCGGGTAAGAGGCCCTTCCAGGCGCTGCATAAAACCACGCTTTTTGATAAAAGCGTGGTTTTGTTTTTTCATTTTATTTCACTGGCTCTGCCAGCAACATCTTCCAGTTTTTCCGGCGAGTATAGGGAAAAGAATCCTGCAAATACTAAGGGACGTTCCAACAGAAAATGGCTGCAAGATAATTTTGTGCCATAGGGCCCGACCTCGGGTCACGGATAACAGCAAGCCCTTTGACTGTAGAGCAAAAAACACTGCAGGAGGCATTTACCATATGAAAGCAACTGGAATCGTGCGCCGCATCGACGACCTGGGCCGCGTGGTTATTCCCAAGGAGATCCGCCGCACCATGCGCATCCGCGAAGGCGACCCCTTGGAGATCTTTACCAACGGTGACGGCGGGGTCGTGTTTAAGAAGTATTCTCTCATGGGCGGCCTGGGAGATTTTTCCGCCCAACTCTGTGAGTCCCTGTATAAAACCACTGGGAAGATGGTGACCATCACCGACCGGGATGCCTGCATCTCTGTGGCCGGGGGTGGGCGGCGGGAGTTGACGGATAAAAACATCTCCCCCGCCCTGTCCCAGATCATGGAGGGGCGCCAGATCTATCAGCACCAGGAGGGGTCCCCCGCCCTGCCTGTCAGCGACTACAGCGACCGCTATGTGATCTCCACCGCCGCTCCCATCCTCTCAGAGGGAGATGTGCTGGGCTGCGTCGCTTTTCTCTGTGAGAAAGAGCATGTAACCGTCGGCGAGTCAGAGTATAAGCTGGCCCAGACCATTGCCGGGTTTTTAGGCCGCCACATGGAGTCCTGATGCCCAAGCCCACCCTGCCTCCAGCCCCATCTCCCCGGGAGACGGCCGGCTGGGGGCAGGCTTTTTTCCCGGTGCGCTTCTATTTCCGCCCCACCCTGCATACAGTGGTGACACGGACAATGTTGGGAGTGGTGGAACTTGCGGACTGATATTGAAGAACGCGCCTGTGACCTGGCCCTTTACATCATCGAGCACCAGGCGACCGTCCGAGCCGCAGCAAAGCAGTTCGGCATCAGCAAGTCGACCGTACATAAGGACCTGTCCCAGCGGTTGCCGGCCTTTAACCGGCCTTTGTACCTGCAGGTCAAAGAGGTTCTGGATCGAAACAAGGCCGAGCGGCACATCCGTGGCGGCATTGCCACCAGGCGCAAATATAAAGGAACCTGAAAGCCCGTTTTCAACGGGAGCCCCGCCCCACGCGGGCAGAAAACACAGACGCGGAAAAGCTTTGCCTTTCCGCGTCTGTGTCATTCTCCCGCCGGTTCGTGGGCATTGCTTCCATGGGAGCCCGTCCCGTTCCCCTGCTCTTTTCCGTCAAAGGCTTTCGCCTCCACATAGATCATCATCTGGTTGTGGACATGCCCATAAAGGAAAACCCCGGCCAGGCACACGGCCCCCACCAAGATGGGCTGCCTCAAAGCGACCGTAACGGCACAGGCGCAGATCCATCCCCCCATCCACAGGGCAAGATATGCTTTGTGCTCCCTGCGCCACTTTTGCCGGAAGAAGGCAGCCCGCTCCTTCCACCCAAAGGCACTGCTTTGGGCCAGTGCCTGGATCAAGTTTTCATCGGCTTTCTGCACAAACTGTTCGGGGTCTTCTAATTTCTCCCCCGCCAAAAGCTCGTTGACGCTGACCCCCAAAAGATCCGAAAGCTCCTGCAGCCGCCCAATGTCCGGCAGATAGGTCCCCGTCTCCCACCGGGAGATGGTCTTGTTGGTGACCCCCAGCCGCTCTCCGAGGGCCTCCTGGGTCATGTTTTGGGCCTTCCGCCTGGCGGCAATGAATGCGCCAATTTGAACGGGATCCATCTTCTCCCTCCTTCTCTGTTTCTGTCCTTTTAGTATGCCACACGCAGGCCAAACTGTCTTGGACATAAACCGCGAATCCTTGGACATTTCCCATCGCAAAGAGAAAAAGGGCGCGGGAAAAAGTCGCCCGCGCCCCTGCATAGGGTTTCGTTTATTCCACAGAAATGAGGTAATGATACACTGGCTGGCTGCCCTCCAGCATGGTGATTTCGGCATCGGGGCAGTTGGCCTCGAAGTGGGCCAGGGCCTTTTCTGCCTGGGCCTGCTGGACCCCCTCGCCGTAGAAGATGCTGATAAACTCCCCGCCCCGGTTCTGGCTCTCCTTGGCCAGCTTTTCCAGGGCCACATCCAGGTCCTTTTCGGTGCCAAAGAGCTGGTTATCCACCAGCAGCAGATAGTCGCCAGCCTGAATCGAGTTGCCGTCGAACTCAGAGTCCCGGGCGGCATACGTAATCTCCATGGTGGTCACCAGGCTCATGGCCTCTTCCATGGCAGCGGTGTTTTCCGCCTCCTCGCTGTCGGGGTTCATGGCGATCATGGCGGAGATTCCCTGGGGGACCGTTTTGGCTTGGAGGACAATCACCTTTTTATCCTCCACCAAGTCCACACATTGCTGGGCGGCCATGATGATGTTTTTATTATTGGGGAGCACATAGACGATCTCTGCCGGGGTTTTCTGAATCTCCTTCAAGATATCCTCGGTGGAGGGGTTCATGGTCTGGCCACCGCTGATGACGCCATCAACCCCCAGGTCAAAGAAGACCTTGGCCAGGCCTTCCCCAGCGGCCACGGCCACAAAGCCGTATTTCTTCTCCGGGGCGGCATTGGTCTGCTCCATAGCCTCCAGCTCTTCCTCAATGGCTTCCAGGTCGTCGGTGCTCTGGGCCTGCTGCCCGGCGGCCAGCTGATCCCGCTGGGTGCGCATGTTCTCAATCTTGGCCAGCTCCAGGGTGCCATACTCCTGGGCCTTGGTCAGTGCCTCGCCAGGGATATCGGTGTGGACGTGGACCTTGAACTCCTCGTCTCCTTCGCCGATAACCAGGCTGTCGCCGATGCTCTCCAAATAGGCCCGGTACTCTTCCAGGGGCTTGTCAGTGGTCCGGCGGACAATAAAAACCGTGTCGTAGGTAAATGTGATCTCCTCATCTGCCAGAGCGCCAAAGTCTGCTTTCTCCTTCTGCTCGGCAGCCTCCGTCTCCCCTTCCTGGGGCGCAGCCACGCCGCGGAGCTCGTCCAGCATGCCCTGAAGGATGATGACAAAGCCCATGCCGCCGGCATCCACCACGCCGGCCTTTTTCAGCACGGGGTTCTGGTTGATGGTGTCATCCAGGGCCTCCTGTGCCCGATCAATGGCAGACTCCAGGACATATTCAAAGGCGGTGTTTTCCTCTGCCGCCCGGCCAGCCCGGTCTCCCGCCAGACGGGAGACGGTGAGGACCGTGCCCTCTGCCGGCTTCATCACGGCCTTGTAAGCGGCGATGACACCGGCATTTAGGGCGTCGGCCAGGTCGATGCCGTCCATCTCCTCCTTGTCCTTCATCGCCCGGGAGAAGCCCCGGAAGATCAGAGACAGGATGACGCCAGAGTTGCCCCGGGCCCCCCGCAGCATGGCCGAGGCGCAGATGGCGCTGGCCTTGCCCACGGTGGTGGGGGCCTTCTGCTTCAGCTCTGCCGCTGCAGTGCCGATGGTCAGGCCCATATTGGTGCCCGTGTCCCCATCGGGGACTGGGAAAACATTGAGTTCATTGATTTTTTGCTTTTCCGCATTCAGAGAAGCGGAGGCGTGGATGAGCATCCTCGCCAGCATCTTGCCGTCAACTGACTGTACCATAGTTCCTCTTCTCTCTCCTCTCAGTCGATCTGCATGGAGTCCACATAGACGTCCACCGCCCGGACCTGGGCGCCGGTCATATTCCCCACAGCATAGCGGACCTCGCTCATAATGGAGTCGCTTACCGCTGTCAGGTTGACCCCTGCGTCCACAATAATGTGCAGCTCAATGGAAACGGTGTCATCTTCCTCAAAGATGACCCGGACCCCTTTGGCCATGGACTCGCTGCGCAGCAGGTGGACCAGGCCGTCCTTTTTGGACCGGGCGGCCATGCCCTTCACGCCAAAACAGCTGGTGGCAACTGCCCCGGTAATGGTGGTGAAGACCTCGCTGCTGATCTGGATCTCGCCTTTATCATTTTGAAACCGCATACGTTGAACCCTTTCCTTTCCGTGCCGGGCCGCCAGGGCGCCGGTCATTCTATGAGAAACCTGTGGAAAAAATACACTTTCGGATTGTATTTTTGCGCGTTATCATGTAGAATACTACCATACACCACGGAACCCGCGCAACTGTATCTTGGAGGTTTTTTGTATGAAAATCACGAATTTAATCCTGAAAATCACTGCCACAGTCCTGGCTTTGGCCGCTATCATCTGCCTGGTTATGGCCAACATGGAGCGGATCTCCGACTGGCTGGCCTGCCTTTGGGCCAAGGTCCAGACCAAGAAGGAACTGCTCTGCCGCACCTGTCCCTGCGCAGAGGACGCCTGCGACGATGAGTTTGAGGATTGGGACATTTAATACGAGGAAAGACCGGAGCGGAGCCATCTGCTCCGGTTTTTGCATCGTTTCAACAAAGGGCCGCACCCCTTAAAACTGCAGGGTAGGGTGCTTGGGAGGCAGCGTAACGGGCGAGATCTCTTTTGCCACAGCAAAGGTAAACAGCGCCGTGGTAACCAGCTCATCCCGGTCGTTGCGCTGCTCCACAGAGACCACACAGATGCGCTTTCCCACCTTAACCGGCGTGGCCCGGCAAAACAGATAGGCCCCAGAAGCGGGCCGCAAGAAGTTCACCGTGCTGCCCTGGGTAACGCACATTTTGCCATAGGGAACCAGGCTGTGGCCGGCGATGGTGTCGGCAAAGGCCACCAGCATTCCCCCATGGACCGTGCCGTACTGCTGCTGGTTGCTCTCCCGGATCATCATAATCCCCTCGGCGGCATCCTCCTCCATGCGGATCAAGTGGATGCCGTTTTCCACTGCCCAGGGATCCATGCCACGGATCTGCCCCAGCTGGGGGTCCTCCTTCACATAGTAGCCTGCCTCTTTACCCAAGGAAGCCATTCAGGATTTCCTCCTCTGCCTCCTCCTCTGTCAGGCCCAAGGTCATGAGTTTGAGGATCTGGTCTCCGGCGATCCGGCCGATGGCGGCCTCATGGATCAGCTGGGCGTCGGGGTGGTTGGCCGTGATGGCGGGAATGGATTGGATTTTCGCGCTGCCCATGAGAATGGAGTCACACTGGACATGGCCAAACCCAGCGGCGTCGCCAATCATCCGGGGATAGAAAATCTGCTGGGACTCATCCTGAGCCACGGACCGGGAGATCACCCGCCCGCTGGCCTCTTCCCCAGCCAGGATGATGTCCATTTCCGACTCGGCCACCTGCTTGCCATGGGTTAGGAGCTTTTCGTTGATGACCGCCTCGGCTCCCTCCTTCACCACCACCTTGGTGTAGCGCTTGGTGGAGTCCACCCCCCGCAGCTGGGTGGTGTCCAGCTGAATGGAGGCACCCTTTTCCAGGTAAACCACAGTCTGGGGGTTCATAATCCGCTCGCCGGTGCCCTCTCCCTCGCCGTAGTGCTTTTCCACATACTGGACTTTCGAGTTTTCCCCCACATGAAAGGTGTGCACACCGTCGTGCTCAGACTTTTGGCTTCCGGCGTTGTGGATGCCGCAGCCGGCCACGATGACCACATCGCAGTCAGGGCCGATGAAAAAGTCATTGTAAACCAGCTCATCCAGGCCGCTCTCGGTGATGAGGACGGGGATATGAACCGACTGGTTTTTGGTGCCAGCTTTAATGTGGATATCGATGCCGGGCTTGTCTTCCTTGGTGACAATGTCGATGTTGGCTGTGGTGCTGCGGGAATCCAGTTTGCCGTTTTTTCGGATGTTATAGGCCCCTTTGGGCGTGCCCTCCAGGTCTGCAATCTCCCGCAGCAGCCGGGTGTCTACTTTGTTCATGGCTCAACCCTCCTTCGTTTGGCGGCAGCTGTCGCTGTTTGGCTGCAAGAAGCTGCACATCCCGCCTGTGTCGGCCAGGATATGGGGCATAATCTCCTCCTTGGGGCCGTGGCGGAGGACTTTGCCGCCGGAGATCATCACAATCTCGTCAGCCAGGTCAATGATCCGCTCCTGGTGGGAGATGACAATGATGGTGTTGTTCCCTCTGCCATGGAGAACCCGGAAGGTCTCCGTGAGCTTGGCAAAGGACCACAGGTCAATGCCGGCCTCAGGCTCGTCAAAGATCAGCAGGCCGCTGGGGCGGGCCAGGATGGTGGCAATCTCAATGCGCTTAACCTCGCCGCCGGAGAGGGCGGTGTCCACCTCTCGGTCCACATAGTCTGCCGCGCACAGCCCCACCCGGTTCAGGTAGGAACAACATTCCTCCCGGGACAGGTTCTTGTTCCCTGCGGCCAGGCCCAGCAGATCCCGCACCTTCATCCCCTTAAACCGGGGGGGCTGCTGAAAGCCATAGCTGATGCCCAGCTTGGCCCGCTCTGTAATGGACAGCGCGGTAATGTCCGTGCCATTCCAAATAATCTGGCCGCCGGTGGACTGGGCCACACCCATAATGGTCTTGGCCAGGGTAGTCTTGCCGCCGCCGTTGGGGCCAGTAATCACGACAAACTTATTGTCTTCAATGGTCAGGTCGATGCCCCGGAGGATATCTGTCTGTCCCCCGTTGTCTTCCACCTGATAAGAAAGTCCTTTCAGTTCCAGCATAATTAGATAGCTCCTTGTTGCTATTTAGAATCATACCATAGGTCTCTTGGGTATTCTGTCTTTTCTGAACGTCAAATTATACCATAAAAATTGATGGCAGGCAATAGAGCATGGTTCTTTTTCCTGTCAGCTTGCACAGGCAGATTTTTTCATTTGTTTTCTCAAGACGGATATCTTCGTCATTTTTTATAATATTCATCTCTGTATATTGACTTTTCATACAATCATTGGTACATTATTCCCAAGAGAAATCGTTATTTCCGGTACCTTTGCCGGAGCAACAGAGAGAAATGAGAGGAAGCGCATAGATATGATCGAACGGCTTGGTTTCGACAACGATAAATATCTGGAAATGCAATCTGAGCACATCCGCTCCCGCATCAACCAGTTTGGCGGGAAGCTCTACCTAGAGTTTGGCGGAAAGCTCTTTGACGACAACCACGCCTCCCGGGTGCTGCCGGGGTTCCACCCTGATTCCAAAATCCGCATGCTCATGCAGCTGAAGGACCAGGTGGAAATCGTGGTGGCCGTGTCCGCCATGGACATTGAAAAAAGCAAGGTGCGGGGCGACCTGGGCATCACCTATGGCACCGATACCCTGCGGCTTATCGACGCCTTTCGGGGCTTTGGCTTCCAGGTGGGCAGCGTGGTTCTCACCCGGTTCAGCGGCCAGCCCGCTGCAGAGATCTTCCAGGCCCAGCTGGAGGGGCTGGGGCTCAAGGTCTACCGCCACTACCCCATCGCCGGCTATCCCTATGATATCCCCCTCATCGTCAGTGAAGAGGGCTATGGCAAGAATGAATTTGTAGAGACCTCCCGCTCCCTGGTGGTGGTCACCGCCCCCGGCCCCGGCAGCGGCAA
>DBEYYM010000148.1:0-23476 GCA_048184675.1 Evtepia sp. | reverse complement strand
ATAGAAGATAAAGAAAAATGCATAAGGGAGCTGCTAGATAGATTACAGGAGATATACGATGAAGCAGGCGACAATGTTGAAAAATATAAAGATCGTATATTATCTACTTTTAAAGCTGCTATCAATAATATGCGATGTTTCTTCAAAAATAAAGCTTTTGAACATGAAAAAGAATATAGAATTGTATTAAGAATTCCAGAAAACCTATTATTGTCAAATGAGACAGATGGTGACATTATAGAAATAGGTCAGTTTCGGCGTGGTAATGTTTTGATTCCTTTTATAGACTATAGGTTTTACCCCAAAAGTATAAAACAAGTAATGGTCAATCCATTTGTTAAAGAGGGTGATGTGTTTGAATTAGGGATAAAAAAGGTGCTATGGCAGAATCAGATGAACGATGTGCGTGTTGTCTGTTCTGGCATTCCAATGAGAAAGTACAATTAAAGGAACGCGAATATTTTTTATGGAGACTTTCTGTGGTGCCTTTTAGGAAAACTCCGTTGGCAAATTGTTAGCTGAAGATATATGGAGGTTTGAGGTGAAAAATATTGGCTGCCGGTTGTGATGCTGGCGACGTTTGAAGGGGTGGCGATTGCGCTTTGGCTGACGAAGGATAACTTGTTTTTATCTGTTTAACTTTAGCTATATTGGGTTTGCCACTGCTTTGGCGGTGTTTTTGTTTATTCGGAAGTATCGATACGCCTGGCAAGCGGCGCAGCTGATGGTTGGGCTGTACATGCTGGTGTATTTGGGGCTTATTTGCCAGGAAAATATGCAGATTGAGGGATTTTGGTACTATCTGTTTACCGGCGTGTTTGAGGCGGCCACCATTCATTATGCGGTGGCGAAGATCTGTGGCGGCGCTTTTGTGCCAATGTAAAGTGAGGTGTTCGATTTGCGGAAAAGCAGACTGTGGGGGCTCTTGGTTGGGGCGGCGCTGGTGGGAAGCGTGCTGGTGAGCTGTACCGCCCAGGAGACGGCCCCAATTGGGGAGCTAATTTATGAGGAGAGGGTTTCGCCCAACGAAAACTATGTAGATACCGAGGATGCGATTGTAGAGTACAGCGTGCAAGTTTATCAAACCCAGGACAAGGATATTGTGGTGGTGGCAGACTCCAATTCTAGCTTTTTTGAGGAGACGCAGTATGTGGTGGAGTATGACCAGCCCCTGTCGGCGGCGGACGTTTCCATCCTGTGGACGACCTTGATGGGGAGCACGGAGGCCACCGAAGAGGACCAGCTTGGGGTTGCATTGGTGTCGATTTCGGAACAGGGAGAGGTCTTCAGCCAGAAAAAGATCCATTTTATTGGAAAAGGGGCGGAGATTGTGGTGGATGTCCTCTCAGAAAACCAGGCGGCAACGCAATAACGGGGGGATTGTGTGGAAAAAGAAAGACCACGTGCCGCAGAACAGCCCATGTTGCTGCCGCAGGAGCAGCCGTTTGACATTGTGGCCCTGTATGGAAACCCTGTGGAGCAGGGAGCAAACGGAGCAATGGGAAAGATTTACCACCTGCACAACCGCACAGGGGTTGGGGTGATTTCGGTGTATGATGTGCTGCCCGGAATCCGTGTGGTTTACAATGATCTCCATATGGGATACTGCAACCAAGATCAGGGGCAATCCGACCGGGTGATCGAAATCAACCACTGCCGGGAGGGCCGATATGAATGCAGGGTGGGGCGCCAAACCTGCTGCTATATGGCTCCAGGGGATTTTGCCATCGGGGGGCGGAACCAGTCCTTTCGGGATGCGTGTTTTCCCACCAGTCATTACCATGGTATCAGTATCTTCCTGGAACTGGACGGGCTGACAGAGGACCTGCGGCGAACGATGGATCTGCTCTCCATTGATCTGGAGCACATCTTCTCCCTGGTTTGCGGGGAGAACCACCTGTTTATTGTGCGGGCAAATGCGTCGATTGCCCATATTTTTTCGGAGTTGTATTCTGTTCGGGAACAGCGGAAGCAGGGGTATCTGACGGTAAAAATTCTGGAGCTGCTGCTGTTTTTAAGCGACCTGGAGAGGGAGGCCGCCGTTGACGACCGGGCGTATCTCAACAGCAGCCATGTGCAGAAGCTGAAGGAGGTCCGTGAGAGTATGGTGGAGGACCTCCGAAAACATCATACCATTGAGGAACTTTCCCGGCGGGTTGGGCTATCGCCCACCGCATTGAAAAAGGGATTTCGCAAGGTGTATGGGGTTTCGGTGTATGCTTACCTGAAAGCCTACCGGCTGCAGGAGGCCCAGCGGTTGCTGCTGCGGACGGAGGATTCCATTGCACAGGTTGCAGGGAAAGTTGGGTATGAAAATCCCAATAAATTTGCAAGCGCCTTTAAGGGGGCCTATGGCATGTCACCCACGGCCTTCCGCCGGGAGAGCCGGGAAAGAATTGGAACGTAAGGGAGAGGCCGGCAGCCGGTTTTTGTCCGTTTGGATAGGGGCCGCCCTTTTGGTCCTTGGGAAATTTTATGCTGGCCCTTATGGGGTCAATGAAGAAGGGAATCTGGAACAATGAAAGTTGAACAGTTTGTTATGGCTTATGGTGTAGAACAGGATAGGATTCGTGCATTTTTACCGGAAGGATTCATATCTCTTCGGCCTGTTTTCAGAATCAACGCAGAAATCCGACAGGACATTGTGGAAACGGTGTATATTGAATTTAATACCGCAGTAGAAGCTTATGGAAAGCGCGGATGGCTTAATATTGCTTATTGGAATAGTACACATTCAGCGATTTCTTATCAAAGAATCAAAAAATCCGTAAACTTTTTTTTGCCGTTTCTAACGATTACCTTTACGGGTGTTGGCATTGAGGGAGGCTGCCCCGCAGAAAAAGATAATGATGGATGTTTTTTCCTTGGAGAAACTGTGGAATTTCATCCAGCTGAAAAGATAGATGCGAATAAACAGTTTTGCGATTGTGAGTTTGCATGGAGTTTTTCGGAAAATGACGCACATGGAACCAGTATTGGAAAAACGCTTCCTGCGTTTGCAACAGAGCCAAAAAAGCGATATAAAAAACAGGTTTTTTCTGTGGAAAATGCAGCGGCAATCCTGTGTGAACAGGTTTTAGGTTCTTATATCGTGAGCTTTGAACGTTAAATAAGAATAAGTAGATAAGATAAGGAAAGGCCGGCGGCTGGTTTTTGTCCGTTTGGATAGAGGCCGCCCTTTTGGTCCTTGTAATTGAGAGAAAATTTGGAGAAAATGGGTGCGTTGGTTAGCGAATGCTAATCGATGCACCTATTTTTTACGAGGAGGACTTCTGTATGATACAGAAAAATGTGGCAAGCCTGCTTTTTGTTTTTGTTTTGGCCCTATCCCTGCTGGCTGGCTGTGGAAGCGAGAGCAGTGACCCGGCGGAACCCCAGCAGACTGACAAAACCACCACCGACGAAACCCAAGGGGCGGCAGAGCAGCTGCTGGTGGACCTTACCGGCACCTATCAGGAGCTTTGGCCGGTGGTCCTGGCTGACGAATATGAGGACCTTTGGCTGAAAGACAGCGGGGAGCTGGTGGGCGAAGAAAATGCAGCGGCAGCTTATGAGATGCTGGCGTCCATGGTGACGGCTGAGATCTATGGCGAGGATGCCGTGGAAGCCTACAAAGAGGGCGGCGGAGCTTATTTCTGCGGCTTTACCCAGGGCCTGCATACGTTGGAGGTGATGGGGGATGCCGCCACCATCCGGGGATATGATGTGTCGGGCAACGAGCTGTTCTCCCACACCTATCATTATGTTGGGATGGAAGAGATTCGAGGTCTGTATGTCTTTGAGAGCGAGGACGCGGATTCTGGCGAGTTTACTTACTTCTGCTTCGCGCCGGACACCCCGGAGACCACCTATCACATTGAGTTCCGCTATGGCAGCGATCTGGAAGCCCTGGGCCAGTATGATGCAGGGGAGTATGCCTATTGGCTGGCCTCTGGCATTGCCACAGACTATGACCAGGCCATGGTGGAGAACTCCATTCAGCTGTTTTGCACGGAAAATCTTTCAGAGGAATAAACAGGAACGGGCGGCGTGCTTGTCCCCGAAAAAACCTCCCCTCCCAGCGGTCGATGGCGGCTGAGGGGGGAGGTTTGCGCGCTATGCTGCTTTTGGAGCACCGGAAAAGACGGGCAATGGGGGGTTGCGGCGGGGTTTCAGATGGAGTAAAATACTACCGTCAAGAAAGGTTTTTTGAAAAACCAGAAGGAAAAGGAGAAACGTTATGCGGACAAGAATTGGAATTTTAGGCTACGGCAACCTGGGCCGTGGGGTGGAGCAGGCAGTGCGCCATTGCCCGGATATGGAGCTGGTGGGGGTGTTCACCCGGCGGGACCCTGCTGGGGTGAGCATCGCCACAGAGGGCGTGGGAGTTTACCCCCTGGACCAGGCAGAGGCCATGGCCAGCCAGATCGACGTGATGATCCTGTGCGGCGGCAGCGCCACGGACCTGCCCCAGCAGACCCCTCAGTTTGCCCGGCTGTTTAACGTGGTGGACAGTTTTGACACCCACGCCCATATCCCCCAGCACTTTGAGGCGGTGGATGAGGCGGCCAGAGCCGGCGGCAAAGTGGCGGCCATTTCTGTGGGTTGGGACCCCGGCATGTTCTCTCTGAACCGGCTCATGGCCCAGTCCATCCTGCCCCAGGGGACCAGCTATACCTTCTGGGGGAAGGGGGTCAGCCAGGGGCACTCTGACGCCATCCGTCGGATCGACGGGGTGAAGGATGCCCGGCAGTACACCATCCCTGTGCCCCGTGCCCTGGAGGCCGTGCGGGCCGGCAGCGCACCGGAGCTGACCACCCGGGAAAAGCACACCAGAGAGTGCTTCGTGGTGGCGGAAGAGGGGGCCGATCTGGCTCGCATTGAGCGGGAGATCGTCACCATGCCCAACTATTTTTCCGACTATGACACCACCGTCCACTTTATCTCCCAGGAGGAGCTGGAGCGGGACCACGCTGGGATTCCCCACGGCGGCTTTGTGATCCACACCGGTAAGACCGGGGCAGAGGGAGAAAACAACCACGTCATCGAGTATAGCCTGAAGCTGGACTCCAACCCGGAGTTCACCGCCTCGGTGCTGGTGGCCTATGCCCGGGCGGTCTGCCGCATGAACCGGGAAGGCCAGACCGGCTGTAAGACCGTCTTTGACGTGCCGCCGGCTTACCTCTCCCCTCTGTCCGGGGAGGAGCTGCGGAAGCACCTGCTGTAAGAGAACACCAAACAAAAAGGCACGGCAATTAGGGCGGCACGCATAAGACAGTATTAGAAATGTTTTCGGGAAACGGCATAGCTTGCGGGCCATGCCGTTTCTCCGTTTTGCAGGTCATTCCGTAAAGACGTAGGGCGATTGACAACACATACGGGAATTGCTATAATTATTTTATAATAGGTTTTCAGAAAGGGTGAGTACGATGTTATTTGGAAAATTTTGCATTGAATACAGCTCCGCACAATTTGATACTTCAAAACATTGTACGGAGCCTAAAAGACACGGGAACATATATATTTAGGTTTGCTCCAACATAACTTTATCATGTGGGGCTTTGTTCGCGTGGATATGTTATTATGATGTTTGGGCAGTAGGCAATGTTTTGTCTGCTGCCTTTTGTTTATTATGCAGAGGGCGCACGTTATCGTGGTTGCCCTCTGCTTTTTTTGATTCAGAAAGGATTTTGGGAAAATGAAAGAAGAACAGGATTTAACGACGGGAAGCGTACCGAAGAAGCTGATTATATTTGCGTTTCCGCTATTATTTGCCAATCTCTTACAATCTTTTTACAGCATTGTAGATATGCTTGTTATTGGAAATGTTGTGGGAGAAACGGGCCTTGCCGCAATCAGTAATGCGTCTATGATAAGTTTTATCATCAATTCAGTTTGTATCGGCGTGACAATGGGCGGAACGGTTTTAATCGCTCAATATAAGGGGGCGAATGATGAACAGGGACAAATCGAAACAGTTGGAACATTGTTCGGAATATCCTTTATTGCTTCATTTGCCGTAACGATAATAGGATTGCTTGTATATAAGCCGCTTTTCCAAATTTTGAATGTTCCTGCTGGTTCCATGCAGGACGCTTGCGGATATATGAAAATCATCTGCTGTGGCACTGTATTTGTGTTTGGCTATACTGCAGTTTGCTCCATTATGAAAGGCTTTGGGGATTCAAAAAGCCCCCTATATTTTATAGCGATTGCAACGGTTATAAATATCATATTGGACTTGATTTTAGTCGGTCCATTTGGTATGGGAACGGCAGGAACCGCCTATGCAACTATTTTTTCCCAGGGGGTTTCTCTTTTGGTATCCGTCATTCATTGGAAAAGAAAAAAGTTTGTCTTTGCTTTTAGGATAAAACACTTTGCCATAAAACCGGATAAACTGATGACTGTTTTAAAAGTCGGATTGCCTACTGCGATTCAGATGGTAATCGTCAATATATCTTACCTTCTAATTACAGGAATGCTCAATCAGTTTGGTGTATCCGTTGCTGCAGCATCCGGCGTAGGCCTTAAAATCAATACGTTCGCGGGTATGCCCTGTTGGGCAATCGGACAGGCTGTTACTGCTATGGTTGGGCAGAATGCAGGGGCAAACAACATAGAGCGTGTGAGGAAAACAACAAGAGTTGGATTGTATTTGAGTTTATTGGTTACGTTGATTGCTGTTATCATGGTGCAATTATTTTCGGAACGAATCATCATGTTATTTGAGCCGGAAAGTCCAGAGGTTATAAAAGACGGCATTCTATATCTAAGAATGTGCTGCGGTATAAACAGTTTGATATATGCAGTTATGTACACATTTGATTCGTTTGCTATCGGGATGGGTTCCGCAAATATCGCTATGATAAACGCACTTTTAGACGCAGTATTTGTCCGATTATCTGTTAGTTGGATTTTGGCATTTGTATTTCATATTGGATTTACGGGTATCTATATCGGTCAGGCAGTTTCCCCTATATTACCTGCGATTGTTGGATTGTTATATTTCAAAAGCAAATCATGGGAAAAGAAAAGGCTGATACATCATGCGGAAAGGAATGTAGAGCATCCATGAAGCAAGTTGAATGGCGATTATACCCTATGTGCCATAATAAAACCCGTATCAAGGGACGAGAAGATACTGAACTTAAAAATTTCTTACTTTATTTCAGTTTGTCGGTTGATACTGTTTTATGAGTAGCTACCTTTTACCGTGCCTTTTTGGCGGTTACGGGGTGGGCGGGGTCTTTTTCAGGGCGGCCAGGAGGCCTTGCAGGGCGGCGAAGAGCAGGGCGGCGCAGGGCCAGAGAATCCAGGTGATGTGCCAGGCGTTGGTGAGGAAGCTCCAGACCAGGTAGACGGCCACGGCCAGGCACCAATAGAGCCGGCGCAGGGGCTCTGACTGGCGATAGCACAGCTTCTTTTCCCGGGTGTAGTCCTCCGCCTCCAGCAGCCGGTGGAAGGACCCGGCGATGGTGGAGGATTTCACCAGGAGAAAGACCCCACAGGCCACCAGGATCAGGCAGAGATCCACGCCAAAGATGGCGGCCAGGTCACTGTCAAAGGCGGCGCTGGTCATCAGGGGCACGGCGCTGAGGATACACAGGGCCACCCCGGCCACCAGGGACATGGTGTGGGTGGAGGCGTACTTTGCCTGCTGCTTTTCCACAATGCCGGTGACGCCATATAAAAGCTCGATGGGCTCTTCCTCCAGAAAGTCGTAGGGGGCCAGCTTTTTGTGGAACAAAATGAGTAGGGAGACTCCCACGGCCACAAAGACCAGCAGGGTGGTCATGCCGGCGGCAGAGACGATGGCAGGGGCGGGGACAAAATTGGTGCCCTCCTCGGCCAGGCCGCCCAGGAGAATGAGAATCACGGGGGAGAGGATGCACAGGGCAACGCCCAGGGCGGCCTTTCCTGCGGTGGCGCGGACCAGGTCCAGATAGGTGTTGGCCTCTTCCAGAGAGACCCGGCGGAGGGGGGCCAGCTCCGGTTCGGTGGTGGGGAGGGCTTGGGTCAGGCTGGGGTCTGGGGTATCTTTTAATAAGAAATCGGTGCTGACCCCGAAAAGCTGGCTGAGCTTAATGATCTTATCCAAATCAGGGATAGAAGCGGCGCTCTCCCACTTGGACACGGACTGTCGGGAGACCCCTAGGTGCTGGGCCAGTTCCTCCTGGGACCAGCCCTGCTTTTTGCGAAGTTCTATAATCTTATCTGCCAATATCATACAGCGTTCCTCCTGTGATTTTTTGGGGAGCGTTCCCTGTGCTTAAGCATGGTTTTATGATAGCAAAACCGCTGGCTGCCAGCAACCAAGGGGACTTAGAAATTTGTCAACTGCCGGTTGCGGGGGAAAATAGCGGGGGAACAAGAGGCTTGCCACGGGCGTGCCAGGGCGCCTGGCGGGGAGTGGAGGGCGGTTTCCTGGGAAAACTGCCCAAAAACCCTGGACCGAAGGCAGGGGTTGCTGTGAGGAAGGGTCAAATCGCAAAAAGAGGGGAAAATAATTTCCTAAAACCTATTGACAAAGTGGGTAAGTGGTGTTATTGTATTACCAACCTAAACGGTAGGCAAGCCAAACGAAAGGAGGAACCGAGATGAAGAAGGCAACCATGACCATCGAGCAGAAAATGATGGGTTGCTCTTGGAGCTGTTGCACCATGATCCAGAAGGAAGCGATTTCAGTCGGTTCTCCTGCATGATACCACTTTGTGCCCTATGAAAGCAAGCACACATTGGTTTGCCGGGAGACGCGCGAAAGAAGTCTCTCGGCGTGTTTTTTACCGGCTGCCACCAAAGACGATATTTTAGGTAGGTGAGGAAATGAACTATAGCTTTGGTTCTCTGTTAAGAGCGAATTTCCGATGTGGACGAATGTGTTGTTGTTGACCGAACCATAACCTCAAAAAAACATCAACTATATTGTCTAAAAAAGAAAGGAAATTACGATCATGTCTAACTATAAATTTGAAACCCTTCAGCTCCACGTTGGCCAGGAGCAGCCCGATCCCGCAACCGATGCCCGCGCAGTGCCCATTTACCAGACCACGTCCTATGTTTTCCGGAACTCCGCCCATGCGGCAGCCCGCTTCGGTCTGGCAGATCCCGGCAACATCTACGGCCGTCTGACCAACTCCACCCAGGGGGTCTTTGAAGACCGCATCGCCGCCCTGGAAGGCGGCGTGGCCGGCCTGGCTGTGGCCTCTGGCGCTGCTGCCATCAGCTACACCATCCAGGCCCTGACCCAGAGCGGAGACCATGTGGTGGCACAGAAGACCATCTACGGCGGCACCTATAACCTGCTGGCCCACACCCTGCCCCTCTACGGCGTCTCCACCACCTTTGTGGACGCCCACAACCTGGAAGAGCTGGAGGGCGCCATTCAGGAGAACACCAAGGCCGTCTTCATTGAGACCCTGGGCAACCCCAACTCTGACATTCCTGACATCGACGCCATTGCAGCCATCGCCCACAAGCATGGCCTGCCTCTGGTGATTGACAATACCTTTGGCACCCCCTACCTGATCCGGCCCATCGAGCACGGCGCAGATATCGTGGTCCACTCCGCCACCAAGTTCATTGGCGGCCACGGCACCACCCTGGGCGGCGTCATCGTGGACTCCGGCAAGTTTGACTGGAAGGCCAGCGGCAAGTATGCACCCATTGCAGAGCCCAATCCCAGCTATCACGGCGTCTCCTTTGTGGAGGCAGCTGGCCCCGCCGCCTTCGTCACCTACATCCGTGCCATCCTGCTCCGCGACACCGGCGCAACCTTGGCTCCCATCAGCGCCTTCCTGCTGCTGCAGGGGGTAGAGACCCTGTCCCTGCGCCTGGAGCGCCACGCTGAGAACACCAAGAAGGTGGTGGAGTTCCTGGCCAACCACCCCCAGGTGGAGAAGGTCAACCACCCCAGCCTGCCGGATCATCCCGACCACGCCCTGTATGAGAAGTACTTCCCCAACGGCGGCGCTTCCATCTTCACCTTTGAGATCAAGGGCGGTCAGGAAGAGGCCCACAAGTTCATCGACAACCTGGAAATCTTCTCCCTGCTGGCCAACGTGGCTGACGTGAAGAGCCTGGTGATCCACCCCGCTACCACCACCCACTCCCAGCTGAACGAAGAGGAGCTGGCTGACCAGGGGATCAAGCCCAACACCATCCGGCTGTCCATCGGCACCGAGCACATCGATGACATCATTGCAGACCTGGAAAAGGGCTTTGCCGCAGTGAAGTGAGGAGAGGATATGTCTTATTTGCTGCACATCCAGTTTGATTTTACGGGGAAGACGGGAAATCTTTCTGAGGACCTTGCCGTTGCCTTTCCCTTTGAGGCGGCCACCCAGAAGATGAACAATCTGCCAGATTTGAAGTGGAAGATTTGGGCGGTGAACACCGACGACCCCAACCAGGTAAAAGGGAGCGGATTCTATCTCTATCCCACCCGGCAGGCGGCAGAGCGCCGCGCAGAGGAAGGCCGAGCCACTCTGCCTCATTTCCCTGGCGTCTCCAACGTGAGCACAACCATTTGGGAAGTGCTGGACGATTATTCTTTGGCCACCCATGCACCAGTGGATGTACCGCTGATTGCAGAATTACCATAATTTGTGTTAACGCCGGCCGCGAAAGGGGTTTGCGGCAGCGTTGAGATTTGAAAGGAGCCTTGCGCTATGTCTACTATCTATACTTCCGCCGACCAGTTGATCGGCAAGACCCCCCTGCTGGAGTTATCCCATATTGAGAAGCAGTTTGGCCTGAAGGCCAAGATCCTGGCAAAGCTGGAGTATTTTAACCCCGCCGGATCCGTCAAGGACCGGATTGCCAAGGCCATGATTGACGACGCAGAAGAAAGCGGCAAGCTGAAGGAGGGCTCTGTTATCATCGAGCCCACCAGCGGCAACACCGGCATCGGCCTGGCCGCTGTGGCAGCAGCCCGGGGCTATCGCATCATCATTGTGATGCCTGAAACCATGTCCGTGGAGCGCCGGCAGCTGATGAAGGCCTATGGCGCCGAGCTGGTGCTCACCGAGGGCGCCAAGGGCATGAAGGGTGCAATCGCCAAGGCCGACGAGCTGGCCAAGGAGATTCCCGATAGCTTCATTCCCGGTCAGTTCGTGAACCCTGCCAACCCCAAGACCCACCGGGAGACCACAGGCCCCGAGATCTATGCCGACACCGACGGCCAGGTGGATATCTTTGTGGCCGGCGTGGGCACCGGCGGCACCGTGACAGGTGTGGGCGAGTATTTGAAGGCCCAGAAGCCCAGCGTGCAGATTGTGGCAGTGGAGCCGGAGGCTTCCCCTGTGCTGTCTAAGGGCGTGGCCGGATCCCACAAGATTCAGGGCATCGGCGCAGGGTTTGTGCCTGAGGTGCTCGATACCAAGATCTATGACGAAGTGATTCCCGTATCCAATGACGATGCTTTTGCATCGGGCAAGCTGGTGGGGAAGCAGGAAGGTGTTCTGGTGGGCATCTCCTCCGGCGCAGCCGTTTGGGCAGCGATTCAGCTGGCTAAGCGGCCGGAGAATGAGGGCAAGACCATCGTAGCCCTTCTGCCGGATACCGGAGACCGGTATTTGTCCACGCCGCTGTTTGCAGATTAACAGAAGAAAAGAAGAGCCGGAACCCGCCGTTTTTAACGGCGGGCCCCGGCTTTTTTCATGGGAAAATCTTTGGTGTTATGGGGCACAAGCGGTGAGGAGGGCCTGGGCCTGGCGGTATTTTTCCAGTCTGGCCAAGTCCGCAGGGGTGATGGTGGACAGGCGGGCCAGGTCACTGTTGTGGGCCAGGTCGGCCAGCTTGACTTTCCGGGCCAGCGGGTTTGCGCGAAGGGCAGCGATGTAATCCAGATAGGGGACGGCTGGGTCGTGGCACAGGAGGCTGAGGGCCTGGAGAACGGCCGGTGGAAAGCCGGCCTGCTGAAGGTCGGCTAGGGTGCAGGAGGAATCCTCCAGCACGTCGTGGAGCAGGGCGGTGCAGATGGCCTCTTCGGTGTCCATCTGCTCGGCTAGGTGGAGGGGATGGATGAAATAGGGCAGGCCGCTTTTGTCCAGCTGGTCTTTGTGGGCGCTCCAGCAGAGGGCCAGGGCTTTTTTGGTCAAAGGGGTGTATTGCAGGCCTGCTGTGGGGAGGGTTCTTTTCATCGGAAGCCGCCTTTCTGACAGAGTGGGTTTGAACACGTTCATTGTACAGGATTTGGGAGGAACTGTAAATAAGAGGAGGGCCAGAGACAAAAATTCCTTGTAATTTCAAGGGAAGGGTGGTAGGCTATACTTGATATGTTTTAAGCTGGGGCGTTTTCTGCCGTCCCGCGCGTCGGAAAGGGCCGCGGGCTTCCTGCGGAGGCGTTGGAAGCGGCTTAAGGATAACACTGGGGATCCCCAGTGGGAGGAGAAGGTTATGAAAAAACGGATTTTCGCGTGTTTTCTGTCGTTCTTGCTTGTGGTCAGTGTGCTCTGCGGCTGCCAAGAGGAAGCGCCCCAGGAAGTGGGCGGGATCGGCAGCCAGGGAACCAGCGCGGAGAAGAAGCCCATTTCTGGCGGCGAGCTGGTGGTTGGAACCCTGCAGGACCTGGACGACAGCCTGGAACCCTATGGGGAAACGGCGGCGGAGACCAGAGAGATTTTATTTAATGTGTATGAAGGCTTGGTAAAGCCTGACGCCCAGGGAAACTATGTGCCGGCGGTGGCGTCGGAGAGCACGGTGTCGGAAGATGGGCTGACCTATGCGTTTCCCCTGCGGGAAGGGGTGACCTTCCACAATGGGAAGGTGGTGACCCCGGAGGACGTAATCGCCTCCTTTGCCGCCTGTGAGGCAACCACAGCGGATCCCGCCCTGGCAGAGGCCCTTTCCAATGTGGTCCAGGTGACGAACCAGGAGGGGACCATTACCATAACCTTGCGCCAGGCGGACCCCGACTTTTTGGGCTATGTGAGCTTGGTTTACATTGTCCCAGCAGGGACGGTGGCGCTGGATCCGGCGGACGGGGACGACCTGGACGACTGGGAAGACCTGGACGACTGGGACGGCCAAACCAGCGGAACTGGCAGAGAGGACCCGAACAACTGGTACGACCCAACTGACTGGGAAGAGGAAGACAGCCGGCCGGTGGGCACCGGCCCCTTCCAGCTGGCCCAGGAGGAGGACGGCCAGGGAGACCTGGTGCTGGAGCGGTTTGAGGGGTATTGGGGGGAAAAGGCCTATTTAGAAAAGGTGACCTTCCAGCACTTTTCCAGCAGCAGCAGGCTGCTGGCTGACTTGGAGTCAGGCGCCCTAGACATGGCCCTCCATCTGAGCCAGGATCAACTGGAGTCGGTGAGCGCCAGCGTGTATAAAACCCTGGAGGGCAGCCGGAATCAGGTGCAGACCCTGTATTTGAACAACGAAGTGGCCCCCTTTGACAATGAACTGGTCCGCCAGGCCATTTGCTATGCGGTGGATGTGGATGGGATCCTCTCCCTGACGGGCGCCGGCCATGGAAACAAGGCCAGCGGCCCCTTCTCCCCGGCCTTTGGCGCGTATTATGATGAGAGCTTGGCAGATACCTATTCCAACGATGTGGACCGGGCCAAGGAGCTGCTGGCAGAGGCCGGGTATGAGGATGGATTTTCCATGACCATTACGGTGCCCACCCGGGACGCGATCTGCCAGGAGATTGCCGAGGCGGTGGCGGAGCAGCTGGAAGAGGTAGGAATCCGGGCCATTGTGCGGACGGTGTCTTGGGAGACCTGGCAGACCAGCGTTTACACCGAGCGGGACTTTGAGAGCACGGTGGTGGGCTTTGACACAACCGTTTTCAGTGCCGGCAGCTTGCTGGAGGCCTGGGCCAGCGACAACCCGGGGAACTTCAGCGGCTATCAGGACCCGGAATACGACCGCCTGCTGGAGGAAGCGGCGGCGGCCACCGATCAGGAGACCCAGACCAGCCTGTATCAGCAGGCGGCCCAGCGCTTGGTGGAGCGTGCGGCGGGGGTTTACCTGCAGGATGTGGCGGATTTTGTGGCTGTGCGAACCTATTTGGATGGATACCAATTCTATCCCCTGCAGGCCCTGAACCTGGCTGGACTCTACTATGTGCAGGAGACAGGGACCACGACCGTTCAGCCGTAACGGCAAGAAAAGAACAAAAAGGAACCAACCCACTGACGAGGCCAAAGGGCCCGTCAGAGGGTTTTGCAAAGAGAGATTTGGGCTGTTTCCCGATGAAAGCGGCGAGCAGGAAGGCTTTTTCCCCAGGGCGCTATAAAGCATGGCGGTGAACGCAGCCCGGGCACGGCGCGGTCGGCCCGGGTGGAGGGCCAGGTGGGCTAAGTGGGCGCGGCAGAGGCCACACTGGCGCAGCTGAGGAGCAGGGTGACCAGCAGCAGGCGGGCGAGAAGCGAATATATCATCCTCTCCTGTTTTTGTAAAATGGACACTTTTTGACGATTTTTTGGATTTGCTGTTTGCGAAGCCGTGTCCATTGCTTTTACTGGGGAAAGGGAGAGATCCTCTTGCTTTTTATGCTATCTTGTGAGAAAATAAAAAAAGAAACTGAACCATCAAAGGGGATGCCCTTTGATCGCTAATTTATGAAACACCAAAAATTTGCTGGCACAAGAGAAAGGGGAAGACACAAAGAACATGAAAATACGAAGCCTATCCATGCTTGTAGTTTGTACCATGATACTGTCGATTATGATGCCGCTTTGGGCGGCTGCCGCAGAGACAGAAGAGGAGGCCGTGCAGACACAGGAAACGGTGGCACAGGACTTACCAGAAGAAGCAGCGGAGGAAACGGACCCTGCCCAGGACCTGTCTGAAGAGGAATCTCCTGTGCAGACGCTGCCGGAAGAGGACGCCCCGGAGGTGCCAGAGGAGAAACCCGAAGAGGAGACAGCGCCAGTGGTGTTGCCCACTGGGGCCATTTTGCGGCAGGAGCATGTGAAGTATATCGCAGGGTTCCCTGAGGGGACCTTCCTGCCCGATGTCAACCTGACCCGGGCCGAGGCGGCGCAGATTATCTACCGGCTGATTGAGAACCCCGATAGCGGGACGGGAACCTGCTCTTACACCGATGTGCCCAGCAGCGCCTGGTATGCCCAGCCGGTGCGGGCCTTGTGTGCCCTGGGGATCTTTGATGACGGAGCCACTTTCCGGCCGGAAGATGTGATGACCCGGGCGGAGTTTGTGAAGATTTTGGTCCAGGTGAAGCCTGTGGTAGCGGGGACGGCGTCCTTCCCGGATGTTCCCGCCATGCACTGGGCGGCCCCCTATATTGGGGCGGCGGCTTCGGCGGGGTGGATTGCCGGATACCCTGACGGGACCTTTTTGCCGAACAACGGCCTGACCCGAGCCGAGGCCTGCACGGTGGTGAACCGGATGCTGGGCCGGACCGGGGACACAGCGCAGGCCCAGAAGCTGGTGACCCTGGGGCTCTTTTCCGATGTGCCCGCCAGCCATTGGGCTGCGATCACGGTGGCCGAGGCTGCTGTGGCCCACACGCCTGTGGCGGGAGGCAGTGGCGAGACCTGGACCGGCGTGGATCTGACCCAGATGACCTTCCAGGCAGGGTTCCACGATGTGGGTAACCAGCTGTACTATGTGGACCGCTATGGCAAGCTGGCCATCAGCAAGACCGTGGGGGCATACAGCGCGGACAGCACCGGGGCCCTGACCCGGGTGGCCAGCTCCTATCAGATGTCCAAGGTGCCCTATATCAGCCAGATTGACAACATTTACGCCTGGGTGGGCTGTGAGGCAGTGTCTACCCTCATGGGCCTGAAGGCCAAGGGGTATGCCACAAATGTGACGGTGAAATACTTCCTGGACAACCTGCCCCGGACCACTTCCAACCCGGAGAAGGGCTTTGTGGGGTCCCCCTATGTGCCGGACACCTCGAAGCGGACCCGCACCACCATTTACCCGGCCAAGCTGGCGGAGTATTCCAACAGCTACTGCAATGGGGATGTGGCCTGCGCCGATTTCCGGGGGGCCTCCGTCACGGACCTGCAGCGGGAGCTGCTGGCAGGCAACTGCGTGGTGGGGTACATGACCCTGTGGTGGGCCGCCCCATACTATCGGAGCTACAATATTGAGGGGACGGTCCAGAAGCTGGTGAGCAACAACCACGCGGTGCTGGTGTGCGGATATGACCCGGACAAGGGGTACTTTATCTCGGATCCCTATAACTATTATAACCGGGGACAGGTCTACCAGTATTGGGAAAACGCTGCGACCTTTGAGAAAATTTGGAATGCACGAAAGGTCGGTATGGTCATCCGGTGACGGGTGACAGCCTGTCTGTGTGAAGATTGAGAAAAAGGACCGGCGCCTATGGCGCCGGCCTTTTTGCGCGGCATATCATAGCAAAGGAAGGGGGGTGAGGTGATGAGAGAGACGCGAAAAACAAAAGGAGAAGCGCGCGACGAAGAGAAGGCAACTCACATGGCACTAGGCATGTGTTTGGGGGTTATGGCTGGGTGCTTGGGAATGAGTATTCTCGCCCTGTTTGGGAAGCTTGCTTGGGGTGGATTGAGCGTAGGGATTGGATTGCTTGGCGGTATGCTGATTGGAATGGCGATTCCAAAGAAGAAATCCTAATATTTTGGCCTGTGAAACAGGAAAACCGGGAACAGCAGGTTCTGCTGTTCCCGGTTTTTTTGAAGAAAAGGGTTATACTTCAGAAAGGGTGAAGGTGAACTCGGTGAAGCCATCCTGGCTGGTGACGGTGATGTCTTCCTTGTAGGTATTTAGGATGGTTTTGACGATATATAGGCCCAGGCCCACGCCGTCCTTGTGGGTGGAGCGGGAGGAGTCGGCCTTATGGAAGCGGTCGAAAATGTGGGTGAGCTGATCGGGGGGGATGGTCTCGCCCTGGTTGCCGATGGCGATATAGGCCTTGCCGGCTTTGGTGTTAATTTTCAGGGTGAGCCGGCCGTGGAGGGAGGAGAATTTCACGGCGTTATCCAGCAGGTTGTAGCAGACCTGGGTGACGGCGTCGGGGTCGCCCCAGACCATGACGGGGCCGTCGGGGAGCTCGGTTTGAACATCCAGGTCCTTTTCGGTGATCTTGGCCTCTAGGCTCACCAGCACCCGGAGCAGGACCTCGGCGGCATCGAACTGCTCCTGGGCGGCCACTCGCTCGGAGGACTGGAGCCGGGAGAGCTCCAGCATTCGGCGGACCAGGCGGGAGAGACGGCGGGTCTCGGAAGAGATAACCTGGAGGGATTCCCGTTCCTTTTCCGGGGGAATGGTGCCGTCTAGAATGCCGTCGGCAAAGCCGGCGATGGTGGTCATGGGGGTTTTCAGCTCGTGGGAGACGTTGGCCACAAACTCGCTGCGCTTTTGCTCGGCCTGGGCCAGGGAGTCTGCCATGGCGTTGAAGGCGATGGCAAGCTCGCCAATTTCGTCGTTGCGGTTGGTGTACTCGGTGACCCGGGTGTCCACCTCTCCGTGGGCAAACTTATGGGCAAAGGCGCAGATACCCTTTAGGGGATCCACCATCCTCTGAACGGTGATGGAGCAGATGACCAGGGAGATCAGCAGCACCGCTGCGGCGGTGATGAAGAAGAGCTGGAAGGTGCTGTGGAGAAACTCCAGCACGGAGGTGGCATCGGCGGCCACAAAAAGCAGGCCGGCGGGGACGCCTGAGGAGACGTACTCCCCGGTTACAGGATCCTGCAGGAGGGGGGAGAGAAGCTGACCGGTGACGTAGCACTTGCCGGTGAGCATGTCGTTAAAGGTGGTCACGCCGCTGTAGGACTGGCTTTTGAGCAGCTGGTTGGTGGCCCAGGAGGGTACCATAAATAAACTCTGGGAAGAGGAAAACTCCTCCCCCAGGTTGGAGCCAGCGGCGCAGAGAACCTGCCCGTTGGTGTTGCAGACCAAAACGGTGGTGTCCGTTAGCAGAACCGCCGAGCGGATATAGTTGATAAAGTCCTCGTCACCCAGAGAGTCCCCTTTGGTCAGGGCGGCGTTGGCATAGCTGGAGATGAACCCTGCGTTGCGGTCCAGGGTGGTTTGGATCTCCTTGAGCTGATACCGGTAGGACAGGGAGAAAAAGCCTGCCCCCAAAAGGGTCATGCAAAGGAGAATGAGACCAAGCATGACGGCCAGCTGGTGCAGGTACATGCTTTTTGTCGGCTTCTGTTTCATATCATCCGTTATGTAATTCAAACTTGTAGCCCACGCCCCAGACGGTCTTTAGGGACCACTGGTCGCTGACCCCTTCCAGCTTTTCCCGCAGGCGCTTGATGTGGACATCTACCGTGCGGGAGTCGCCGAAGTAGTCAAAGCCCCAGACCTCGTCCAGCAGCTGGTTTCGGGTGAAGACCCGGTTGGGAGAGGAGGCCAGATGGAAGAGAAGCTCCAGCTCTTTGGGCGGGGTGTCGACCCGGGTGCCGTTGACCTCCAGCTCGTAGGAGTCTAGGTTGATGACCAGGCCGTCGAAGGTCAGACGGCGGGCTTTTTCCTCGTCTCCGCCCAGGCGGCGGAGAACGGCGTGGACCCGGGCCAGAAGCTCTTTCATTTCAAAGGGTTTGACGATGTAGTCATCGGCGCCCATTTCCAGGCCGGCCACCTTGTCGATGGTTTCTCCTTTGGCGGTGAGCATGATGATGGGGGTTTTGTCGGTTTCGCGGATTTTTGCGCAGACGGCCCAGCCGTCCATAACCGGGAGCATGATGTCCAGAAGGACCAGGTCAGGATGGAAGAGGCGGTAGAGCTCTAGGGCTTTGCCGCCGTCCTCGGCCACCATGGTCTCGTAGCCTTCTTTTTTTAGATAGAGATTGATGAGCTCGGCGATGTTGCTCTCATCCTCTACGATGAGTACCTTTCTTGCCATAAGGGGCACCTGCTTTCTATAGGGTGGGATGATATTAAACTCAGGATAGCAGAAAAATTTGAATAAATCATGTGTTGCGGAAAATTTTCCAGCCCCAGCTATGGAATATTATTGCATGGACAGGGCGCTTCGTCAAGGAATAAGTCCTGCTGGGAAGGGGATATTAGAGGGGAAGTCTTTTGGAAAGGAGAGGTGAAGATGAACCAGAGTCAGAACAAGGCAAACATGCCCTGCAATCAGTTCCAGTCCAGCCAGAGCAAGAGCCAGCGGGCCCGGAACAGTCAGCAGGAAAAATTTGCCCGGGTCCCCGAAAAGGGCGGCGAGCAGACTGGCAAGTGAGTTGAGCCAGCAGATGCCTTACAGCAGGCGAGGGAACCCGGCGGCTGTAGGTTTTTTGGAAAAAGGAATAAGCCCTGAAAAATGGGGGCATATTAAACGTGAACTCTTTTGAAAAGGAGATGTGACCATGAGTCAGAGTAAGGCAAACAAGCCCTGCGATCAGAACGCCCAGGGCCAGAGCAAGCAGCAGAAGGCCCAGAACAAGGCCCAGAACAAGGGCCAGAGCGGCGGCAGCTTTACCGGCGGCGCCGGCAACAGCAACAACGGCGGTCAGGCTGGGACCTGAGCCACCGGCGAAGAAAGCCCCGCAGCATCTGTTTGGATGCTGCGGGGCTTTTGCTGTGGTCAGGGGTTGGTGTCTGTTCTGGTGGCGGTGCCTGTGGCAGGGCAGGACGGATTCATGCAGCTTTGCAGTGGCTGGCAGACGGAAGACAGCCAGCAGATCAAGGGAGAGATCATGGAGGCCCGGGTGGGGGGCGAGGGGAAGATCACCATCTGGTACTTTATCGCCGTCCGGGGACAGGTGAAGGCCCTGGGTGCGGAGGAGATCGCCGTCTGGCGGCAGGTGAACGGCCTTTGGCTGGAAGCGGTACGGTATGATCGGAACACCCTATGCCTGTGGGCGGAGGGAGAACGGAATTTTGAGGGAAATGTGGTGTACCGAGGCCAACCGGGAGAATACCGGATAGAGATGACCGTGTTTGTGGAGAATGAGAGCGGGTATGATACACGGAGGAAAAGCATTTCTTTGTCTGTGGAGTGAAGAGACAGAGACGCAGATGGCGAAATCACAGAGGAAAAGCGCCCCTTCGGGCGCTTTTCTGTTGCGTGGGAGAGGGGAGATTGGGTATAATGAGGGGACATAGCACGGGGGTGTGACGGATGGAGTTTGGGCAGAGAATGGAGCTGGCGCAGGCGCTGAAGCTGTCGCCGACGCTTTTGCAATCCATGGGGATTTTGCAGATGAACACCTTGGAGCTGGCAGGGTATTTGAAGGACCTGGCCCTGGAGAACCCGGTGATGGAATACACTGAGGCGGGGGAGAGCATGGGGTCCTGGGAGAGCTTTGCCAGCCAGGTGCCCTGGCTGGGGGACACCGGGGCCCCTGCCGGCGGGGAGCCTGTGGGAGAGCCCGGCCGGGTGGACAGCGAAACCGAGAGTTTGGAGTTTTTGCTGGAGGAACAGCTGGCGCGGCTGGGGCTGGACAAGGGGCTTTTTGCGGTGTGCAGCTACCTGGTGGGCCTGCTGGATGAAAAGGGCTGGCTGGACCCGGAGGAACTGGAAAACCTGGTGGAGACCGGGGTGCCCCGGGCGCTGCTGGCGCAGGGCGTGGAGACCCTGCAAAGTTTAGACCCGGCAGGGGTGGGGGCACGCTCCCTTGGGGAGTGCCTGGCCCTGCAGGTAAAGCGGCTGCCGGGAAACCACGGGGTGGCCTTGGCCATCTGCGAGGGGTATTTGGATCTGTTGGCGGCGGAGCAGTATGGGGCCCTGGCCCGGAAGCTGGGGGTGAGCCAGAGCCAGGTGAAAGAGGCGGCCCAGGTGATTCGGGGGCTGGACCCCGATCCGGCGGGAAGCTTGGCTCCGGCCCCGGCGGTGGTGGAGTATGTGCGGCCGGACGCCTGGGTGGCGGAGATCGACGGGGAGCTAAAGGTCTTTGTGAACCAGTGGGACCTGCCCCAGTTTCACTTGAGCGATCAGTATCTCCGCCTGGCTAAGGCCGGGCAGGAGGAGGAGACGGCGGTGTATCTGCGCCAGAAAATTCAGCAGGCCCGGTGGGTGCTGCAGTGTGTCCAGCGGAGGCAGGAGACCCTGGAAAAGTGCCTGAAGGCCCTGGTGGCGGCCCAGGAGGGTTACTTTTTGGGCCGGCAGGAGGCCCCGGGGCCCTTGCTGCGGCGGGAGCTGGCAGAGAAGCTGGCGGTCCATCCCTCCACGGTGACCCGGACCCTGGGGCACAAGTACATCCAGTGCCGGCAGGGGCTGTTTTCCACGGCCTACTTTTTTGGTCGGCGGACGGGGCCGGGAGAACAGTCGGCCCAGCAGGTGAAGGCCCGGATTGCCCGGGCGGTGCGGGAGGAGGACCCGGCCCATCCCCTGAGTGACCAGGCGCTGACGGAGCTGCTGGCGGGAGAGGGAATGGTCCTGGCCCGGCGGACCGTGGCCAAGTACCGGCAGGCAATGGGCGTGCCGGCAAAGCACCGGAGGAGACGGTAACGGGGCGATCCGATTGGCGGATCGCCCCGGCGCTTTTCCCCGCTGCCTGGGCTGGAAGTCCGTGGGATGGGGAGAAGGATGCGTTATTTTGTGAAATCTATCTGCACCAGCTTTTTCCCGTTGGGCAGTGGGTGCTCCAGGGTGCAGATTGCATGGTACCCGATGGCAAGCATGGCTTCCTGCAATGGCTGTTCTTCCATTTGGTGATGCACCTGCTCCAGACCGTCAAACACGTGGAGATAGGGAGAATCTGATACCCAAGCCTCTTCCGTGTTGATTTGAATGATACAGGAAACATAGGCCGGATCTACCTGTTTGACCGCTTTTTGGAAGCACGCGTATCCAATGTACTCAATGAGCAGATTTGCAATCACCAGATCTGCTTTTGGCAGCAGGCCGGTTTCGCTGATTAAATTGATACGGCGACAGTCTAACAGTCCGGCCAACTCTGGGTATCGTTTCGTGACCGCTTGTAGGTAAGCGGAATTGATGTCTATGTCGTATACCTTTTCCGGACGGCCCGGCTGAATATGCTCAAGGCCGTTGCCGCCTGCAATGCCGAAGATCATAACGCGGGAAACGGGATAGGTGTTTAATTGACCGTTCATCATTTCGTTCAGCGCTTGCAGCTGCATGACAGAAGCCAGCTTCATGTGATTTTCGTAATCAGTTAGTGGAATTTCTTCCCAGGGATTTTTCATTGTTTCACCTCGTTAAAGTTGGGGCAGATGGCCTTGCTCTTTGGATCAAAGATATCATACCGTGCGTTTTTGGACAAGTGTCAGGCTGGATATGTTAGCCTGACGGAGAAAAAAGGATAAAAAACGAGCCAGGCTGCAAACTTGCCTGGCTCGTTTTTTGGAGGCCGCCGGCAAGACAGCACCGGACGGACTCCTAAGTATTGTACAGGAGTTCAAACTGGAACAAACGAGGTTGTATCAGCAGGGTATGCGGAGGAAAGACGAGAGTCCGCAGACCCGGGGAAGGTTAGTTCATGTTGGAGAACATGCTGGCCGCCCGCACCTCGGGGGGAACGGCCCGGCGCTCCTTGGTGCTGGCCAGATAGAGGACCAGACCGATGGCCATCCAGATCACGTAAAGGACCAGAGCCAGGTTGCCCATGTAGCAGGGGGAGAAGGGCAGGAAGAGCATCACGAAAATGATGGTGACCAGAATGCCCCCGAACCAAGCGGTGGGGGTGCCGCCCGCGATCTTGTAGGGACGGGGCAGGTCGGGCTCTTTCTTGCGCAGCCGGATGAGGCAGAAGCAGGTGATCATCCAGGACGTGACGCAGGCGGTGCCCGAGAAGGAGGTCAGGGGATCGATGAGGCCCATGCCCATGACGGGACCCAGCAGGGACAGGATGCAGCAGACCACGATGCCGTTCTTGGGGACCCCGGTCTTGGGGTCCTGCTTGGCCAGGAACTTGGGGATCAGGTTGGCCCGGGCCAGACACATCATCAGACGGGGGGCAGCCACGAAGAAGCCGTTCCAGGTGGTCAGCAGGCCGGCCAGGGTGCCCACCAGCACGATGACGTACAGGACGTAACCGGCGGTGCCGCCGTAAGCCTGAAGCAGAAGATTGGAAACGGCGGGGCTGTCGATGTTATAGAACTGCTGCCAGGGCAGCGCGCCGCCCAGGACGAAGAGGACCAGGGCATAGAACAGGGCTGCCACGGTGACGGCCATGACCACGGACTTGCCCACGGCCTTTACGTCGCCGGAGGAGTCCTCCACGGCCTGGGGGATGGTCTCAAAGCCGCACATGAAGAAGGGGGCGGAGGTCATGATGGCCAGCACGCCGCCGGGGAAGCTGTGGTGGTTGGTCTCCTTGACGTTTTCGTAGACGGGCAACAGGTTGTTGGAATCAAACTTGATGACACCGGCCACGATGGCGATGGCCGCGCCGGAGAGAAGGATGATGACCATCAGCTTCTGGAAGCCGGCGGCGGAGGCGGCACCCCGCACATTGAGCAGGGTGATGATGGCGGTGATGACCACGCCGATGAGAATACCGGAGAGGTAGACGTCGCCTCCATTCAAGGTATACAGCGGATCACCGGAGGTGAGACCGGGGATGAGCATGGACAGAATGTCGGTGACGTAAATGGCCTCCCAGGGAAG
>DBEYYM010000147.1:0-2677 GCA_048184675.1 Evtepia sp. | reverse complement strand
TGCTACAATGACCTCCCAGAAAAAGGAGGGAGAGACCATGGACCAGACCAAACCCATTCGGGGCCGCTTTGCCCCCAGCCCCAGCGGACGGATGCACCTGGGGAACCTTTTCGCCGCCCTGCTGGCCTGGCTGGATGTGCGCAGCCTGGGGGGCGAGATGCTCCTGCGGATGGAGGACCTGGACCCTGACCGCTGCAAGGCGGCCTACACCGCCCAGCTGGCCGACGACCTGCAGTGGCTGGGCCTGGACTGGGACCTGGGCTGGCAGCCGGGGGAGACAACTTACTGCCAGAGCCACCGGACGGCCCATTACCGGGCGGCCTTTGACAAGCTGGCCGCCCAGCGGCTGGTCTACCCCTGCTTCTGCTCCCGGAAGGAGCTGCTGGCTGCCTCGGCCCCCCACGCTTCGGACGGGGCGCAGATCTATTCAGGCCGGTGCCGCCGCCTGACGCCCCAAGAAAAAACCGCCCTCCAAGAGAGCGGCCGGGCCCCGGCCTGGCGCATCCAGGTGCCGGGGGAAACCATATCTTTCGTGGATGGCAACTTCGGCCCACAGGTCCAGCAGCTGGACCGGGACTGTGGGGATTTCATCCTCCGCCGGTCCGACGGGGTCTATGCCTACCAGTTGGCGGTGACTGAGGACGACGGGCAGATGGGGATCACCCGGGTGGTCCGGGGCTGGGATCTCCTCTCCTCCACCCCCCGGCAGCTTTGGCTGCTGGACAGGCTGGGCTATGAAAGGCCGACTTACTGCCACACCCCCCTGCTGCTGAGCCCCGACGGCCGGCGCCTGTCCAAGCGGGACCGGGACCTGGACATGGGGTACCTGCGGGCCCACACCACCCCGGAAAAGCTGACGGGATTTCTGGCCTATACCGCCGGCCTGCTCCCTAAGCCCCAGGCCATCCGTCCCCAGGAGCTGATCCCGGCGTTTGCCTGGTCCAAGGTAGGGCAGCAGGACCGGGTCATTGATGACAGGGCCTGGGACGCCCTCTAATCGTCGGAGAGCTCCCCCCGCAGAAACTGGATGGACTTTTTCTCCAGCCGGGACACCTGCACCTGGCTGATGCCCAAAATTTTCGCCGTCTTATCCTGGGTGAGGCCTTTGAAATAGCGCAGCAGAATGAGCTTTCGCTGTCGCTCTGGCAGCCGGTCGATGGCGGTGCGCAGGGCCACCCGTTCTACCATCCCTTCCTCAGGGGACTCGCTGCCCACCACGCTCTCCAGAGATAGGCCGGTCTCCCCAGACTCTGCCTGGAGGGAGGCCACCGAAGACAGGGCCAGGTCGGCAGCGGCAATGTCCTCGGGGGTGAGCCCCGTGGCCTGGGCCAGCTCGGATAGGACAGGCTCCCGGCCCAGGTCGGTGGTGAGTTGGGTGCGGGCCCGGTGGATGACCAGGGCCTGCTCCTTCATACCCCTGCCCACCTTGACCATGCCGTCGTCCCGGAGAAAGCGCCGGATCTCTCCGGCAATTTTGGGCACGGCATAGGTGGAAAACTGGGTGCCAAACTGGGGGTCGAAGCCCTGAACCGCCTTGAGAAACCCCAGGCAGCCCAGCTGATAGAGATCGTCGCTGTCGATTCCCTTGCGGGTGTAGCGCTTGACGATGCTCCAGATGAGCCCCAGGTTTTCCTCCACCAGCTGCCCGCTGGCCTCCTTGTCCCCGGCCTGGGCGGCCTGGATGAGGGTGGCTGTTTCGGCAGGGATCACACCTTCCCCCCTGCCCGGATGGCAATGCGCTTGCGCATGGTCACCGTGGTGCCCTTGCCGGGGACCGAGCGGACCTTTAAGGTGTCCATAAAACTCTCCATAATGGTAAAGCCCATGCCCGAACGCTCCTCGTTGCCAGTGGTAAAGAGGGGGGTTCGGGCCTTTTCAATGTCGGGGATCCCAATGCCCCAGTCCCGGACCACAAGCTCCAGCTCGTTGCCAGGGTAGAGGCGGAGCTTCAGCTCCACCTTTCCCAGGGTATCGGGATAGGCGTGGACGATGGCGTTGGTCACCGCTTCGCTGACGGCGGTTTTGATGTCCCCCAGCTCGTCCAAGGTGGGGTCCAGCTGGGCGGCGAAGGCAGCGGCTGCCGAGCGGGCGAAGGACTCGTTGGCCGACCGGGAGGGAAACACCAGAGAGACCTGGTTGGTGTATTTGATGGTACGCATCTATGTAGCCTCCTTTTCAAGCAAATGGGATAAGACGCTGGATCCCGGCGGCCCGGAGGACCCGGGCGGGCTGGTCGGGGAGGCCAGTGACCTGGATGGTTCCGCCCAGCTCCTCCATTCGCTGCCACAGGCGGAGGAGGACGGCAATGCCGGAGCTGTCCATAAAGGTGATGCCAGAGCAGTCCACCATAAGCTGGCGGGGGAGAACCTCGTCGATCTCCTGCTCCAGCTCCCGGACCAGGCCCTTCACCCGGTGGTGGTCGATGTCCCCGGACAGGGAGATGGTGAGCATGCGGTTGTGGGTGGTGTAGGCGACAGCCATAGAAAAAATCCCCTTTCTTTTGCGGGCAGAAATCGCAAAAAAGCCGTGTACCAGCTTGTCCGGTACACGGCGATTATACTGCTTTTTTCTGGAATTTTTTGTAAAACCCTGAGAGGAAACCCGAACTTTCTGCCAGCAACCGTGAAAAGTAAGGAGTTGGAGCCCGCCCAAGGAGGAAAGGAAAAATATGGATAAT
>DBEYYM010000146.1:0-9647 GCA_048184675.1 Evtepia sp. | reverse complement strand
CGGGTGGAGCATGACAAGGGCAAAATTCAGGCAGTTTACGACCTGGGCCGGGAGGTGGCAGCCAAGCGCCTAGCGGCCCTGAAAGAATTTTTGAAGGATTGAGGGAAGCGACATGACAGAAAATGCACGGGAAGCTGTTTTGCAGGGCCTGACCACCGAGTGGCGGACCATGCACTATAACTGGCGGGACTGCGCCCTGTACGCCCTGGCTGTGGGGGCCACCGGCGCGGAACCCCAGTACACCTATGAGAAAGACATGCAGGCCATCCCTACCTTTGGGGTGACCCCGTATTGGGGCACAGTGAACGTGACCCCCAAGCTTCCCCGGCCCCGGTCTATCCCGGTGCTGGTGGAGGAAAAACTTCGGCCGGAGCAGTCCTATGTGAACCTGGACTATGAGTTTCTCTACCACCGGCCCATCCAGCCGGTGAAGGGGACCTTTGTCTACCGGGACGTCCTCACCGACCTCTTTGACCGGGGGGAAGGCCGGGGCATGGCCGTGCGCTCCCAGGTGGAGGTCTTTGACGAGGGAGGCACCCTCCTGTGCACCAACCGGTGCACCACCCTGTTCCCCACCCTGGGGGGCTACGGTGGCCAGCCCATGGCCCGGGGAACCAGCCTGATCCCCGAGCGGGCGGCCGACCTTGTGGTCAAGGACCACATCGGGGCGGCCCAGAATCTCCTCTACCGCCTGACCGGTGACACCAACTTGGTCCACGTGGACGAAGCGGTCGCCACCGGCCGGGGCCTGGCAGGGCCCTTCGTCCATGACCTGTGCGCCTATGGCTATGTCTGCCGCCTGGCCATTGCCAGCCTCTTCCCCGGCCAGCCGGAGAAGCTCCGGCGGATGTACGCGGCCATGAAGACCGTCCTCTACCCCGACACCCCCGTGGAGCTTCACCTGTGGAAGCTGGAGCCTGGCAAGGCGGCCTTCCGCCTGGTAAATGCCAACACCGGCAAGGCCATCCTGGACCGGGGCGAGCTGGAGTGGGAGGCGTAAGCAGATGGCGACCACAAAGGAATCCCTGACCTTTGTGCTGGAGCAGCTGTCCGGCCTGGAGGGGGTCACCCACCGGGCTATGATGGGAGAGTACATTCTCTACTACCGGCAAAAGGTCATTGGCGGCCTGTATGACAATCGGTTCCTGGTCAAGCCCACCCCTTCGGCCAGGGCCCTGATGCCCGAGTCCAGGGAGGAACTCCCCTATGAAGGGGCCAAAGCCATGCTGCTGGTGGAGCAACTGGAGGACCGGGCCTTTTTGGAGACCTTGCTGGAGGCTATGTATGAGGAACTTCCCCAGCCGAACCCCAAAAAGAACCCCTGACCAGAGGCAATCTGTGATCAGGGAAGAGAAACGGGAGAGCGTGCCAACGCACGTTCTCCCGTCCTTTATGCGTTTTTGTGGGGTTGGCCGGGGTAAAGGATGATCTTCCGCCCCAAAAAGTTCCAAAAGAACACCAAAATACTGCTAATAAGCTTGGAGAGAATGAAGTAGAGGTGGAGCTTGCTGGTGAAGAGATACATAAGCCCCATGGTCAAGGCCAGGCCAATGCCGGAGATGGCGCAAAAGACAAAAATCTCTGCTGCCGGCCCCACGGTGGGGTCCACGGACTTAAAGGCGAAGTATTTGGTTAGGAGGAAGTTGCAGGAAATGCCGATGATAAAGGAGATGGCAGCTGCGGGAAGATAGTGGATCCCCGCCAACTCCAACAGGAACAGCAGGAGAAAATCCACCAAAAAGGAGGAGGCCCCGGTGAGGACGTAGCGGAAAAACTGGGTGATGGTGTTTTCCGTGGGCTCGGCCAGCAGGGCGCGGAACTGCCCCCGCCGCAGAAGCTGCCAGAAAGCGAGGGCATCTTGAATGGTACGCTCTTGTAATTTTTTCTTCATGGGCTCGTCGTAAGGTCAAGGTTGGTTGGCTTTTTCTTTTCGGCTCTGCTCCAAGGCCAGGGCCCGGGGCGGGGTGTCTTCCAGGTGAAACAGACCCAGGTCATAAAAGATATCCAGGCGGATTTCTCCCCAGGCTTCACTGGGGTAGTTTCCCCGAATCCAGGTGTTCTTTTTGCGGACATCTCGGCTCAAAAAGTTTTCCACCAGGTCCAGGGAGGACAGATGGCCGTACTCGTGGTTCACAAAGTTTTCCAGGCACTGGTGCAGGAAGGGGACCAGGTTGGGGTCCTGAGCGGCTAGCTGGGCCACCTTGGGGTCCAGGTAGAGGTCAGGAAAGGGAAATTCGCTGGTCTGAGCGTAGCCGTGCTCTCGGGTCCAGTCTTGGCTGCTGGGGTTGGCGGTGAGCAACCCGGCGGGGCGAAAGAGTTCCATCATCGGCACCTCCTGGAAGGTTTGTATTTGCGCAAGAAAGTATACTCCCTTTTGATGGAAAAGTAAAGAGGACATTCAATTTCTCCCTATTTCCCTTTGTGCTGATGAAAAAATCTTCGGCAATTTCACCAATCCTTGAAATGAACGGAAATTTATTATAACATAGATGAAAATAAGGAGATGAACAACGTGGAGCCCAAAAACCTCTTAAACGCTAAAAATCGAGATGAACTGCGGGTTTGGCTTGAAAAATATTACAAGAGCGAAAAGGAGTGCTGGGTCGTCGTAAAACGGGGCAGGCCCAAAAATGATGGAACCTTTTGGTACATAGACGCAGTAGAAGAAGCAATGTGCTTTGGATGGATTGACAGTACCACAAAAAAACTCGATGACGGCGTAACAGCGCAAAAATTAGCGCCAAGGAGAAAGGGAAGTCTTTGGTCTGAATTAAATAAAGAACGCTGCCGCAGGATGGAAAAACTCGGACGCATGACAGATGCCGGCCGAGCTATGCTTCCCGATATGTCGCCAGCCGGTTTCGTCATAGACGATGATATTTTGCAGGCATTGAAAGCTGATAATGTGGTCTGGAAGAATTTTTGCGCGTTTCCTGCTCTTTATCAAAGAGTTCGCATTGATACAATTCAGATAAAAAAGAAACAGCCTCAGTTATTCCAAAACCGCTTGCAAAGACTGATAGATAACACAAAAAAAGGCTTGATGTATGGTGAATGGAACGATAATGGCAGGTTATTAAATTACTAAGAAGTTTAAGCACTTCTGCCGGATGCTGAAATCAATCGGGTTTTATGGTAGAATCGACGAACGGTATCCCAGATATACCTAAATCAGCACAAAAGGAAATAGGGATTTAAATTTTAGGAAAAATCAGGCGGGATTCCCTGGCGGGATCCGCTGCCCGCCTGTCTTTTCCGGGTGACCAGATCTGCCAGAAGCATCAGGGCCGTGGAGCCCAAGAGGGTTGCCAGGGGGAGCTTGTAAGAGACAGGGGCCCGAAAGGTAACCTGGGTGACCGCCAGGGGAACAGAAAAGGACCCGGTCATGGTCTCCACGGCGCCGCCACCCAGAAGATTTGTGGGCCCCCAGGCCACCAGGGTGCCGTCCTCCAGGAGGCAGGCGGTGTGATAAGTACCGGTGGCCACGGCTACGGCGCCGGCAGCCTCCGGGACCATGCTGGGCTGCGCTCGGCTGCCGGTGCTGCCGCAGCCCAGCTGGTTGCAGTTGTTGCGTCCCCAGGTCCATAGGGCGCCGTCTGCTGAAAGAACAGCGGTGTGGCTGGTGCCGGCGCTGATCTGGAGCGGGGCGCTCTGGTCCAGGATCACCTGGGCAGGGGTGGGCAGCGGGGTGCTATCCTCCCCCTGAATGCCCAGACCCAGCTGGCCGTCGATGCTGCTGCCCCAGGTCCACAACGTGCCATCCCCCCGGCAGGCGATCGCGTGGTAGCCACCCATGCTGACGGCAGAGACATCTGTCAGAATCTGCCGGGGGAGGGGACGGCTTTCTAAGGTGCCATCCCCCAGCTGGCCGAAAAGGTTATCTCCCCAGGTCCACAGGGTGCCATCAGACCGGATGGCGGCAGTGGCGTTGGCCCCTGCGCTGACGGCGACAACCTGGGTTAAGACCAGGGCCGGCGCGGAGCGGCTGTTCCAGGTGCCGTCCCCCAGCTGGCCGAAGAGATTATCCCCCCAGGTCCACAGGGTGCCATCGGCCCGAAGGGCGGCGGCGTGGTAGTCCCCTGCGCTCATGGCGGTGACCTGGTCCAGAATTTGCACCGGCTGGAGGGCGGGTTCTGTGGTGCCGCAGCCCAGCTGGCCATCCTCATTGCCGCCCCAGGCCCAGAGGGTGCCGTCGGTTTTCAGGGCCAGGGTGAAATCGGCCCCGGCGCTGGCAGAGACCACGTCCTCCATCACCCGCAGGGGTTTGCTGGAGAGGGGGATGGAGTCGCCCTGGAGCCCTGTCCCGGTTTCCTCGGTCTCCACGCCCAGCTGCCCGGCCTGGTTGCTCCCCCAGGCCCAGAGGACCCCGTCCTCGTCTACATAGACTGTGTGGGCCAGCCCGGCGCTGAGACGGGTGGGGGTGTCCGGCGCCCCCATGTCATAGGCGGCAGCCGGAAGGGCAAGGAGAAGGGAGAGCGCCAGGACGAAGAAAAGCATACGTTTCATGGAGAGACCTCCTTTTTGCTAAAAAAGTGAAGCGTTTTCCACAATATACAGGGAAAAGGAGAACGTTTGCAAGCCTTTTTTGTCAAAGAAAGGCGGCCAAGGAACCGGCCGGGCAGGGAGATAGAGAGGAACCCCTTCGCTTCTGGTGGATCCGTTTCTTTGCGACAAAAAAGTCCTTGCCAGAAATGGCAAGGACTTTTGGATGTAAGGAACTGTTAAAGGGCCTCTGCAATCCGGCGGCCCATTTCGGCGGTGCCCACCAGGGTGCCTTCCCCAACGAAGAGGTCGGGGGTCCGGTAGCCCTGGCTGAGGACGGTCTTCACAGCGGCCTCGATGGCGTCGGCCTCGGCGGACAGGCCGAAGGTGTACCGCAGCATCATGGCAACGGACAGGATGGTGGCGGTGGGGTTGGCCTTGTCCTGGCCGGCAATGTCGGGGGCAGAGCCGTGGATGGGCTCGTACATGCCAAAATTACCCTTGGCCAGAGAGGCGGAGGGGAGCATGCCGATGGAGCCGGTAATCTGGCTGGCCTCGTCGGAGAGGATGTCGCCAAAGATGTTGCTGGTGACGATCACGTCAAACTGGCGGGGGTTGCGCACCAGCTGCATAGCGGCGTTGTCCACGTAGAGGTTATCCAGGGTGACCTCGGGGTAATCCTTGGCCACCTCGGCCACCACCCGGCGCCACAGACGGGAGGACTCCAGCACGTTGGCCTTATCCACGCTGGTCACGTGCTTGTTGCGCTTCATGGCCATGTCGAAGGCCACCTTGGCGATGCGGCGGACCTCCTCCTCGGCGTACTGCTCCACGTCGTAGGCGGCGGGACCCAGGTCGGTCTCCTTGGTGCCCCGCTCCCCGAAGTAGATGCCGCCGGTGAGCTCCCGGACCACCACGATGTCCAGGCCCCCGGCCAGAATCTCGGCCTTCAGGGGGGAGGCCCCAGCCAGCTCTTCAAAGATCATGGCGGGGCGGAGGTTGGCGAAGAGGCCCAGCTCCTTGCGGATGCCCAGCAGAGCCCGCTCCGGGCGCTGGTCGCCGGGCAGGGTGTCCCACTTGGGGCCGCCCACGGCGCCCAGCAGCACGGCGTCGGCGGCTTTGCACACGTCGATGGTCTCCTGGGGCAGGCAGTTGCCGGTGGCGTCAATGGCGCTGCCGCCGGCCAGAACGTTTTTCAGGGTGAAGGTGTGGCCGAATTTCTCGCCTACCTTTTCCAACACCAGCACGGCCTGGGCCACGATGTCGGGTCCGATGCCGTCGCCGGGGATCACTGCGATGGTATAGTTCATAGCTCAGCCCTCCTGCCGCTTCTTGATGTCGGCCATCAGGCCGCCTGCCTGGATGATTTCCTTGATGAAATCGGGGAAGGGGTTGGCCTGATAGGTCTCGCCCTTGGTGACGTTGGTGATGAGGCCGGTGTCAAAGTCGATGGCGATCTCGTCGCCGGCTTCGATCTTCTCGCTGGCCTCGGGGCACTCCAGAATGGCCAGGCCGATGTTGATGGCGTTGCGGTAGAAGATCCGGGCGAAGGTCTTGGCGATGACGCAGGAGATGCCGGACTCCTTGATGACCATGGGGGCGTGCTCCCGGGAGGAGCCGCAGCCGAAGTTGAAGCCGCCCACCATCACGTCGCCAGTTTTGACCACATTGACAAAGTTCTTGTCGATGTCTTCCATGCAGTGGGTGGCCAGCTCCTGTTTGTCGGCGATGTTCAGGTAGCGGGCGGGGATGATGACGTCGGTATCCACGTTGTCCCCGTACTTATGGACAAATCCTTTTGCATTCATAACTGATTATACCTCCCGAGGATCAGCGATTTTACCAGCCACGGCAGAAGCAGCGGCCACGGCGGGGCTGGCCAGATAGATTTCCGAGGTGATGCCGCCCATGCGGCCCACGAAGTTGCGGTTGGTGGTGGCCACGCACTTTTCGCCGTTGGCCATAACGCCCATGTGGCCGCCCAGGCAGGGGCCGCAGGTGGGGGTGGAGACGGCACAGCCGGAGTCGATGAAGGTGGTCATGTACCCCTTCTCAATGCACTGCCGGAAGATCTGGGGGGTGGCGGGCATGACGATGCAGCGGACGTGGTCAGCCACCTTCTTGCCCTGGAGGATCTCAGCGGCCATGGCCATGTCTTCCAGGCGGCCGTTGGTGCAGGAGCCGATGATGACCTGGTCAATCTTAATGTCGCCCACCTGGGAAATGGGATGGGCGTTTTCGGGCAGGTGGGGGAAGGCCACGGTGGGCTCAATCTGGCTCAGGTCAATTTCCACCGTGCGGACGTACTCGGCGTCGGGGTCGGCTTCATAGGCGGTGTAGGGGCGGTTCACCCGGCCGTCCAGATAGGCCCGGGTGGTCTCGTCCACGGGGAAGATGCCGTTCTTGGCCCCGGCCTCAATGGACATGTTGGCGATGCACAGCCGGTCGTCCATGGTCAGGGAGGCCACGCCGTCGCCGCAGTACTCCAGGCTCTGGTACAGAGCCCCATCCACGCCGATGAGGCCGATCAGGTGGAGGATCACGTCCTTGCCGCTGACCCGGGGCTGGAGCTTGCCGGTCAGGTGAACCCGGATGGCCTCGGGGACCTTAAACCAGGTCTCGCCAGTGGCCATGCCGGCGGCCATGTCGGTGGAGCCCACGCCGGTGGAGAAGGCCCCCAGGGCACCATAGGTGCAGGTGTGGGAGTCGGCACCGATGATACATTCCCCGGCGGCCACCAGGCCCTTTTCCGGCAGCAGGGCGTGCTCCACGCCCATCTGGCCCACGTCATAGAAGTTGTCAATGTCAAACCGCTGGGCGAAGGTGCGGCACTGGAGGCACTGCTCGGCGGCCTTGATGTCTTTGTTGGGGGTGAAGTGGTCCATGACCATAGAGACCTTGCTCTTGTCAAAGACTCCGGTGAAGCCCTGCTTCTCAAACTCCCGGATGGCCACGGGGGATGTGATATCGTTGCCCAGGACCATATCCAGCTTGGCCCGGATGAGCTGGCCTGCCTTCACCTCAGGCAGGCCGGCGTGGGCGGCGAGGATCTTTTGCGTCATTGTCATTCCCATAGGGAAAACCTCCTCTATCGTTAAGATTTTATGGTGTTTCAAATGTCGTCTGGGGTGGGGATAAACTGCTTGACTTTGTTTTCCCGGTTTACAGCGGTAATGAGGGCGTAGACCGAAGCCATGGTGATATCGCTGTCCACACCCACGCCCCAATAGTGGTTGCCCTCGTCGTCGGCGATGACCACGTAAGCGGAGGCCATAGAGTCGGAGTCCGTTTTCAGGGCGTGCTCCTCATAATCGATGAACTGGTAGCTGATGTTGGGGTTGGCGATCTTCAGCACGTTGCTCATGGCGTCCAGAGGGCCATTGCCCCGGGCGCTGAGATAAAAGACCTCGTTGCCGATGGCCAGGGTAACGTCGGCCACGGTAGAGCCGTTCTCCCGGATCCAGGAGACGTCCTGAAGGGCGATGGGCAGGTCTTTGTTCTGGTACTCGTGCTGGAAGGCCACCACGATCTCGCTGGGGGTGAGCTCCTTGTGGGCGTGGTCGGAGATCCCCTTGATGAAGTAGCCCACCTCGGCGGCCATTTCCTTGGGCAGGTCGTAGCCGTAGTTGTGCTCCAGGATGTAGGAGATGCCGCCCTTGCCCGACTGGCTGTTGATGCGGATGACGTCGGTTTCATACTCCCGGTTCACGTCATGGGGGTCCAAAGGCAGATAGGGGACGGTCCAGCGGGTCTCGTTCCGTTCCTCTCGGAACTTCATGCCCTTGGAGATGGCGTCCTGGTGGGAGCCGGAGAAGGCGGCGAAGACCAGGTGGCCGGAGTAAGGCTGACGATAGCCCACAGACATGCCGGTGAGCTTTTCATAGAACTCCACAGTTTTGGGCATGTCGGAGAAGTCCAGCTTGGGGTCCACCCCGTGGGTGAAGAGGTTCATGGCCATGGTGACGATGTCCACGTTGCCGGTGCGCTCGCCGTTGCCGAAGAGGGTGCCCTCAATCCGCTGGCCGCCAGCCAGCAGGGCCAGCTCCCCGGAGGCCACGGCAGTGCCCCGGTCGTTGTGGGGGTGGATGGAGACGATGACATTCTCCCGGCAGTGGAGGTGCTTGCTCATGTATTCAATCTGCTGGGCGTAGACATGGGGCATGGACATTTCCACCGTGGAGGGGAGGTTGATGATGACCTTCCGCTCCGGCCGGGGCTGCCAGACGTCGATGACGGCGTTGCAGATGCGCAGGGCGAACTCCATCTCGGTGCCGGTAAAGCTCTCGGGGGAGTACTCAAAGCGGAAGTTGGTCTCGGGCATCTTGGCGGCGTATTCGTCAAAGAGCTTGGCCCCGGAGACGGCGATCTCCACGATTTCGTCCTCGCTCATGCGGAAGACCTGCTGCCGCTGGGCAAAGGAGGTGGAGTTATACAGGTGGACCACCACGTTTTTGGCGCCCTTAATGGCCTCGAAGGTCTTTTTGATGATATGGGGGCGGGACTGGGTGAGGACCTGGATAGACACATCGTCGGGGATCAGGTGGTCCTCGATGATGGTGCGCAGGAATTCATACTCCGTTTCCGAGGCGGCGGGGAAGCCCACCTCGATTTCCTTAAAGCCCACCTCCAGCAGGAAGTGGTAAAAGGCCAGCTTTTCCTCCAGGTTCATGGGGGTGATGAGGGCCTGGTTGCCGTCGCGCAGGTCCACGCTGCACCAGTCGGGGGCCTCGGTGATGCGCTCTTTTTGGGCCCAGTCCATGCAGGTCTCCGGGGGCATGTAATACCCGGGACGGTATTTGTCAAAGTTTTTCATAGGGAACACAATCCTTTCCATTTTCGGCGGAGAGGAGATTATTGGTGACAATAAAAAAGCTCCGCCTCTTTTGCTGTAAAGAGACGAAGATATAAAAATTCTCCGCGGTACCACTCTTATTGGCGTCCAACAACGCCCACTCAAATAGCTCACACTCCGGGGTGAGACGCCAGCTCGCTCCATACGGCCTTGCACCAGACGGCCGCTCTCTGGGATGGAGGTAGAAAAGGCATATTCCCTTCATTGCGTGACGGTATGAAATTTTCACTTCTTACAGGATAGCGGATAACCCCCCATTTTGTCAATGGGGGAAGTTCAAAAATTTCAACAAATCCCCCGGGGATTTTTGGGG
>DBEYYM010000145.1:0-10050 GCA_048184675.1 Evtepia sp. | reverse complement strand
AAACAAGTTGAGAGGAGGTTTTCTGATGGACCTGGATAAGATCCCCCAGTGGCTGCTGGCCCTGGAGGGAGAGGACGTGACCTTTCTAAAAAATTTTGTCCTCGCCTCCGGTTCTCTGAAAGAGATCGCCAAGCGCTACGGGGTGTCCTACCCCACGGTGCGGCTGCGGCTGGATAGGCTTATTCAAAAGATCCAGCTCAGCGACCAGAAAAAGGAGGAGCCCTTTGCCGCTTACATTAAGGGCCTGGCCGTGGACGGCCGGCTGGATTTGGAAACGGCCAAGGGCATCCTTGAAAAATATCAACAGGAAAAGGAGAATGTACCATGATGTCATTAGGAATCGGATTCGCCGTGGCAGCGGTGCTGCTGCTGGCAGAGCACCTGCTTTGCACCCGGCTGACCAGCCCTTTGTGGGGCGGAATCCTCCCTCTGGGGATTCTTGTGGGGACCATTTTCATCTTTGCCAGCGGGAAGATCCCCCTCACCCTGCAAACGGTCTTTCCCTTTGTGGTGGCCAATACAGTCCTTTGGGGCGACTGGGGCCTCGGCCGGGAAGCTTATCAAAAGCGCCGGCGGGCGGAGTTGGAAAAAATGAAGGCAAAGGACATGGCACCATGAGAGAAACCTGGATCCATTGCCCCCGCTGCGGCGGGAAAACCCGGGTGAAGCTGCGGCCGGACACCCTGCTGAAAAACTTCCCCCTCTTCTGCCCCAAGTGCAGACAGGAATGCCTCATTGACGCCAAAGACAACCACATATCCCCCAGCCCAGAGCCAGACGCCAAGACGCAGAGCCGATAACCCGCGAGGAACCTCGTTGGGATCGGCTCTTTTTGTTGGCAAAACAGCGGGCCGCAGAGGAAGCTCTGCGGCCCGCTGTTGGGGTTAGGGCTTTTGGATGGGGTAACAGACCTCGGTGATGAACTCCTCAGGGTTGTCGGTCTCATGGGGGCTCACGTGGTAGATGTTAAAGGAGGGGCCGGCATAGGTGTAGCCGTTGTCCCGAATCCAGGCAGCCACGGCGGTGTTGGCCTCGCCGATCTTGTCATAAGGCCCCTGGAAGGTGGTGGAGGCAAAGGTGACAGGGGGCAGGGTTCGGAAGGTCACGTGCTCGGTGTCGGGGTAGGTTCCCCGGACGGTTTTCTGGGCCTCCACGTCCACGTCCCGCTCCTTATACTCCCCGTCGTGGAAGACCACGCTGCAATAGCAGGGGTCATCGGGCTGAAGGTGGAGGGGGGCAGTCTCTTTCATCATCAGGTGCCACAGGTCCCCCTCCCGGTCGTAGGCGGGGATGGTCATGCGCAGGCAGGCCGCCTGGCGCTGGGGCAGAGTCTTTCGGTTTACCGTGTATTCCATGGTGCTATCGTCCTTTCTCAGCCGTGCTTGGGCGGTGTCCAGGAGCCGCAGCCGCCGCTGGATGTCTGCCAGCTCCGTCAGCAGGTCCCTTCGGCGGGCTTCCAGCTGGCGCTCCAGGGCCTCGGGGTCCCCTCGGCTGGCCAGAAGCTCCCCGATGGTCGTCAGGCCAAAGCCCATATCCCGCAGGGCGGTGATCCGGCCCACGGTGGGGAGCTGGTCCTCGCTGTAGGAGCGGTAGCCGGTGAAGGGGTCGATGGCGGCCGGGTGGAGCAGGCCGATCTCGTCATAGTGGCGCAGCATGCGGATGCTGACTCGGGACAGCTTGGAAAATTCTCCAATTCTTAACATAGAGTCGTCCTCACAGATCTGTGTTTTTTTGAGCTCACGAACAGGATAGACCCTGACACGGTGAGAGAGTCAAGGGGTTTCTGGAAAAAATTTGGGGCGGCGGACAACATTCCTCCGCTGTGGCCTTCTGCGCCTGTTGTCCTGCGTCACCACTCCTGCGTCTTGGCTTCTTGCCGGATCCTCCAGATCTGTGCCTGGTACCCGATGACAGGGAGAAAGGACAGCAGCGCAAGTATGCCAAAAACAGCAGAGCGGTCTGCCACGGCAAACACCCCAAACATCACCAGCAGCAGGAGCCATGGGTTGCGCAAATGGCAGTAATAGACTTCCTGGTCCTCGTAGGCTGTGTGAAGGGCGAAGGGGGTTCCGTCATTTTCCTTTTCTACAATCAGCAATTCACGCTGAAAGGTTGTGCTGTTTGTCGCAATGCGCCCGCCTTGCTCCGCCCACGGCCGCCAGCGCACCTTACCCACAGAATAATTGAGGTTGCTGTTTTTGAAAAACACGGTATACCCCATATCCTCTAAAAAGTGGGCATAGTCTAGTGCGTTCTCTTTCGATTTTTCTCCGATAAATTCCACGCAGTAGTGCACTTGGTTCGGTTTGCATTCTTCAAATTCATACAGCAGCTTGCCTGTGCCAATCAGGCGGTAGCCTTTTTCAGCCATTTTGTTTAACCAGCGGGCCTGTGTGTTCAGCAAGCCGCCAAAGAACCGATAACACTTTTTGCTCATAGGGCACCTCCCATCCTGTCCCTTGCCACCCTTACCAGTTCGGTGAGCCTGGCAAGCTCTTTTTCTGCCATTTCCTTCCCCTGGGCGGTAATGAGATATTCTTTTTTTCGGCCCGTACACGGGCCGAAGGGTTCAATCCAACCCTTTTTCTGCAAGGCGTTCAGCGCGCCATACAGCGTGCCGGCCCCCAACCTAAGCCGCCCGCCGGTTTTGTCTGCAACAAATTGCATGATCCCATAGCCGTGCTTTGGCTCATAAAGGGAAAGCAATATGTAAAAGGTCACTTCCGTAAGGGCTCCGCCCTTTACGTTGTCCCGCATGGTTTTGTCCCTCCGTTATTACGGTTACTGTAATAAATATATCACTAACCGTAATAGATGTCAATGGGACTCAGAAGGTGACACAAAGGAGCCCATAAAAAAGGAGCAGCAACCTTGTCACTGCTCCAGGGATCGCGAGGATTCGGGGGCGGTTGGGGCTACCGGCAGATCTCGTAGGCGGGATAGGCGTGGCTGAACTGGTAGCCTAGCTTCTGCGCCAGAGACAGGGAGTTGAGATTGTGGGCATCCCAACTGGGGTAGAGGTTCCGGTCCAGGCAGGCCAGGATCAGGGCGGCGGAAGCCGCTGTGGCCAGACCTTGGCGGCGGTGGGCGGGGTGGGTGTCCACCTCAATCTCGATCCCCTCCCGGTACCGGGCATAGGCAGAGGCCCCAGCCAACAGGGCGTCATCTTTTGTGACCACGAAGCCAAGGGCTTGGGCAGCATAGGCTGCGGGGGTGGGAAACTGAGAGACCAGATCTCGGCTCCAGGCCCCTTGGCGGCACTGGTGGTAAAGGGGGCCATGGATGGGCTGCAGACGGCAGCCCGGAGGCAGACGGGTTGCCAGCCGGGTCAGGTGGCAGCGGTCAAAAACCTTTGGGTTCTTGCAGGTGGCATAGCGGGTGACCCGGCGGGCCCGGGGGCCATAGACGGCCTCGATGCAGGCGCACCAAGCCTCCGTCTGGGGCACGAGGATGTGAAAGTCCGGGCTGCGGTTGGGCGGGGAGAACGCCGCAAGCTCGGCCTGGGGCTGACCGGCCAGGAAGGTGAAGTCCCCCAGGGTGGCCAGGGCCGAGGCGGGGTGCTCCCCTGCTGGGGCGTAACATCCACCCATGACGCCCTGCAGACAGGACCAAAGCATGCCCTCCTGCCAGCCGGCGAACAGGTGGGCCACCACCTCAGGATGGGGAATGGAAGAAAGCATGGTATCACCTCCCAACGGATTTCTGAAAACGAGCACAGGGCCAGGGGACCTGACGGTCCCTCTGGCCCTGCGCCCAAGAAAAACATGAAAGAGAAATCGGTTGGTAATTATTTGCTAGACAGGTACTCGTCAATGCTGACGGCAGCCCGCTTGCCAGCGCCCATGGCCAGCACCACGGTCTGGGGGCCGGTGACGGCGTCACCGCCGGCGAAGACACCGGGACGGCTGGTCTTGCAGCCCTCATCGGTGGCGATGCCGCCCCACTTGTCCTTGTCGATGCCGGTGGTGGTGTCCACCACGGCGTCGCTGTAAGAGGTACCGGTGGCGATGACCAGGTTGTCACAGTCCACATCGAAGTACTCACCGGTACCCACGGGGCTGCGGCGGCCGGAGGCATCGGGCTCGCCCAGGACCATCTTCTCGCACTTGACACCGGTGAGGACGCCGTCCTTCCCGTAGCACTCCACGGGGTTGGTCAGCTCCTTGATCTCGATGTCCTCCTCATAGGTGTGGGCGATCTCATCCCGGCGGGCGGGGGCCTCAGCAATGGTGCGGCGATAGACCATGATGGTCTCGGCACCCAGGCGGCGGGCACAGCGGACCGCGTCCACGGCCACGTTACCGCCGCCCACCACCAGAACGCGCTTGGCGTCCTTGATGCTGGCGGGGAGATTTTCGGTGTTCAGGTTCACCTGGGTCAGGTAGTCGTTGGCAGACCACACGCCGGTCAGGCTGGTGTCCAGCCCTCTGGGGGTCTGAGGCACGTCGGCGCCGTTGCCCACAAAGATGGCTTCATAGCCGGCGGCGAAGAGGTCGTCCACGCTCTTGTCCTTATCGATGGCGGTGCCGGTGACGATTTCCACGCCGCGGGCCTTCAGGGTCTCAATTTCCCGATCCACCACGGTGTTGGGCAGGACGAACTGGGGAATGCCGTAGGTGAGGATGCCGCCGGCATAGGTCAGCTTTTCAAAGACGGTGACGTCATAGCCCAACAGGGCCAGGTCCCCGGCGCAGGCGATGCCGGCAGGGCCGGAGCCAATGACGGCCACTTTTTTGCCCTTCTTCTCCACCTGGGGGGCGGAGACGGCATTGCGGGCGGCGTGCCAGTCGGCCACAAACCGCTCCAGTCGGCCGATGCCGACGGCCTCGCCTTTGACGCCATGGGCGCAGTTTTTCTCGCACTGCTGCTCCTGGGGGCAAACACGGCCGCAGATGGAGGGCATGGAGCTTCTCACGGTGATGATCTCATAGGCACCGGCAAAGTCCCCTTCCGCCACGTGGGCGATGAACTCGGGGATCTGCTGATGGATGGGGCAGCCGACGGTGCAGGGCTTTTTGCGGCACTTCAGGCAGCGCATGGCCTCTCGGATGGCGTCGGCCTCGGTATAGCCCAGGGCAACTTCGTCAAAGTTGGTGCAGCGAACGGCACGGGGCTGCTCGGGCATGGGATTTCTTTCTCTTACGTTGTTAATCATTTCGCCAGTCCCTCCTTCGGCTCCAGACTGTTGCGTCTCTGGATCAGACCGTCATAGCGGCCCAAGGCGTTCTTCTCGGATTCCTCGAAGAGCTTGGCAGCCTGGGTGGGATTCTTCATGCTCAGGGAAGCGTAACGGACCTCGCCCTTCAGGAAGCTCTGGTAATCCTCATTGGGCTTGGCGCTGTCGATCTGCAGGGGGTTCTTGCCCTGGGCAGCCAGGCGGGGATCGAAGCGCAGCAGGTTCCAATAGCCAGCTCGGACGGCCTTCTTCATCTCCACCATGGAGCGGTTCATGCCGGCCTTCAGGCCGTGGTTGATACAGGGGGCGTAAGCGATGATCAGGGAGGGCCCGTCATAGCTTTCCGCTTCTTTAATGGCCCGCAGGGTCTGGGCGGGGTTGGCGCCCATGGCCACCTGAGCCACATAGACGTGACCATTGGTCATTGCAATCTGGGCCAGGTCCTTCTTGCCAGTGGGCTTGCCGCCGGCGGCGAACTGGGCCACAGCGCCGGTGGGGGTTGCCTTGGAGGACTGACCGCCGGTGTTGGAGTAAACCTCGGTGTCGAAGACCAGAACGTTAAAGTTCTCACGGGAGGCCAGGATGTGGTCCAGGCCGCCGTAGCCGATGTCGTAAGCCCAACCGTCACCGCCGAAGACCCACATGGAGGGACGGGGCAGCAGGTCGGCATTGTTCACCACGAACTGGGCGTCTTCGTTTTCAGGATAGACCTTGCACAGCTCCACCAGGGACTCGCCCAGATGGTTGGCATCGGGGGTGTTCATCTTCTCCACCCAGGCCTTGGCCAGGCCGCCGAAGGCGGGGTTCTGGGCCAGGCGCTCCACCACGGTCTTCATGGCGGCCCGGCGGGTGCGCATGCTCACGGCCATGCCGTAGCCAAACTCGGCGTTGTCCTCAAACAGGGAGTTGGCCCAGGCGGGGCCGCGGCCCTTTTCGTCCACCACATACGGCATGCTGGGCACGGAAGCGCCCCAGATGGAGGAGCAGCCGGTGGCGTTGGCAATGATGGCGTGGTCGCCGAAGAGCTGGGTGACCAGCTTGGCGTAAGGCGTCTCGCCGCAGCCGGGGCAGGCGCCGGAGTACTCCAGGTAAGGACGGAGGAACTGGGAGGTCTTCACGTTCTTGTCGGAGCCATGCTGGACGCCCACTTTCTTGGCGTATTCGAAGGTCTCCTGGTCTGCGTGCATCCGGTCGGCGGCCCGCTCCATGGACAGGGCCTTGCCCCGGGCGGGACACATCTCCACGCAGGAGCCGCAGGCGGTGCAGTCCTCAGCGGAGACGGCAACCATAAACTGCTTGCCGGGCTCGGTTTTGCAGTCCACGGTAACCAGGCCCTGGGCGTCCTCAGGCTTCAGGACGAAGGGACGGATGACTGCATGGGGGCAGACCGTGGCGCACCAGTTGCACTGGGTGCAGTTTTCGGCGTGCCACACGGGGATATCCACCGCAATCCCCCGCTTCTCGAAGGCGGAGGTGCCGGAGGGAACCTTGCCGGTCACATAGGGCAGGAAGGCGGAGACGGGCAGTGCGTCGCCCTCCAGGTTGTTGGTGGGGATCAGGATGTTGCGGACGTAGGCGTCCTGCTCGGCGTTGACGGTATTGAGCTTCAGCTCCGCCTTGGCCTCGTCCTGGGCGGTGGCCCAGCTGGCGGGGACGGCCACTTCCTTGGCAGCGGTCTGGCCGGCCATGACGGCGGCCACGTTCATATCAACGATGTTCTGGCCCTTGGTGCCGTAGTCGTTGATGATGCCCTGCTTCATATACTCGATGGCGTCCTCAGCGGGGATCAGGTCAGCCAGCTTGAAGTAAGCGGACTGGATGATGGTGTTGATACGACCCTTCAGGCCGATGCTCCGGGCGATGTTCACGGCGTCGCAGGTGTAGAACTTGATGTTCTTCTGGGCGATGGCGCGCTTGATATCGGCGGGCAGACGGGCTTCCAGCTCCTCGCCCTCCCAGTCGCAGTTGAGCATGAAGATGCCGCCGGGCTTCACATCCCGGACCATGTCGTATTTGCCGATGTAGGCGGGGTTGCCGCAGACCACGCAGTCGGCGGCGCCCACATAGTAGGAAGACCGGATGGGCTTATCGCCAAAGCGCAGGTGGCTGATGGTCAGGCCGCCGGACTTCTTGGAGTCGTACTGGAAGTAAGCCTGGACGTACTTATCGGTGTGGTCGCCGATGATCTTGGAGGTGTTTTTGGAGGCACCCACCAGACCGTCGGAGCCGATGCCCCAGAACTTAACCGATGCCTGGGTGGGATCGTGGGGCATTTCAAACTCGCACTTCTCCACAGACAGGTTGGTCACGTCGTCCACGATGCTGACGGTGAAGTGGTTGTGACCACCCTTGGCCAGGTGCTGGAAGACGGAGTACATATCGGCGGGGGTGGTGTCCTTAGAGGACAGGCCGTAACGGCCGCCGATGACGCGGATGTTGGTCTTGCCGGCGTCGTTGAGCACGGCCACCACGTCCAGATACAGGGGCTCGCCGAAGGCGCCGGGCTCCTTGGTGCGGTCCAGCACGGCGATGCGCTGGACGGACTCGGGCAGCTCGGCCAGCATGTGCTTGGGGGAGAAGGGACGGTAGAGGTGAACCTCCAGCACGCCCACCTTTCTGCCCTGGGCGGTCAGCACGTCCACGACCTCTTCCAGGGTGCCGCAGACGGAGCCCATGGCCACGATGACGTCGGTGGCGTCGGGCGCGCCGTAGTAGTTAAAGGGTTTATAGTTGGTGCCGATGGCTTCGTTGACCTTGTTCATGTTCCCCACGACCACGTCGACCAGATCGTCGTAGGACTTGTTGGAGGCCTCTCTGTGCTGGAAGAAGGTCTCAGGGGGCTCGTTGGAACCCCGGTGATAGGGGTGGTGGGGCAGGTTGGCCTCGGCGTGGAAACGGTCCAGGGCCTCCCAGTCTACCATTTCCTTCAGGGTTTCATAGTCCCAGGTGCGCAGCTTCTGGATCTCGTGAGAGGTGCGGAAGCCGTCGAAGAAGTTGATAAAGCCCATGCTGGCCTGGATGGCGGACAGATGGGAGACAGGGGCCAGGTCCATAACTTCCTGGGGGGTGCCGGCGGCCAGCATGGCCATGCCGGTGCCGCGGCAGGCCATCACGTCCTGATGGTCGCCGAAGATGGACAGGGCGTGGGTGGTCAGGGTACGGGCTGCCACGTGGAACACGCCGGGCAGGCCCTCGCCGGCGATTTTATACAGGTTGGGGATCATCAGCAGCAGGCCCTGGGACGCGGTGAAGGTGGTGGTCAGGGCGCCGGTGGACAGGGAGCCGTGGACGGCACCGGCGGCGCCGGCCTCGGATTCCATCTCCACGATGTTCACCCGGTGACCGAAGATGTTTCTGCGGTCTTGGTTGGCCCACTCATCCACATGCTCCGCCATGGGGGAGGAGGGAGTGATGGGGTAAATGGCTGCTACTTCTGTGAACGCATAGGCAACATGGCCGGCGGCCGCGTTGGCGTCCATACTCTTAAAGGGTCTTGTGTCTTTCATTTCGCCGCGCCTCCTTTCTGTGCTGCCATGGCACGAACCTGAACGTAGGTAAACTCCGGCATCTCCCGGGTGGTGATCACACCATTGGGGCAGACATAGGAGCAGATGTTACAGTCTTCGCACCGGTCGGGGGTGATGACGGCGCGGCCGTCTTCCAGATGGATCAGCTCGTCGGGGCAGTTGTCCACGCAGTCGCCGCAGCCGATGCAGCCCACCCAGCAAAGCTGCTTGCGGACCTCGGGATCATCCTTGGAGGCGCAGGGAACCAGCTTGGCGCCCTTGTAGGGCACGATGACGGGCAGCTCCTGGGGACAGACATGGACGCAGGCGGTGCAGCCCACGCACTTGTCGGGGTTCACCTTGGCGGTGCCCTGTATGATCTCCAGGGCGTCGAAGCGGCAGGCCTTTACGCAGTCGCCAAAGCCGGCGCAGCCGTAGTTGCAGTGGCCGTCGATGTCCAGCTTCACGGCCTCCCGGCAGGTGGTGGCGCCGGCCTTGGCATAGACCTCGTGGTTATGCCAGCCGCCGCGGCAGCGGACAAAGGCGGTGGTGGACTTGAGCTTGGTCAGGTCGTGGTAGGTATCCACGATGATCTTCTTGCGGCAGGAAACGGTGCAGGCCACGCAGCCCACGCACTTTTCATAGTCGATGACAGCGCAGTTATCCACGATGGAGATGGCTCCCTCGGGGCAGGCCTCGGCGCAGTCGCCGCAGCCCACGCAGCTGTAGCCGCAGATTCTGTAAGAGGTCTCTTCGTCGTCCTGGTTGGAGCAGGGCACGAAGTTGGAGGCATCCTCAGGCACCATGTGAACCAGGTGCTGGGGACAGGCGTTGGCGCAGGCGCCGCAGCCATTGCACTTTTCTTTGTCCACCTGGACGTTGCCGTCTTTGATGGACAGGGCGCCGAAGGTGCAGGCTGCCACACAGGAGCCGGCGCCCACGCACCCATACTGACATTCTCCCTGGACAAAGCCGCTCTTCACGGCCTCCTCACAGGAGCCATAAACTTTCAATCGGGATTTTCCGGCAGCACAACCGGAACATTTAATAAAGGCCGTCTCCGCCTTGGCAGGCACGAGCTCTCCGCCGGTCAGGGCGACGATGGCGGCGATGGTTTCGTCTGTGCAGGCAGGACATAGGTTTGCCGGACCGCCTTCCGCGATGGCCGCTGCGCATTTGTCACAGGTGGCAAAGCCGCAGCCGCCTCGGCCGGTGCAGTCCCCGCCCGGAAGGAGCTTCCGAACTTCTTTTGCAAGATTGTTTGGCTGCATACGTATTCACATCCTTAAAAAATCCTTTGCGAGGGTATTGTTAACTCCATGGTCATTATCTTCCTAACAATAAAGAATGTCAACAGACTTTGGGCGA
>DBEYYM010000144.1:0-24067 GCA_048184675.1 Evtepia sp. | reverse complement strand
ATGAAAGAAAGAAAAAGGGAGGGAAGAAAATGGAACAGCAAATGTACCAGTGCCCCAAGTGCGGCTACCCCAGCTATGTCAGTGACCAGTTCCAGGCCACCGGCGGCAACTTTGCCAAAGTTTTTGACATACAGAATAAGAAGTTTATCACCATCAGCTGTGCCCGCTGCGGCTTTACCGAGCTTTACCGCAGCCAGACCTCGGATGGGTGGAATATCCTGGACTTTCTCATTGGAAATTGACAAAAAACAGAGGTGGCAAAAGCCACCTCTGTTTTTTGCCTCCCCCGGGTTATTTTGTGGCGTCTTTGGCGCTGTTTGCGGTGTCCTTGGCGGCGTTGGTCATGTCATCCAAGGTGTCTTCCGCGGCGTCACCGATGCTGCGGGCGGTATCCTTTGCGGCATCGCCGATGTCTTTGGCGGTGTCGCTTGCTCCCTTGGCTGCGTCCTTGGCAGCGTCTTTCAGGTCCTGGCCGGCGTCGCTGCGGTTGTCGTCGGCGTCGGTTCGGTGGTCATCGGCACTGTCGGTGTCATAGCCCTTGACCCGGCCGTCGGCATCGGCGCTGTAGGCGCCGGTGCTGTCCTCCAGGCCGCCTTTGGCCAGGTTGTTCTGCTCAATGGCCCAGTCCTGGTTGTTCCAGCGGTTGGCTGTGGTGCCGGTGTTCTGGTTGCCGCAGGCGGCCAGAGAGAGACCAAGGGTAAGGATGAGAGCAGTGGTCATCAGTTTGCGAACCATGGCTTTCCTCCGTTGTTTTGTGAAATGGCGGCGCAGGGCCGCGGTGAATAGTATGCGCGGGAAGCGGCCGGGTTATGGGCCGGAAGAGAGCCATAAAATTTGCCAGATCCCCAAAGAAACGGGAGGAAATTCCAATTACAGGAGAAGTTAGCGGAAGCTTACTTCTATCTTCCCGAAGAAAAGTGGGAAGAAACCCTTTTATTTTGCAAAAAAATGTGCTAAAGTCACGGTAAAGGAAGGTCTGATGGAGTATCCTAAGAGCACAGGAAAGCTCCTGATGCAAAGAAGATAAGAAAACAGACTATAGATTCCAAACAATTGTATGAAAGGAGATTTATTATGGAACTGAAAGGCAGCAAGACCGAGGCCAATCTGTGGGAGGCATTTGCCGGCGAGAGCCAGGCCCGGAACAAGTATACTTATTATGCAAGCAAGGCTCGGAAAGACGGCTTTGAGCAGATCGCCGCGTTCTTTGAGGAGACCGCCGGCAACGAGAAGGAGCACGCCAAGCTGTGGTTCAAGGAGCTGGGCGGCATCGGCACCACCGCCGAGAACCTGATGGCCGCCGCTGAGGGCGAGCACGAAGAGTGGACCTCCATGTATAAGCGCATGGCCGAAGAGGCCCGCGAAGAGGGCTTCCACCGCATCGCCGATATGTTCGCCGCTGTGGGTGAAATTGAGAAATCCCACTATGAGCGTTACCTGAAGCTGCTGGAGAACCTGGAGAACGACGAGGTCTTTAAGAAGTCCACCGTGAAGGTTTGGTACTGCCGCAACTGCGGTCACCTGGAGTATGGCGACCAGGCCCCCGAGGTATGTCCCGTCTGCAACCACCCCCAGTCCTTCTTCGAGGTCAAGGCAGACAACTATTGATCTTCCTACAAAGAGGATCTCCCCAACAAGCGCAAATATCCCCGGACTGTTTTGGTCCGGGGATATTTTTTGTGGCCTTGTGATAGAAAATGCAGACGTTGGGAACCTGGTTAAAACTTGTACTGGAAAGAGCCCTGGAAACCGGGGATTGTAATCTCTCCAAGCGTACCACTGTCGGGGAAAGGAACGATGGGCATAGAAAAGGAAACCGTTACGATACACTGCTCTGCTCGTTGGTTCAGCTCTCCGTCTGTGATTGCCAAGGGAAAGGGCTCTCTCGAGGGGAGAGTTAACAGGGGCTGATAGGTTTCCGCCAGCCTATGATAAACTGTGTCGGGCTCGCCATCAGAAGGGGGGCATTGGATTTGGATGCTCCCACAAAAAGTTTGTTCCGTGCACCAGGCTTGCACCAGACGGGCGGTGCACTCGCCGTCTTTGCTTGTTAAGACTGCCGTGCCAGAGATGGTTCCGCAACTGGATAAGGAAAGCAGAAGCCAGAAAAGGAGAAACCACGCTAGGATAAGAGGGCATCGAGATGGGGCATAGCTGTGGTGAAATAACCTGTTCATACATTTCATAAAGATTTCTCTCCTTTGAGGACGAGAGCATAGCGTTTAAAAAGATATCTTTTTGTAAATCTTAGCATAAAAATTTGACATCGTAAAGGATATATTTATGAAAAGTTGTTAATTTTATAGACCAACCAAAGAGGATCTCCCCAACAAGCGCAAATATCCCCGGACCAATCGGTCCGGGGATATTTTTTTCACAGAACGCAAAGGGCGGGATCAGCCGAATTGGTCAAGGGTCCGGGTGGAGATCAGCAGGGCCTCCTGCCGGGTGGCGTTGGCGTAGTGGCTGGCCTCCTGGGCGGTGGTGGTGTTTTTGGGGGCGAAGAGGTTGTTCCCCACGCCGCCGACGATGTTGTACTTTGCCATAAAGTACACCGAGCTGTAGGCGTAGGCGGAGATGTCCTTGTCGTCGGCGAACTTGGCCACGCCGCTGTAATCCAGGGGGTACTTGGCGTCGGTTTCGATGGTGTAGTTGGGCCACTGGAACTTTTTGTACACTCGGGTGAGCATGGTGGCCATTTGCTCCCGGGTGAGCAGATCGTTGGGCTCGTAGGTGGTGGGGCTGGTGCCGTTGACGATGCCGTAGTTGTAGGCCTTCAGAATATACAGCCGCTCTGCGGAGTTGTCAATGTCGGTAAAGGGCGGGTTCATGGCGATAATCATCCGGTTGCCGGAGAGGGCCTCGTACAGCTTCACAGCCACGGCGGCGAACTCGCCCCGGGTGATGGTGCTGGTCATGTCCTTGCCGATGAGCACATCGGGGATGAGGCCGGCCTCGTAGGCGTCCTGGAGCTCCAGGTCAGCCCAGTCGGAGGAATTGCTGATGGCGTCGTACTCGATGACCAGGCCCACCTTGGACAGGGAGAAGAAGCTCTCCTCGCCGGTGATGGTGTTGTTGCTGGGGGCGTCGTTCCATTTGCCCGCCTGGCTGCCGCTCATGGCGGGGTTTTTCAGCCGGTAGATCTGCAGCGCATTCTCCGCGCTGCGGTAGTTGTCGGGCTCGCCGCTGTCCCAGTTGGTGTAGGAGAAGGGCTCCCCGGTGACCCAGGCAAAGGTACTGCCATTTCGGTAGCCACCCAGCCAATACTGGTTTTTCTCACCCTTTGCAATGAGGGACTGGACAAAGGCCTGCTCTTCGGCGGAGGTGATGACGGCCAGGTAGCCTCCCTGGGCCTCGGCATAGGCCTTGGCTTCGGGCCAGGTCATGCCCTGATCCACCAGCTCGTAGCGGTGGTTGTTGAAGATGGAGCTCTGGACTTCGTCATAGGCGGCGTTGGCTTTTTCCGCGTAGAAGGCGTTGCTGCCCGACACCGAGACCTTGCCCGACAGGGCATAGCCGCGCAGGGTGGCGGTCACGTCTACGGTGGAGTAGGTGCTGGGTTTTTCGATCCAGCTGCCGGCTTTGAAGACATACTGTCCGTTGGAGTAGCTGACATCCATATAGAAGGAGCCCTCTTTGGCGTTGGTCATGTTGGGCAGGTTGTAAAACTCAAAAATCGCTTTCACGGCGCCGCCTTCCTGATAGACCGTCAGGGTGACGCCGGTCTGGCCCTGGTGGGCGTAGTAATAGCCCTCATAGGTGCCGAGAATCTCTTGCATGGGATCGGCTGCCGCGCCCACGCCAGTGATGAGGCACTGGGTCAGCAAAAGCAGAGAGAGCAGCAGGGGGAGAATGCGTTTTTTCATAAAAGGACCCTCTTTCTTTCTCGAAGTTCTTTCATTGTACCATATCGTGGCAAAAGAACACAAGAACAGCGGGAAACTCCTCAGAAAAAATCCGCCGGCCACAGAGGGCCGGCGGTAGGGGATGCCGTCTATTGGCAAGGGTGCATGGAGATTACTTCAAGGCTTTGGCGGCCTTCCGGGCCTCCCGCTTCTTCTCCCAGGCGTCCACGCAGACGGTGCAGGCGGCGTCGCCGGTGATGTTCACGGTGGTGCGGCCCATGTCCAGAATACGGTCGATGCCGGCCACCAGGGCGATGCCCTCCACAGGCAGGCCCACAGTTTCCAGGACCATGGTGAGCATAATCATCCCCGAGCCGGGCACGCCCGCAGTGCCGATGGAGGCCAGGGTGGCGGTGAGGATGATGGTCAGCTGCTGGGAAATGGTCAGGTCAATGCCAAAGATTTGGGCGATGAAGATGGCGCACACCCCCTGATAGATGGCGGTGCCGTCCATGTTGATGGTGGCCCCCAGGGGCAGGACGAAGCTGGAGACCTCTTTCCGCACCCCCAAGCTCTGGGTGGCGGCCAGGTTAAAGGGGAGGGTGCCCACGCTGCTGGCGCTGGAGAAGGCGAAGAGCATGGGGCGGCTCATGGCCTTGAAGAAGGTCAAGGGATTCACCCGGGCAAAGCCCCGCACCGCGGCAGAGTAGGTGATGAGCAGGTGGGCGATGTAGGCCGCGTAAGCCACCAGGATGACCTTCAGCAGGGGCAGCAGCACCTGGGGGCCGTTGGCGGCCACCACGGGGCAGATCAGGGCGAAGACGCCGATGGGGGAGATCTTCAGGATCATGGCCATGATCTTAAAGGCCACCTCGGCGAAGCTGTCCACCACGTTTTTGGCGGTGGTCCCCTTCTCCCCGGCGGCGATGATGCCGAAGCCCAGGAAAAGGGCGATGACGATAACCTGGAGCATGGTGGCGTCAGCCAGGGGCTGGAAGGCGTTGGAGGGGAAGATGTTCACCAAGGTGTCCATGAGCTTCACCGGCTCGGCGGCCTCGTAAGTCAGGGACTCGCTGCCCAGGGTGTAGCCCGCTCCCACCTGGAGCAGGTTGGCGGCCACCAGGCCCAGGGTCACGGCGATGGCGGTGGTAATCATGTAAAAGGCGATGGTCTTCACCCCGATGGACCCCACCTTTCGGATGTCCTGCAGGGAGACGATGCCCTGGACAATGGACAGGACCACCACGGGGACCACGATCATTTTAATCAGGTTCAGGTAAATGGTGCCGAAGGGGTTAATATACTCCTTGGCAATGTCCGGCACCGACTGCATGGCGATGCCGGCGATGACGCCCAGAATCAAGCTGATGGTGATCTGGGCGGTGAGGGACAACGGTTTCTTCTCCTTTGCTCCAGACATGGGAGGGACCTCCTTATTTTGAAATGAAACAGGGACGGTTGATCAGCTGTTTACGTCGCACTAATACAAAATCATAGCATACCCAAGGGGGTAGGGAAACAAGGAAAAAGTTCTTTATTGATTTTTTTACTTTTTTATCGGAAGAAATTGACAGAAACCCCACAAAACCTTGCAAAAATAAGGGAAAATCGGCCAGAAAGCAAAGGAGGGTAGCGGCGGAACCAAATTTGTGGTATACTTCTTTTATAGAACACGAGAAAACTGCCCCCAGCAGCCGGCCGGGGGCAGTCGTTGTATGGGAGGAAATGAAATGAGATGCAAACGAATATCCCTGATCCCTGGGGTGCTGCTGACCGTGGCCCTTTGCCTGGGGCTGGCGGGGACGGCGGCGGCAGCCAGCCCCAGTCTGTCTAATTTGACCTATCAGGCCAGCACCGCAGCAGGGGGGGCCGCCATCCATGTGCAGAAGGTGGAGGGCGCAGCCTACCTTTTCCTGCCGTCCTCGGCAGACCTGCACCAACTGGCCCTGACCTTCGACGGCAGCGCCATCACCATGGCGGCCGGGGGAAACAAGCTGGCGGTGTCCAGCGGGGTCCCCTTTGACCTGACGGCTCTGTATCCGTCGGCCCCGGCAAACGGGGTCTATGCCGTCACTCTCTCCCGGGGGAGCCAGCGGCTGCAGCTGAACATTATGGTCTCGTCGGGGCTGCGCAGCCTCTACCTGACCAGCGCCGACCCGGCTAAGGACCGGAGCTGGGTGGAGCAGAACAAGGAAAACAAGGCCAAAGGCCAGGCGGTCCTCCTTCGGGCAGACGGCACCACCGTGTATGACGGCGCCCTCACCCAGATCAAGGGCCGGGGGAACTCCACCTGGGGCTATCCCAAGAAGCCCTATCAGATTAAGCTGGAGAAAAAGACCGACCTGCTGGAGACTGGGGACACCCAGGAGGCGGCAAAGACCTGGGTCCTGCTGGCCAACTACATTGACGAGAGCCTCATCCACAACAGCCTCTCCTACGACCTGGCCGCCGAGCTGGACCTGGCCTACTCCCCCCACAGCGCCCCTGTGGACCTCTATTACGACGGAGAGTACCGGGGCAGCTACCTGCTGTGTGAAAAGACCGAGGTGGGCGAGGGCCGCGTGAACGTGGCCGACCTGGAGGGCGCCTTTGAGGACGCCAACCCCGACGTGGAGGACTTTGACGACCTGGCCACCCAGACCGGCAAAAATGCCTATGACAACCTCTATCAATATGTTACGGGCCTGACCACCCCCGAGGATTTCTCCGGGGGCTACCTGCTGGAGCTGGACTTTTCCGCCCGGGCCAAGGAGGAGAAGAGCTACTTCACCACCTCCAACGGCCAGTATGTGGTCTCTAAGAGCCCCGAGTATCTCTCGGCAGAGGCCATAGAGTACATCAGTGCGTTTTACCAGGAGTTTGAAGATGCTGTGTGGAACGGGGGCGTAAACCCCACCACCGGGAAGCTCTACAGCGATTACGTGGATGTGGAATCCCTGGCAAAGTGCTACTTGATTCTGGAGCTTTCCCAGGATGGGGATGCCTTCCAGTCCTCCACCTACTTCTACAAACCCGCCGGGGAGGAGAAGCTCTACGCCGGCCCCGTGTGGGATTTTGACTCTTCCTACGGCACCTACTACGAAAACTTCCCCATCGACGCGCTGGTGGCCGGGCGGAAGCCCCTGGGCCAGAAGCTGCTGACCATTCCCTCCTTCCGGGAGGCGGTGCAGCAGTGCTATGAGGAGGAGCTCTACGGCTACATCACCCAGATTGCCCTGAGCCAAGACCCCGCCGCCCAGGGGGAGTACCTTCGCTCCCTGGCGGGCTATGGGGCGGAGGTGGCCGCCAGCCAAAAGCTGGACCACGTGCTCTGGCCCCAGACAACCTCCGGCAACTACGCCCAGACGGTGAAGGAGCTGCAGAACTATCTGAGCCAGCGGAACCAGTGGCTCTATCAGACCGTCTTGGGCTGGCAGGAGATCCCTGTGAGCGCCACCTTCTACGATATCTCCCCGGCAGACTGGTTTGCCACCTCAGTAAACTATGTGGTGGAAGAGGGACTCTTTGCAGGGACGAGCCCCACCTCCTTCAGCCCCTATGAGACCATGACCCGGGCCATGGCGGTTACCGTCCTCTACCGGCTGGCCGGAGAGCCCCAGGTGACAGAGACCGCGCAGCTGTCCGATGTGGAGCCCAACAGTTGGTACAGCCAGGCCGTGGCCTGGGGCCTGGAAACCGGCGTGGTGGAGGGCCTGCCCGACGGCACCTTCCACCCCAATGACCAGGTAACCCGCCAGGAGATGGTGGCTTTCCTCTACCGCTACGCCCAGACCCAGGGCCTGGACACAACCGCCCCGGCCATTCCAGAGACCTATACCGACCGAACCGAGGTGGAGTCCTGGGCCACAGAGGCCTTTGCGTGGGCCATTCACGAGGGGATTCTCACCGGCACCAAGCCCACCCTGCTGGAGCCCCAGGGAAGCGCCCTCCGCTGCCAGGCCGCGACGATGTTCCAGCGGTTTGATGGGGTGCTCCAAGGGGACGCAGAGTTTTTGGTTGCGTGAGACCCCGAAATGCGCTATGATGAACCCAGTAACCATAGAAAAAGGAGAACGAACCATGGAAATACAGACCATTCTCAGCCACGTGGACCACACCCTGCTCAAGCCCGAGGCCACTTGGGAGCAGATCAAAACCCTTTGTGACGAAGCCATGGAGTTTGGCTGCGCCACCGTGTGCATCCCCCCGGCCTATGTGAAGCCGGCAGTGGAGTATGTTCAGGGAAACCTGAAAATCTGCACGGTCATCGGCTTTCCCAACGGCTATCATACGACGGCCGCCAAAATCTTTGAGACCAAGGATGCCGTGGAAAACGGCGCCAGCGAAATTGACATGGTCATCAACATCGGCCTGGTGAAGGACCGGAAGTGGAAGGAGCTGGCCGAGGAAATCGCCGGGGTCAAGGCTGCCTGCCTGGGCCGGCCCCTGAAGGTCATCATTGAGACCTGCCTGCTCAGTGATATGGAAAAGATCAAGCTTTGCCAGGTGGTGGCCAAGGAAGAGGCCGATTATCTGAAGACCTCCACCGGCTTTTCCACCGGCGGGGCCACCAAGGAAGACGTGGCCCTGCTCCGGGAGAACCTGCCGGCCAGCGTCAAGGTGAAGGCCTCCGGCGGCATCCGCACCCTGGAAGACGGCCAGGCCTATCTGGAGCTGGGCGCTGACCGCCTGGGTGCCAGCGCCCTGGTGGGGGAGGCCCGGAAGGCAAAATGACCGGCGTTGCCCAGCGCCTGGCAGACAAAGACGCCCCCTACACCCTGCTGGAGCTCTGCCCGGGGATTTTCCGCATCCCCATCCCCCTGCCCCACAACCCCCTGCGGGAGCTCAACGCCTACCTGATCCGGGGAACAGAGCGCAGTCTGCTCATCGACACCGGCTTCCGGCTGCCTGAATGCAGGCAGGCCATGGAGCAGAGCCTGCGGCAGATCGGCGCAGACGAAGACCCGCTGGATATCTTCCTGACCCACATCCACACCGATCACATGGGTCTGGCCTCAGAGCTGGTCCGTCCCGGCGGGACCATCTATGTGGGGGAGCTGGACTTCCCCTTTACCAACCAGGCCTGGGAGGACAACTACTGGCGGGAGATCGACCAGCGGTTCCTGCAGGAGGGCTTTCCCCCAGAGGAGCTGGCCGTCACCACCGCCACCAACCCCGCCCGGACCCTGGGGCCCGACCTGGACCTGCCCAACTACCGGGCGGTGAAGGACGGGGAGGTCCTCACGGTGGGAGACTATACCCTCACCGTCCTTGCCACCCCCGGCCACACCCCGGGGCAGCTCTGCCTGTGGCTGGAACAGGAGGGCATCCTCTTTACTGCCGACCACGTCCTCTTTGACATCACCCCCAATATCACCATGTGGCCCAACCTCCCCAACGCCCTGGGCCATTACTTGGAGAGCCTGAAAAAGGTCCAGGCCTATCCGGTGCAGCTGGCCCTGCCCGGTCACCGGCACACCGGGGATCTGAACCAGCGGATCCAAGCCCTCTTCGCCCACCACCGGGCCCGGGTGGCGGAGACCCTGGATCTCGTTCGGCAAACCCCCGGCCTTACGGCCTATGAAGTGGCCAGCCGGATGCACTGGGATCTCCGGGCCAAAAGCTGGGCGGAATTTCCTTTGAACCAAAAATGGTTTGCCACAGGGGAGGCTTTGGCCCATTTGGAGTACTTGATGGAGGGCGGCGCCGTCCGCCGGGAACTGCGGCCCGACGGAACTGCCGTGTACCGAGGGTAACCTCGAACGGCAAAACACCCCGGCGCTGGTTGAAAGAACCGCCAGACAGAACCCAGATAAAAAACCCCGGCGCTGCATCTTTTCGCAGTGCCGGGGTTTTTAGAGAAAAATCTATGAAGAAAAAATTAGTGGCAACTTAGTGGCAACCTTCGCAGCTCACATCGGGGAACTGCTTGGGATCATAGTCGATGCCGTTTTTGTCGTAGTAGTCCTTCAGGGCGGCCTTCACGGCCTCCTCTGCCAGAACGGAACAGTGAAGCTTGTGGGCGGGCAGTCCGTCCAGGGCCTCTACCACGGCTTTGTTGGTCAGGTCGGCCACTTGGTCCAGGGGCTTGCCCTTGATCATTTCCGTGGCCATGGAGCTGGAGGCGATGGCGCTGCCGCAGCCGAAGGTCTCAAACTTCACATCGGAGATGGTGTCGTTGTCGATCTTCAGGTAGATCTTCATAATATCGCCGCACTTGGCGTTGCCCACCTCGCCCACGCCGTCGGCGTTGTCGATGGTGCCCACGTTGCGGGGGTTGCGGAAATGGTCCATGACTTTTTCACTGTATAACATAGCTGCGCGCTCCTTTCTGCAGGTCCCGCCAAACGGGGGACATGTTTCTTAAATAGTCTACCACCTGGGGCACGGCCTCCAGAATGGCGTTGATTTCTTCTTCGGTGTTCCACTCGCACAGGGACAGGCGGAGGGAGCCGTGGGCCACCTCGTGGGGCCGGCCGATGGCCAGCAGCACGTGGCTGGGGTCCAAGGACCCGGAGGTGCAGGCCGAGCCAGAGGAGGCACAGATGCCCTTGTCATCCAGCAGCAGCAGCAGGGACTCGCCCTCAATGCCCTCGAAGCAGAAGTTCACGTTGCCAGGCAGCCGGTGCTCCCGGTCTCCGTTCAGGGCGGAGTGAGGGATGGCGGACAAGCCATCGATGAGCTTGTCTCGCAGGGCGGAGACCTTGGCGGCGTTCTCCTCCAGGTGGGCACAGGCCTCTTTCAAAGCGGTGGCCAGGCCGATGATTCCGGGGATGTTTTCTGTGCCGGCCCGCTTCCGGCGCTCCTGGGCGCCGCCCTCGATGAGGGGATAAAGGGTCACGCCCTTGCGAACATACAGGGCGCCGGTACCCTTGGGGCCGTGGAATTTGTGGCCAGACAGGGAGAGCATGTCAATGTTCTGTTCCTTCACGTCGATGGCCAGGTGGCCGGCGGCCTGGACGGCGTCGGTGTGGAAGAGGACCTTCCGCTCCCGGCAGACCTGACCGATTTCGGCGATGGGCTGGATGGTGCCAATCTCGTTGTTGGCATACATAATGGTGACCAGGCAGGTCTCGTCAGTGATGGCATCTGCCACCTGCTGGGGGGTAATCAGACCGTTTTCGTGGACATCCAGCAGGGTCACGGTGAAGCCTTCCTTCCCCAGCTTTTCCAGGGTGTGCAGGACGGCGTGGTGCTCAAAGGCGGTGGAGACAATGTGGGTCTTCCCCCGGCGCTTCCCGGACTGGGCGGCGGAGACGATGGCCTGGTTATCGGCCTCGCTGCCGCCGGAGGTGAAGTAGATCTCATCGGGGCGGCAGTGGAGGCAGTCGGCCACATCCTGCCGGGCCTTGGCCAGGGCCTCGGTGGATTCCTGGGCGAAGGAGTAAAGGGAAGAGGGGTTGCCGTATTGCTCCGTTAAGTAGGGGAGCATAGCTTCCAGCGCGGTGGGGCTGAGCTTTGTGGTGGCGGCGTTATCTGCATATATCATGGAGCGACCTCCTTATTCGTTTAATTCCTACCAAACTATTGGGTATTTGGAGAATACCATGAATTCCCCACAAAGTCAATAGGGAATTAAAGAAAAATAAAAAAATTTCGAGCGGGGGCAAAACAGGGCTGCCAGGTACGCCGATGTCGGCGGCGGCAGGCGCCTCATTCCAGTGTGCCCAGCGCGGCCCCAATTACTCGGGGATAAAGGCTAACTTCTCCAGCGCGTATTGAGGGCCAGGCACATAAGCTCGCCGCGGGGGAGCAGACAGCAAAAGCCCCCGCCGGTTTGGCGGGGGAAGCGGAAGCGGGCGCCCCTCCTTTTTGCGCTGGTTTTGTGGAGGCCGGGGGGACAAGCCGGGCAGCGGGCTTATATCCCGTCCATGTTTTGCAGTTCAGCCAGGGAGATGCTGTCCAGGTATTCATAGACCACCTTGTCCAGCCCCTGCCACAGGGGGAGGGCCCGGCAATGGGTGGCCTTTTCGCAGCCCTTTTGATCGCCCTTCAGGCAGGCCACGGTGGCCAGGCTGCCCTCGGCCAGGCGGATAATTTCCCCGGCGGCATAGTCCTGGGGCGCCCGGCACAGGCGATAGCCGCCCCCCTTGCCCCGGATGGCGTCTACCAGGCCTGCCCGGCTCAGGGAGGCCAAAATGTTTTCCAGATATTTTACCGAGATTTCTTGCCGATGGGCAATGTCCTTTAGGGGGATATATTCACCGCTGTTGTGATCGGCTAAGTCCAGCATCACGCGAAGGGCATAGCGGCCCTTGGTGGAGATCATCATACGCGCAGCCTTCTTTCTGTTGGGAATGCTTTCCACCCTGGGAAAAGGAAAGTAATTTAGTAGTTATTATACTCCAAAAAGAAGGAAAAGTGAATGGCCCTCTGTCAAAAAACTCTAAAATTTTGCAGGGGCCAATGCAAACTGGGGCAGTGCGGGGAAAGGTTCCGTTTTTTGGCTGGCTGTGCTATACTAACGATCAAAGAGACCAAAGGAGGAAGACAGCATGAAAACCTACATACTTGAAGGACGTTTTCTGGAAAACCGCCCCACAGGGCAGGCCTTTCAAACCTGCCTGGCGGCCCATCATCAGTACCTGGCCAAGGGCTTTGCCGACGGCACCATTCTTCTCTCCGGCCCGGTGACCAACGACAAGGACAGCGGCGGCGTCATCGTGGTTAAAAGTGACGACATCGAGGCCTTTTGCCAGGCGGACCCCTTCGTCCAAGCGGGGGTGCAGCAGTACCGGGTCATTGCATTTCAGCTCTTTGACGGCCAGGCGGGGGTCAAGGCCTGGGCGGAGTGACCCCGGGAAACGGTTGCCGGATTCGGCGGCCTATGCTACACTGAGCACACATAAACTGTAAAAGGAGGGACCACCGTGGAGGAACACACCCTGACCATCACCGGCCTGCGGGCTCAGTTTCAGACCCCCCAGGGGATCCTAACCGCTGTGGACGGCATCGACCTGACCATTCCCCGGGGAACCATTGTGGGTCTGGTGGGGGAGTCGGGCTGCGGTAAGAGCGTGACGGCCCTGTCCATTCTGGGGCTGATCCAGCCCCCAGGGCAAGTGACCGAGGGGGTGCTGGACTTTCGGGGCCAGAACCTGCGCACCCTATCTCAAGAGGGCCTGCGGAAGCTCCGGGGAGACCGGATCGCCATGATCTTTCAGGACCCCATGACCTCCCTGAACCCCGTCTTCCCGGTGGGCAAGCAGGTGGATGAGGTGCTGCGCCTGCACCGGGGCATGGGCCGCCAGGCGGCCCGGGCCCGGACGGTGGAACTCTTCCGCCAGGTGGGCATCCCTGACCCCGAGGCCCGGTACAGGGCCTATCCCCGGGAGCTCTCCGGGGGCCTGCGCCAGCGGGTGATGATCGCCATGGCCATGGCCTGCGAGCCCGAGCTCCTCATCGCCGATGAGCCCACCACCGCCCTGGACGTGACCATTCAGGCCCAGATCCTCCGGCTTATGGGGCAGCTGCGCCGGGAGCACGGCACGGCCATTTTGCTCATCACCCACAACATGGGGGTGGTGGCCCAGCTGTGTGACTTTGTTTACGTCATGTACGCCGGCCAGATTGTGGAGGCAGCGGAGACCTTCGAGCTCTTCCGCAGCCCCCAGCACCCCTATACCCTGGGGCTGCTGGAGGCCATTCCCTCTATGGAGGGCGGTGCGGAGCGGCTTCGCACCATCCAGGGCACGGTGCCCGACCTGCACGCCCCGCCTCCGGGCTGCCGGTTCTGTCCCCGTTGTGAAGAGGGGGCCGCGGCTTGCCAGCAAGGGGAGCCAGCCTTGATAGACCTGGGGAGCGGCCACCTGGTCCGCTGTTTCCACCGCCGGGGAAAGGAGAACCCATGACCAAGATGTTAGTAGAGGGGCGGGGCCTAACCAAGACCTTTCCCGTGAAGGGACAGGGCAAGGGGGCGGTGCTCCACGCGGTCTCCCAGGTGAACCTGGCCGTTTACGAGGGAGAGACCCTGGCCCTGGTGGGGGAGTCGGGCTGCGGCAAGAGCACCCTGGGCCGTCTGCTGCTGGGTCTGCTGCCCCCTACCCAGGGGCAGGTGTTTTTTGACGGCCAGGATCTGGCCACCCTGTCCCCCAAGGACCTGCGGGCCCTGCGGCGGCAGATGCAGATGGTCTTTCAGGACACCGCCGCCTCCCTAAACCCCCGGTTGGACGTGGCGGGGATTCTGGCCGAACCCCTGCGCATTCACAACCTATGTCCCAAAGAGGAATTCCGGGCCCGGGGTGGGGCCCTGCTGGAGCAGGTGGGGCTCTCCCCGGACCTGCTGGGGCGCTTTCCCCACCAGCTCTCTGGGGGCCAGCGCCAGCGGGTGGGCATCGCCCGGGCCCTGGCTTTGGAGCCCCGGCTGGTGGTCTGTGACGAGCCGGTGTCCGCGCTGGACGTGTCGGTCCAGGCCCAGATGCTGAACCTGCTGTCGGACCTGCAAGAGGCCAACGGCCTGACCTATGTGCTGGTGTCCCACGACCTGAGCGTGGTCCGCCACAGCGCCAACCGGGTGTGCGTCATGTTCCTGGGGCGGGTGTGCGAGATCGGGCCCACCCAGGCCATCTTCACCACCCCCCGGCACCCCTATACCCGTTTCCTGCTGGACTCGGTGCCCCGGCCCGACCCCACCCGGCGGGGAGAAGGGGGCCCCCCGCTGACCGGGGAGATCCCCAGCCCTGTAACGCCCCCCTCGGGGTGCCGGTTCCGCACCCGCTGTCCCTATGCCAAGGAGATTTGCGCCCAGGCCGTCCCCCCGCTCCAGGGCGAGGGGGGCTGGCAGGCAGCCTGTCACTTCCCCCTGGGGGAAGAGTAAGGAGAGAATCCCATGCCCTTTGCCGACCTGCACTGTGATACCATCGCCCGCCTGCTGGCCTGCCGGCGGGCGGGGCTGCCCGGAAGCCTCCGGGCGGCAGAATCCTTCCACATTGATCTGGAAAAACTGCAAAAGAGCGGCTACCTGCTGCAAAACTTTGCCCTGTTTGTCAACCTCCATGGGGAGACCCTGCCGCCATCCACTGGGGGCGATCCCGGGGCGCTCTACCGCCTGTCCATGGGCCGCAAGGCGGAGGATCCCCTGGCGGAGGTCCTGACCCTGGCCGACCTGTATTGGCAGGAGGTGGAGCGCAACCAAGACATCGCCTGCCCCGTTCTGTCCTTTCTAGACATGGAGGAGGCCCGCCGGGCCGGGAAAATCGCCTGCCTGCTGACGGTGGAGGAGGGAGGCGTCTGCCTGGGCCAGCCGGCTCTGCTGCGCACCCTCTACCGCCTGGGGGTGCGGATGCTCACCCTCACCTGGAACTATCCCAACCAGCTGGGTTTCCCCAACGGCCAGGCCGGGGGCCTGACGGAGACGGGCGTTCAATTTTTGGAGGAGATGGAGGCCCTGGGCATGATCCCCGACGTGTCCCACCTGTCTGACGACGGTTTTTGGGACCTGTGCCGGGCCGCCCGGAAACCCTTTGTGGCCAGCCACTCCAGCTGCCGGGCCCTGTGGGACCACCGGCGGAACCTCACCGACCCCATGCTCCGGGCCCTGGGTGACCGGGGCTGTTTGGTGGGGGTCAATTTCTATGCCGGGTTCCTGGGGCCCAGTCCCGTGGCCCGGCTGGAGGACATCACCCGCCACATCCGCCACATGATTGACGTGGGGGGCCTGGACCTGGTGGCCCTGGGCTCTGACTTCGACGGCATCGACTGCCCCCTGGAGCTGGAAGACGCCGGCCACATGGACCGGCTGGTCCGGGCCATGGAGGGGGCCGGGTTCACCCAGCGGGAGATCGAGGCCGTGTGCTGGCGGAACGTCTGGGAATTTTACCGGCGGGTGCTGTGAGTGGGCCATCCCGCCGGCGGCCTTTGGCGCCGGCTGTGGCTTCGAGGGACCTCCCCTGGGGGCCCCATGCTGTCTGCCGATGCTGCCATTACGTTCTTTTATTTTACAAACCCCATCAGCTATGCTATGGTATGAAAAAACAACCAAAGGAGGCATTCTCTTATGTCAACCGATTACACCCCTCTGCTCCAGCCCCTGCAGATCGGTGCGCTGACCATCAAAAACCGCTTTTGCGTGGGGCCGCTGACCCTGCCCTCCCTCCACGGCCCCTTTGGGGAGTTCTCCCCCGATGGGCTGGCCTATTTTGAGGAACGGGCCAAGGGGGGCTTTGGCCTGATTTTTACCGGGGCCTTTCACCCGGATACCCTAGTGGACCCTGTCCATCCCCTGGACAGCAAGCAGCCGCTGAAAGCCCCCAAGGCCTTTCAGCGGTCGGCGGTGGAGCTGCTGGAGCGGCTGGACGCCTACGGGGCCAAGATGCTGCCCCAGATCTCCATGGGCTACGGGCGCAACGCCTTGGGGTGCTTTGCCCCCTCGGAGATCCCCTATTACCACGACCCCTCCCGCCTGGCCCCTGCCCTGACCAGGGACCAGATCAAGACCAAGATCGACCAGATGATCGCCACGGCGGTGCTTATGAAGCAGTGCGGCTTCCCCGGCATTGAGGTCCACGCCATGCACTGGGGCTATCTGCTGGATCAGTTCGCCATGTCCTTTATGAACCACCGGACGGACGAATACGGCGGGGCCCTGGAAAACCGCCTGCGCTGCGCCCGGGAGATCTTAGAGGGGGTCAAGGCTGCCTGCGGATCGGACTTTGTGGTCTCCATGCGCCTGGCCCTGAAGACCTATATGAAGGGCTACAACCAGCCCTCCCTCCACGGGGAGGACGAGGTGGGCCGCACCCTGGAAGAGGGCCTGGAGATCGCCCGCCGTCTGGAAGCCTATGGCTACGACTGCCTCAGTGTGGACTTTGGCCAGTACGACTCCTTCTACTACGCTGCCCCGCCCTGTTACATGGAAAAGGGCCGGGTCATCGACCTGGCCGCCGCAGCCAAGAAGGAAGTGTCCATCCCCATCCTCTGCGGCGGGCGGATGAATGACCCCGACCTGGCCGCCCAGGCGGTGGACCAGGGCAAGCTGGACGGGGTGGTCCTGGGCCGGCCCTCTCTGGCCGACCCGGCCTATCCCCAAAAGGTGGCCATGGGATGTCCCCAGGAGATCCGCCCCTGTATCGGCTGCAACCAGGGGTGCATCGGCGCCCTGAAAATCGGCCGCCGGGCGGGCTGCGCGGTGAATCCCCAGGCCGGCCGGGAGAGCACCTTCAGCCTAACCCCCGCCCTGGAGAAGAAGAATGTTCTGGTGGTGGGGGGCGGCGTGGCCGGCATGGAGGCCGCCCGGTGCGCCGCTCTGCGGGGTCACACCGTGACCCTGTGTGAAGGTGGCCCCCAGCTGGGGGGCAACCTGATCCCCGCCGGAGCCCATACATTTAAGAAGGAGCTGAGCGAGCTGAACGCCTGGTACCAGGGCCAGCTGGCGAAGCTGGGGGTCCAGGTGGAGACCAACATGGCTCTGGGCGCCAAAGACATCCGGGACCGCCGCCCGGACGCTGTGGTCCTGGCCGTTGGGGCCACCCCAACGGTGCCTCGGGTAGAGGGGAACGACAGCGCCAAGGTCATCGACTGCGTCTCTGCCCTGACCGGGGCGGAGCTCCCCGGCCAGAATATCCTGGTGGTGGGAGGCGGCCTGGTGGGCTGCGAGACCGCCCTGGGATATGCCCAGGAAGGGAAGACCGTCACCCTTTTGGAGGCCCTGCCCGACATTCTCTCCGCCGGCATCCCCGTGCCGGAGATGAACGAGTCCATGCTCCGGGATCTGCTGGCCGAGGCCGGCGTGAAACTGAAACCCGGCCACCGGCTGGCCAAGGTCACCCCGGCCGGCGCAGTGGCCGCAGGGCCCCAGGGGGAGGAAACCATCCCCGCCGACCACGTGGTCCTGGCAGTGGGCTTCACCCCCCGCCCCTCCTTGGCAGCAGAGCTGGCAGGAACGGGGATCGAGGTCTATCAGGTGGGCGACGGCAGCCAGGTGGGCAGCGTCATGACGGCCATCGGGTCTGCATATACCGTGGGCCGGAAGCTATAAGAGGAGACAGAAACCATGCGAAAGAATTTTAAGAACGTTGGCTTTTACCCCCAGCCGGTGCTGGTCATCGGCACCTATGATGAGCAAGGCACCCCCAACGCCATGAACGTGGGCTGGGGCGGCCTGGTGGGGGGCACCTATGTGGAGCTTAATATCTCCCAGGGCCATAAGACCACGGAGAATATCCGCCGGAAACAGGCCTTTACCATGAGCTTTGCCGATCAGGCCCATCTGGTCCAGGCTGACTATGTGGGGCTGGTCTCCGGCCACGACACGCCGGACAAGATTGCCCGGGCGGGGCTCCACCCGGTGAAGAGCGAGTTTGTGGAGGCCCCTCTGTTTGAGGAGTTTCCCCTGACCCTGGAGTGCCAGGTGGTGGAACTCACCGACGGCCCCGGGGGGGTGCGGATTGTGGGCCAGGTGGTGAACATGAGCGCCGACGAATCCATCCTGGGCCAGGACGGCCTGGTGGACGCGGACAAGGCCCAGTTTTTGTCCTTTGACCGGGTGCGCCGGGTATACCGGCTGCTAGGCGGCGTGGTGGGGCAGGCCTATCACGACGGGGAGAAGCTGATGAAATGAGCGCAAACGGGCGCGGAGGGTGCAGAGCCCCTTCGCGCCCTTCCTTGTGGATAATCCCTAAAAGAATTTGGGAAAAATGGGGGGATTCCGTCCCCCTGTGTCCTTGACAAGGGGGACAGGCTCCCGTATAATGATGCTATTGATAGAGGCGCGGCGCTCATCAGTACCCTCCATCCTCCGGCAGGCAACCGGGGAGGGGAAAGGGGGCGCTGCCGAAGGGTCTTTCAGGTGCCTGACGGAAAGATAACCTGGGCCGGCAGAGAAAATCTGCCGGACTGCCATTGTATTGCGATGGAGCGCTATCATGGTAAAGCAAGGGGCGGTTGACCCTGCTGTTTTTGTTGATTTACCATGGATTCGCTTCGGATCCATGGTTTTTTTAGCGAAGCCCCAACAAAAAATGAAAAGAGGAGAACCACCATGAAGAAGATTCTTGCCCTGATGCTGGCTCTGGTGATGGCCCTGGCCCTGTGCGCCTGCGGCGACACCAACGCTGGCACCGACGAACCCGAAGGAACTGAGCCCGCTGATACCACCGAGGTTGCCAGCGGCGTGGAAGATGGTGTGCTGACCATCGCCATGGAGTGTGCATATGCCCCCTATAACTGGATGCAGGATGATGACTCCAACGGCGCTGTGCCCATCTCCAATGTGGCCGGCTCTTACGTGAATGGCTACGACATTATGATTGCCAAGAAGATTTGCGAAGCCAACGGCTGGGAGCTGGAAGTTGTTCAGTCCGACTGGGACTCTCTGGTTCCCGGTGTTCAGACCGGCACCTTTGACGCCGTCATCGCCGGCCAGTCCATGACAGCCGAGCGTTCCCAGCAGGTGGACTTTGCTGGCCCCTATTTCTATGCCACCATGGTCTGCGTGACCAAGGCCGACAGCGAGTATGCGAATGCCACCTCTATCGCCGACCTGGCCGGCGGCACCTGCACCGCTCAGATCGCCACCATCTGGTATGATCAGTGCCTGCCTCAGATTGAAGGCGCTCAGATTCAGACCGCTACGGCAGACGCACCTGCTATGCTGATGGCACTGGAGACTGACACAGTGGACTTCATCTGCACCGATATGCCCACCGCCCAGGGTGCTGTGGCCGCTTATCCCGACATGAAGATTCTGGACTTCTCCGGCACCGACGGCGACTTCCAGTTCTCCGACGAGGTCCGTGCAGAGAACGTCAACATTGGCGTGTCCGTTATGAAGGGCAACATCACGCTGAAGGACGCCATTGACGCCGTCCTGTCCACCATGACCGTGGATGATTTCAATGACCTGATGGCACAGGCAATTGCCATTCAGCCTCTGAGTGAGTAATTTCTAAGACATGCTATAAGGCATGCTAAATATCGGACAGGGCGAGGGAGAATTACTCCCTCGCCTTGGCCCTATTTTATGTCGCCAAACCGTGGCCCTTTTGGCGGTGTAAAACAGGGTCAAATTGACTTTGTTTGCGCAAGACAAATTGAAAGAGAGCATATAGAAAGGAGCCCCCTCTCCATGTTCCAGATCTTCCTCCAACAGTGTGCGCAGCTTGGTACGGATATTTCTACCACCTGGGCACGATATGGTTCCCAGTACCTCGGCGGTATGAAAGACACCATCACGCTGGCTGTGCTGGCCACCATCATTGGCTGCATCATTGGGTTTGTCTGCGGCATCCTGCAGACGATTCCCTATACCAAGAGGGACAACCTGGTCAAGCGGTTTTTCCTGAAGCTGATCCGGGTGATCATCCGCATCTATGTGGAAGTGTTCCGCGGTACGCCTATGATTCTGCAGGCTGTGTTTATCTACTACGGCTTGCCCTATTTTACCGGGAATCAGGTCCGGTTTGACAACGTGGCGTTGGCCGGCCTGGTGGTGGTTTCCGTGAACACCGGTGCATATATGGCCGAGTCGGTCCGCGGCGGCTTCCTCTCCATCGACCCCGGTCAGACCGAGGGCGCCAAGGCCATCGGCATGACCCATGTGCAGACCATGATGTATGTCATCATCCCCCAGGCCCTGCGGGTGCTGCTGCCCCAGATCGGCAACAACCTGATCATCAACATCAAGGACACCTCGGTCATGTTTATCATCAGCTATGGCGAGCTTTTTGCCGTGCACCGCACGGTGGTGGGTGCGACGTATCTCTACTTCCCCTCCGCCACCATCGAGATGGCTGCCTACCTGACCATGACACTCATTGCCTCCTTGCTGCTGCGCTGGCTGGAAAAGAAGATGGATGGCAACAGCAACTATGAACTGGTCCAGGTGGATCAGTTGGTGACCACATCGGGAACCTATAACCACCCTGATAAGGGGACACCTTTTGACGAACACAATCCCGAAGCAAGAAAAAGCATGGTTCGGGAAGAACTCCGCCGGCAGGCTGAAATCGAAGAGGCCCGCCGCAAGGGCGAGTGGGCCAACCAGCGCCGGGAAAACGGCGTCAGTGACGTGGGCAACCGCAACCTGGATAAGAGAGGAGGCCGCTGACATGGGAGAGACGATCTTACAGGTAAACCACCTGTCCAAATCCTTCGGCAAGCATGAGGTTCTGCGGGACATCGACTTCACCGTCAACCGCGGGGACGTGACCTCCATCATCGGGGCCTCGGGCTCCGGCAAGTCCACCTTGCTGCGGTGCATCAATTTGCTGGAGATCCCCACCAGCGGCGAGATTTTGTTCCATGGGGACAATATTCTCACGCACAAGGGGGGCGCCGCCGCCTACCGGACCAAAGTGGGTATGGTGTTCCAGTCCTTTAACCTGTTTAACAACATGACCGTGCTAGACAACTGCATGGTGGGCCAGACCAAGGTGCTGAAAAAGAACGCTGCCGAGGCCAAAGAGGCGGCCATGAAGTACCTGACGAAAGTGGGGATGGCACCCTACATCAATGCCAAGCCCCGGCAGCTTTCCGGCGGCCAGAAGCAGCGGGTGGCCATCGCCCGGGCCCTGGCCATGAATCCGGAGGTCCTCCTTTTCGACGAGCCCACCTCCGCTCTGGACCCGGAGATGGTGGGCGAGGTCCTCGCGGTCATGCGGGACCTGGCCAGCGAGGGCCTGACCATGCTGGTGGTCACCCACGAAATGGCCTTCGCCCGGGACGTGTCCAACCACGTGGTTTTCATGCGGGAGGGCGTCATCTGGGAAGAGGGCACCCCCCAGCAGATCTTCGTAGAGCCCCAGCGGGAGGAGACCAAGGAGTTTTTGTCCCGGTTTATGGAGCGGTAAGGGAAACATTGCCTTTGAGAGAGGACCCGTCAGTTTTGACGGGTCCTTTTTTGGCCCATGGAGGAGCAGAGAACAAAAAAGGACCGAGCCAAAAGGCTCGGTCCTTTTGCGGTTTGGGGAAAGGGGCTTACTCAGCGGTGTACCGCATGAGGATGGTAGCCACCTGGGCCCGGGTAGCGGTGCTCTGGGGGGCCAGGGTGGTGGGGGTGGTGCCAGTGATGAGGCCATTTTCCACGGCCCAGTTCATGGCGTCCACAGCGTAGGATGCCACCTGGCTGCCGTCGGTGAAGTCGCCCAGGTTTTCACCCAGGATCTCAATGGGATCGAGGCTCTCAAAATCGGCGAAGCGATAGAGGAAGGTGGCCAGCTGCTCGCGGGTCAGCTGGGTGGAGGGGGAGAACTTGGTGTCGGAAGTGCCGGTGGTGATGCCGTTTTCAGCGGCCCAGATCACGGCGTCGGTGTACCAGGTGCCCTCTTCCACGTCAGTGAAGGGGTTCTCTGCGGTGACTTCGGGGGAGCCTGCCATCCGATAGAGGACGGTGACCAGCATGGAGCGGTCGATGGCCTTGTTGGGGGAGAAGCCGCTGCCGGTGCCGTTCATCAGGCCGGTGAGGCTCACATAGGTCACGGACTGGTTAAACCAGTCGCCAGCTGTCACGTCGTTATAGGAGATGGTGTGGATGCGGTCGGCGGTCTGGCCGTACTGGGCCTCGGTGACCACGCCGCCCAGGACGGAGGTGATATAGTCCATGACGACCTCGTCCAGAGGCACGCCCAGGTCATAGCCGATGGGGGAGGCGCTGAAGGCATAGTAGGTGTCGCCGCCGGCGCCCATGAAGTCGTTGGTGACGATGGTGTAGGTCTCTTCGGGGTCGAAGGCCTCGCCGCCCACGGTCTGAATGGTCACGCGGTTAATGGAGGCGGGGGCATTGTAGGTGGAGCTGGGATAGAGGTCGCCAGCGTCGTAAGGAGCGCCGGTGTTGATGGTGTACTCAATGCCGGCCACCTGGGGGAAGCCGCCAATGGCCTCGGGGGTGCAGTAGGTGGAGGCCTCCAGAGCTTCCAGCAGCTCAGCGCCGGTGACCTGGACCATAAACAGGGTGTTGCCGAAGGGGAGGACGGTGTTGATGTCCTTCTTGTTGATGTCACCAGCGTTGATGGTGACACGGATGCCGCCGCCGTTGGTGACAGCTGCGTCCACGGTCTCACCCAGCTGGTTGGCGCTCCACAGCATGGCGTCGGTGATCAGGTCGCCCAGGTTGGTCTCGCTGGTGCGGACCTGGGCCTTTTCGCCGTCCAGGGTGACCTCGGTGGTGGCGAAGACTTCGCCGTAATCTTCGTCGATCTCCTGCTGGATGGCAGCAGCCCGGGCGGCCACATCAGCGGCGCCTTCCAGGGTCAGGCTCTCCAGGGGGATGGAGCGGGCGGAGGCGTTGCCCTCCTGGTCGATGATGACCACGCCCACGTTGGCCAGCTTGGTGCCGGTGGAGACCAGCAGGGCCTGGCCGTCGGCGGGATAGGAGAGGGTGGTCTCTGCGTTCACCACGCCCTGGGCGGGCAGGGTGTCCAGGGTGGCGCCGGAGGCAGCGGCGACCTCTTCCAGGGTGGAGTGGGAGTGGCCGTCGATGAAGACGTCAATGCCCTCCACCTGCTCCAGCAGGTCGATGGAGCGGTTGCCCACGGACTCAGCGTCAATGCCCAGGTGGCCCAGGCAGACGATGATGTCGCAGCCGTCGGCCTTCAGGGCATCCACCTGAGCCTGGGCGCAGTCAAACATGTCCTGGCCAGCCAGGAAGGAGACACCCTGGATCTTGGCGGGGTGGGCCTTGGTGGCGGTTTCGGGGGTGTCCAGGCCGAAGATGCCGATCTTGGTGCCGTCGGGGGCGGTGAAGGTGACGTTATCCCCCAGAGCGGCAGCATCCTCATAGAGGATGTTGGCGGCCAGGATGGGGAACTGAGCCTCCTCTTCCAGGGTCTTCAGGTTGGGATAGCCGTAGTCAAACTCGTGGTTGCCAGGGGCGGCGGCGTCATAGCCGGCCAGGTTCATGAGCTCGATGGCGGTTTTACCCTGGGAGACACTGACAGTGGGGTCGCCCTGGATATAGTCGCCGGCGTCCACCAGCAGCACGTAAGCGCCGGTGGCCTCAAAGGCCTCTTTCAAGGCGGCTACCTTGGCGTAGCCGTCGATGGCGCCGTGGACGTCGTTGGTGTGCAGGATGACAACGCTGCCGGACATGTCGTTGTCACCTTCCGCAGCCCCGGCGGGAACGGCTAAAGCAAGAGCCATAACCAGGGCCAGGAAGAGGGCAGAAAACTTCTTCCATAGTTTCATTGGGAACATCCTCCATTTTCAAATTTCAGCAGTGGAGACGATGGTATTCTCGCCACTGCTTAGTATGATCAGTATACCGCAGGTTTTCACAAATTGCCACCTTTTTTAAAAGGGTTTCTCTTAAG
>DBEYYM010000143.1:0-16731 GCA_048184675.1 Evtepia sp. | reverse complement strand
ATCCCAAGGAGTAACAACCCCTTGCTGTATGATTTTTCTTATTGCAAGATCTTTTTCAGTTGTTGATAATTTCCCTGTATTCCTCATAAAATTCCCTCCTTATCTGTTTGATTAAACGATAGTATTTCGTTTTTACAGTTTCTTCTGGGATTTGAATTAGAGCTGCTATTTCTTGGAAAGTCTGCGCGCCAAAAATGTGTAGCCGGAATATTTGTTGTATATCGGTTTGAAAACTGCTGATATAGACTTCTATTTTTCCTAAAAGTTCCGACTGCGCCAACTTTTTTTCAAAATCCGAATCCATTAAATGATTTGTTAGGAATAATTCGTCTGCATCGTCTAATGAAACCATATCGGGTATTGACTTTCTTCGGTAGTCAATGATTTTGTTTGTTGCAATTCGATAGAGCCATGTCCGAAACGAAGATAAATTTTCCTGATAGGAGGATATGGAATGTAACATGGAAATAAATATATCCTGTGTTAAATCATGTGCTGCCTCTTTATCGTTCGTTTGCTTAGCGACAAATATATATATTTCGTCATAGTAGAAGCGAACAAGTGAATCAGCGTCTTTTGAGGAACCGAATAATTTAATTTTTTTAATCCATTTTCGTTCTTGCAATTTATTCACTCGGTTACCTCCTTCCTACTTGTGTATTCGTATTGCAATGAAAAATAGTTTCAAGATTTCGTGTTACTTTTTTATCGTCTATGAGAAAGTTTGCCAAGGCATCTCAGGGGCCTCTCCACAGAAAAACCCAGCGCGGCCGAGTGGGCCGCGCTGGGTTTTCTGTCGTATCAACCTGGCGGGAGTTGAGAAACTTATGGGGTTCAGGGCTTGTCCGCTTCCTGGGAGGCTGGGGCCTCCGGCTGTTCCGCAGCCTTCCGGCGGGCGATCTCCTTTTCCGCCTCCTCCTCGATCCAGAGGAGGAACTCCAGGCTGTCCATGTCGTGGAGGGGGTTGATGGCGGGGGCTTCTTCCGGGCGCTCCGGCTCCTCCTGGTCTGGAATGAGGCCCAGGGAGAGCAGATCAAAGTCATCTGGGGAAGACAGGCCGCCGAAGTTTTTGGAAAACTCGTCCATGGGAATACCTCCTGTAGAGATTCGTAAGATCACAGGGATTGGGCCTATTTTACCACACTGCTTCCCCCTTGTCACGGAATTTCTGGGCCGGTGGGCTGGGGTTTTGTGGAGAAAAACGAAGATTTCCTCTTGACAAATGCAGGTAAATGCAATACCATAAGGAAAACCAGAGATAGAGGCGCGTCTCGCCAAGAGTATCCGGTGCCAATGCCGTGCAGGGCAGGGCCGGAGAAAGGGGTGGACGCCGAAGGCGGTCTTCGCTGCAAAGGAGACCGTGCTGGGCGGGCAAACTAAGAGTTGCCCGACTGTCGCAAATGGTAAAATTTGCGGAGGGCTATCCTTGATACCAATCCCCCGGCCATGGCCGGTGGCCTATTTGATGTTATCAAGCAGCTATCCCCGCATAGCTTGCTTGATTTTTTTGTTGCCTTTTTCAGGCGCAGGGGGATCGGGCAGGACATCGAAAATATGCAGGAGGAACCTATTATGAAGCAGCAGAATCCGATTTTTAGAGGCATCGCTACCGCCCTGATTACCCCCACCACCCCCACTGGCATCGACTATGACCGCTTTGGCAAGGTCATCGACTGGCAGATCGCCCAGGGGATCAACGCCCTGGTTATCTGCGGCACCACCGGCGAAAGCTCCACTCTTACCGACGCTGAGCACCGCCAGGCCATCGCCTATGCCTGCGAGCGGGTCAACGGCCGGGTGCCCGTTATTGCCGGCACCGGCTCCAACGAAACCGACTACGCAGTGGAGCTCACCAAGAGCGCCTGTGCCGACGGCGCCGACGCAGTTCTGGTGGTGACCCCTTACTATAACAAGACCACCCAGAACGGCCTGGTGAAGATGTATAACACCATTGCCGATGCCAGCACCAAGCCCCTGATCCTGTATAACGTCCCCTCCCGGACCGGCATTGGCATCGAGCCGAAGACCTATGTGAAGCTGGCCGAGCACCCCAATATCGCCGCCATCAAGGAGGCTAACAGTGATATCTCCAAGATCGTGGAGACCTTCTCCCTGGTGGGGGATAAGCTGGACATCTACTCCGGCAACGACGACCAGATCGTCCCCATCCTGTCTATGGGCGGTGCGGGCTGCATTTCTGTTCTGTCCAATGTGGTCCCCGCTGAAACGGTGGCCATCACCGATAAGTTCTTTGCCGGGGATGTGGCAGGCTCTGCCCAGCTCCAGTGCAAGTTTATGCCCCTGATCCGCTCCCTCTTCTGCGAGAGCAACCCCATTCCCGTGAAGGCCGCCATGGCCGCCATGGGCTACTGTGAGAATTACCTGCGCCTGCCTCTGGTGCCCATGGAGGAGGAGCACTATCAGGTGATGCTCCAGCGGATGCGTGCCCTGGGCATTCAGGTGTGAGAAAGGACGACCCCATGAACATTATCGTAAACGGCGCCTGTGGGCGGATGGGCCGGGAGGTCTGCCGCCTGGTTCAGGAGGAGGGCCACACCCTGGCCGCCGCTGTGGACCAGTTTGGCGGGGAGGGGATTTACACCCACCTGGCCGACTACAGCGGCCCGGCGGACGTGGTCATTGATTTTTCCAACCACGAAGGCGTGGCCGAACTCATGGATTACTGCACTAGCCGGGGCCTGCCCCTGGTGGCGGCTACCACGGGCTACACCCCTGAGGAGTTCCAAAAAATTGAGGACGGGGCCAAAACCATTCCCGTTTTCCAGTCCTATAATATGTCCATCGGCGTGGCTCTGCTGGCCCGCCTGGTGGGCCAGGCGGCGGCCATCTTCGGCGGCTGCGACGTGGAGATTGTGGAGGCCCACCACAACCGGAAGGCCGACGCCCCCAGCGGCACTGCCCTCCTTCTGGCCGACGCGGTGAAGGCCAAGCGGCCCGATGCGGAATATGTCTTCGGCCGGAGCGGCCACCACAAGCGCCAGCCCAATGAGATTGGCATCCACGCCCTGCGTATGGGCAATGTGGTGGGGGAGCACGAGGTGATCTTCGCCACCGACAGCCAGACCATCTCCCTGAAGCACCAGGCCCACGACCGGGCCCTCTTCGCAGAGGGCGCGCTGACGGCGGCAGATTTCCTTGTGGGCCAAACTGCGGGGCTCTACCACATGGACGACTTGCTGGGTCCCTAACCAAGAAACAAAGAAAGACAGGAATGACCTATGTTATATGACAATCTGGGAATCAATGACCAGGGCCATTTGACCATTGGCGGCTTGGATGCCGTCGGGCTGGCAGAGGAGTTTGGCGCGCCCCTGTACGTGCTGGACGAGGACCAGGTCCGGGCCAACTGCCGGACCTATGTGACCGCCTTGGCAGAGTGCATGCCCGCCGGCTCCATGCCCCTGTTCGCCGGAAAGGCGCTGTGTTTTAAGGGCCTGTACCCGGTGCTAAAGGAGGAGGGCATGGGGGCCGACGTGGTCTCCCCCGGGGAGATCTACACGGCTCTGGCCGGTGGATTTCCGGCGGAGAAGCTCTACTTCCACGGCAACAATAAGACCGACGAGGACATCGCCTATGCCCTGGACAGTGGAGTGGGCTACTTCATTGTGGACAATCACCAGGAGCTGGCCCGGCTCAACGAGGCCGCCGGCCAGCGAGGGATCCGCCAGCGGGTGCTGCTGCGGGTGACCCCCGGCATTGACCCCCACACCCTTCAGGCCATCAACACCGGGCGCATTGACTGCCAGTTCGGCGTACCCATTGAAACCGGCCAGGCCGCCCGGTTTGTGGCCGACGCCCTGTCCAAGGAGCACCTGGAAGTGGAGGGGTTCCACAGCCACATCGGTTCCCAGATCTTCGAGGCCGAACCCTTCTGCGACGCGGTGGACATTCTCCTGGACTTCGCCCAGGCCATGCGCCAGGCCCACGGCTTTGTGGTGAAAACCCTGAACCTGGGGGGCGGCTTCGGCGTGCGCTATCTGGAGAGTGACCCTGTGGTGGATATCCCCGCAAACATTCGAGCGCTGTCTGAGCACCTGCGCCAGGGTTGCGCCGCCAAGGACTACCCGGTGCCCCGGGTGCTGCTGGAACCTGGCCGGAGCATTGTGGCCAACGCTGGCGTCACCCTCTACCGAGTGGGGGGGATTAAGACCATCGAGGGCTACCGCAGCTATGTCACCGTAAACGGCGGCATGACGGACAACCCCCGGTATGCCCTCTATCAGTCCCCTTACACGGTGCTGCCGGCCAACCGGATGAACGACGTGCGGGATTTTGAATGCACTGTGGCCGGCCGCTGCTGCGAGAGCGGCGACCTGATTCAGGAGAACATCCTCCTGCCCAAGCTGGAGCGGGATGACCTGGTGGCCGTCCTCACCACAGGGGCCTATAACTTCACCATGTCTTCTAACTACAACCGCCTGTGCCGCCCAGCTCTGGTGATGCTTCACAAGGGTGAGGCCCGCCTGGCTGTCCGCCGGCAGACTTTTGAGGATTTGGTGGCCTGCGATTTGTAAAAATACACGGAAAAAGATTGCGAAATAGAGGAAAGGTTGGTATACTTTGCGGTGTACCAACCTTTTTGTTTTGGAGGGAAGTTTATGGAGATTCGACGGGCTACGTTAGAGGATATTCCGGCCGTGTATACCTGCTGTGTGGCGGCGTTCAAAGAGTACATCCCCCTGATTGGCTGCACGCCCGGCCCTATGCTGGAGGACTACTGCCAGTCTATGAAGGACCACCATTTGTTTGTGGTTCCTGCAGAGGAGGGTATTTTGGGATACCTGCTCATCAAAGAAGGGAAAGAGGACTACATGTGGATGGACGTGCTGGCTGCCCATCCCAAGGGCACCGGTGTGGGCCGGGCGCTGATGGACTACTGTGAGGACTTTATCCGGGCCCAGGGAAAGTCGGAGTGCCGGCTGTATACCCACGTGAAATATCGGCGGACCCAGGAGATTTACTTGCGGCGGGGATATGAGATCTACGACCGGGTCAAAGAGATGGGATTCGAGCGGTTTTACATGCGGCGGAAGCTGGTGTAAGGGGCCGAAAAGGGAAGTGGACAGCGCCCCTTGGGCGGCAAGGTTCTCCCATCCTGGGAAAAGAAAAAAGCGCTGCACCTGGAGAATTTTCCAGGTGCGGCGCTTTTTGGCGCCGGAAGGGGGTTATGCGGCAGCGGTCTTGCTGTTTGCCTCGGGAAGAGAGGCCGGTGCGCCGTGGGTCTTTTTCAGCAGCACCAGGCCCAGCAGCAGGCTGCAGCCTTCGCCAATGAGGGCGGCGATCCAGATGCCCTGGCCGCTGCCCACCTGGGACAGCAGCAGGATGGCGGCTGGGAGAAAGACAAACCCTCGGCTGAGAGAGAGCAGGCAGGAGGAAATCCCTCTGCCCAGGGCGGTGAAGTAGCCTGCCAGGAGGATATTCAGCCCCGCCAACAGGTAGGACAAGGAGTACTGCCGCAGGGCGGAAACCGCCTGGGCAAAGAGGGGGCTGTCATGGCTGAGGAGGATGGTGACAAAAACCTGGGGGAACAGCTGACAGATGACCACGATGAGAACCTCCACAGCGGCCACCATCAGCAGGCTTCGGGTAAAGTAGAAGCGGATGGTTTTTTGATGCCCCTTGCCCACAGCCACGCTGACCAGGGGCATCATGCCCTGGGCGATGCCCTGCATGACCATGAAGACCACCAGGCTCAGGTAGGCGATGACAGCGTAAATGGTCTGGTGGCTCTCGCCAAAGAGACGGAAGAGGACGTTGTTGTAAATGATGGTGAGAAAGCCCAGCATAAATTCGATGGAGCAGTCAGCCACCCCCAGAGGGAGGATCCGCAGGAAAATCTTGGGGTGGAACTTAAACTTGCGGAACTTCATGTCTGACTTTCCCTTGACAAAGTAGTGCAGGAAGAGGAGCAAGCTGCCCAGCTGGGCCAGACCGGTGGCCAGGGCGCCGCCCTTGACGCCCCAGTGGAAATGGAAGATGAACACATAGGCCAGCCCCACGTGGACAACGGCGCTGACCGCCACACCGGCGGTGGCTAGGATGGGGCTGTCGTCCACCTTGACCATGACCTCCAGGCAGTAGGAGAGGATAAAACAGATGGAGAAGAGGGAGACAATGCGCAGATAGTCCACCGCGTTGTCAATGGTGTGGGGGCCGGCCCCCAGAAGGGTAGCCAGCTCCTCGGCAAAGAGAAGAACGCCAACGGTGATGACCACCGAGAGCACACACATAACCGCCACAGTTTGGGTGAAAATTTCCTCTGCTTCCTTTTTGTTTCCCCGGCCCAGGGCAAAGGCGCACAGGGTGGAGGCGCCCATGGACAGGAGGATGGACAGCCCGGACAGGGCGTTGATGAAGGGCAGGGAGATATTCACAGAGGTCAGCGCCGATTCGCTGACACCGTGGGAGACCAGCACGCCGTCAATGACTGTGTACAGCGAGAACAGGACCATGGCGGAGGCTGCGGGGATGACATAGCGCATAAGCTGCTTCCAGGTAGGGGTGGGATTGGTCATGGGGATACACCTCAAATCAGATTTCGTCCTTGCGGACGGGGGTTTGGTTTGGTATACTAAGGATAAACTATGGAGTAACCCCAGAGTCAAGAGGGTTTCAGAAAAAAGTTTGGGAGGGGCAGCATGGAAAAGCATTTTTTCAAAACGGCGGAGTTTGCCGCCCTGTGCGGGGTGAAAAAAGACACTCTGCTCCACTATGACCACATTGGCCTGCTCAAGCCCCAGTGGGTGGGGGAGAATGGCTACCGGTACTATTCTACCCGGCAGCTGCCCACCTATGACCTCATTGCCGCCCTGCGGCGGTTGGGGACCCCGCTGACGGAGATCCGGGATTACCTAACCCGCCGCAGCCCCGAGGCCCTGCTGGAGCTGCTGCGGGAAAAAGAGACCGCCCTGGAAGCAGAGTGCCGGCGGTTGGAGCGGATGGGGGAGTTTCTCCACAGCTCCATTGACAAGACAGAGCTGGCCCAGGCGGTCCAGCCGGGGGAGATTCGGCTGGAGGTGCTGCCCGAAGCCCACTATGCTGTGGTAAAGGCCCCAGATTTTGAGGGGGAGAAGTTTGAAGAAGCTGTGTACTTCCTGCACGTCCGGCAGCTGCTCACCTGGGCCCGGGAGAATGGAAGCCCATCCCAGTCCCCCGGGGACATCATCTGCCGGGAGAGCTTGGAGCGGGACTCCTTTTTGGAGGACTATTACTATTGCCAGGTCCCCCCTGGAACCACGGGGTGGGAGACCCGTATCCGCCCGGCGGGGACCTATGCAGTGCTCTATCATCAGGGATCCTACCAGTCGGAATCAGAGGCCTGCCGGCGGCTGCGGGACTGGGTGCTGGCGCAGGGGTATGCCATTGACGGAGACTTGTATGAGGAAGATCTGGTGAACTATACGGCCTCGGAAGACCCACAGTCCTATTGGCTGAAGCTGAGCCTGCAGATCCGGTTGTGAATGGAGCGCGCCGAGCGAAACAGAAAACAGCTGGGAAGGCTTGTGTTCAAAACAGAAAACAAAAACGAAGTGCCATGAGAGAGTAACATGCTCTCATGGCACTTTTTTCTTAGCGGGTCGAAACGCTCTCCCCCTGAAACTCTGTCATATTGGCCCAGAACCGTTTGGGCAGATTGCTCTGGCGCAGCTTGGGGTTTTCCCGGGCAGGGATGGCGATGGTGTGGTAGAAGCTCCGCCAGAGGGCTTGGCACTGAAGCTCGGCCTGGTCGGGCTGGTTGAGATCCAGGTGCTCAATGGGGCGGATCTTCCACTTGTGGTCGGCACAAAAGAGACCCTCGCCGTGGGTTTTGTCGTGAATGAGAAAGGCTTCGCCGGGCAGCCGCTGGCAGAAGTGGGGGCGCAGGAGGGGGAGGACCCGGTTTTTGGGGGTGATTTGTCCCACCAAGACCCCACCATAGTCGGCAAAGCGCAGGAAGCCCTTCAGCTGGTGGGCCTCATGGATCAGGTGGTGGATGGCCCGGGTGAGGATGAGGATCCGGTCGTCGGTCATGTCTTGGGGGATGGCCTGGTGGAAGGCCAGGTAGATTAGGTCGAACATGTTTCGCTCCCGCTGGGGCAGACAGGTGAGGAAGCTATAGGTCATCAGCCGCCGGAACGTGACGGAGACTTCGGCCTCCAGGGCACGGTAGACTTCCTTGGCCAGGGGCTGGTCGGTGGGGATCTCCCGGATGGGATAGAGGGAGATCTGCTCCACCCCTGGGGTCAAAAAGTAGAAAGGGTATTCTTTGTGCCGAAAGCTCTCCCCCACACAGGTGAGGAAGCCGGCGAAGGAGCCGTCATAAAGCATGGCGCATTGGGGCCAGGTGGACATGGGAACCTCCTTTCAGGCGGGGAAAAGGGACAGCTGTTCATACTGCGGGGCCAGGGCCGGGGCTTCCAGGGCGGTGAGGGCCCGGAGGACCCCTTCTGGGCGGACCCGTAGGCCAGGGGTCATTTTCCCAGAGCAGGTGATGAAGTACTGGGCCCGCTTCAGGACCACCCCCAGTTTTTTCAGGGCGTCATAGTCCAGGGAACGCCACCGCCGGGCGGAGAGGATCCGCCGGGCGCTGACCACCCCGATGCCGGGAACCCGCAGCAGGGTTTCATAGTCGGCGGTGTTGACCTCCACAGGGAAAAAGTCCAGGTGGGCCATGGCCCAGTTGCATTTGGGGTCGAGCTGGGGGTTCAGGGTTGGGTGGTCCGGGGAGAGAATTTCATCGGCAGTGAAGTGATAAAACCGCAGCAGCCAATCTGACTGATACAGCCGGTGCTCGCGGAGGAGGGGCGGCTTAAAGTCCACCGGAGAGGGGAGCAGGGGGCTTTCTGCCACGGGGATGTAGGCGGAGAAAAAGACTCGCCGCAGGCGGTATTTTCGATACATCCCCTCGGAGAGCTTGAGAATGTGATAGTCGCTCTCCCCAGAGGCCCCCACGATCATCTGGGTGGACTGCCCCGCCGGGGCAAAGGCCGGGGCGTGGCGAAACTTCTGGCGCTCGGCCTTGGCCTGGAGGATGCCATTTTTGATCTGGGCCATGGGCTGAAAGATGGACTCGCTCTTTTTGTCCGGGGCCAGCAGGGCCAGGCTTTGGGAGGAAGGGAGCTCAATGTTCACCGACAGCCGGTCGGCCAACTGGCCCAGGCGGTGGGTCAAAAGGGGATCCGCCCCGGGAATGGCCTTGGCGTGGATATAGCCGGTGAATCCGTATTCCTCCCGGAGGATGGCCAGGGTTTTCACCATCAGCTCTGTGGTGTAGTCGGGGCTGCGGACCACGGCGGAGCTGAGGAAGAGCCCCTCAATGTAATTGCGCCGGTAAAAATCGATGGTGAGGTCGGCCAGTTCCCGGGGGGCGAACATGGCCCGGGGCAGGTCGTTGGAGGTGCGGTTGATGCAGTACCGGCAGTCGTAGATACAGACGTTGGTGAGCAGGAGCTTAAGCAGGGAGATACACCGTCCGTCGGCAGAAAAGGAGTGGCAGCAGCCAGCGGCAATGGTTTTGCCTAGCTTTCCGCCGCCCCGGTCCCCGCCGCTGGAGGTGCAGGCTACGTCGTATTTGGCGGCGTCTGTGAGAATGGTGAGCTTTTCGGCGATGGTCATGGGGGACACCTCCTAAACTAAAAATAGAACGGATGTGCTATTATTATACCAGGGCATCGAGCGGCAAAAAAAGACGCCGGAGAAAGCCTTCTCCGGCGTCGGGTCCGTTTTTGGGGACAAGCGATGTGAGGTTACGGGTTAGCGTTGGCAAAGGCTGCGGGGATCTCGTGTTTCACGCAGCGGCGGCCCTCCTTGGTCCAGATGTTACCCAGGCACTTGGTGCAGCCGATGCAGGGGGAGTCTTCGCCCTGCTCCAGGTGGCGCACAAAGTCCGGCTGGCAGATGAAGGGACGGGAGGCGGAGACGAAATCGATGCCGGCATCCAGAATCTGCTGGGCGCTTTCGGGGCCGCGGACGCCGCCCACCAGGATCAGAGGAATCTTGACCTCCTGGCGGATGGTCTTGGCCCGGTCCAGATAGAAGGTGGGGATTTTTTTCTTGCCCAGGCCCAGCCAGTTGTAGCCAGACAGCTCGATGGCGTCGGCGCCCAGGGCCTCAAACTGACGGCAGAAGTAGAGGATATCTTGGGCATAGGCTTCGTCGGCTTCCCCGGCGCAGTTGGTGTTTACCTTTACCAGGACAGGGTAGTCCTTCCCCACAGCCTCCCGAATGGCGGAGAGACATTCGCCGGGGAAGCGGAAACGATTCTCAGCGCTGCCACCGTATTCGTCGGTGCGGTGGTTGGAGTTGGGGTCCAGGAACTGGCTGAGGAGGTAGCCGTGGGCGCAGTGGAGCTGCACGCCGTCGAAGCCCAGCTCCTTGGCGGCCTTGGCGGCGTCCACAAAGTCGGCGCGGATCTTATCCAGGTCGGCGGGGGTGAGCTCGGTGGTCTCCATCTCGTTGGGGGCCTTCATGCCGCCGGAGGGGGCCAGCAGCTTGCCGCCCACCACGTGCTTTTCAGACATAAACACATTCATGCCGGCGTGCATGAGCTGGAGGATCAGGCGGCCGCCTGCGTCGTGGACAGCGTCCAGCACTTCCTTCTGGCTGGCCCGCTGCTCGGGGGTGGCGAAGCCCACCTGGATGCCGGTGGACCGGGCCTCGGGGGAGATGTAGCTGTAAGCGGTGATGATGGCGCCGGTGCCTGCGGCGGCGATCTCACGGTAGAGGGCCACCTGCTCAGGGGCGCAGGTGCCGTCCCGGCGGCCGAAGGGGTCCTGGGTGGCGGAACGGATAACCCGGTTGGGCAGGGTCAGGGTGCCGATCTGGCCGGCAGTAAAGAGGGTAGAAGCCATGGTCAGTCTCCTTTATGAAATCATGATCAGAATGGGGAGCCGCAATGGACTCCCATAAGATATACCGTCTCATTATATCGAATCGAGAGGAAAAACACAAGAAAAAAGCGGTTGAGGCGGGGAGAATTGTGGTTGCCGTTGGGCCCAGGCTGCGCTACAATGGGGCGACGAGAACCAATACCAGAACCCAGAGGGAACCAGGCCCCTTTGGGTATCATACAGAGGACTGCCTTCCAGCCGCTCGGGGCTTAGCCAACGGGATGGTGCAGAGCGGAAGGAACGCCGCGCATGGCCCTGTGGGCCAGCTGGGTGACCACGCTGAGTTTCCGGGTGGTGGCTGTGATGCCCAGGTGCTTTTCCAGGTAGTTGGTGTTCAGCCGTTTCGGCTTCGCTTCCCTGGGCAGGTAGCAATAGAGACACTCGCGTCCCGCCTGGAAGCGCTCCTCTCCAAAGTCTATGCCTTGGAGCTGCTCCAGCTTAGGGGCGGGGATGGGATCGTTGGTAAAGACAAGGTGAACCCGAGTGGGATCATACCCCGGGCCAAAGGGATTCTCCGCTGCTGCCTGGGCCAGCTGATGGGCCTCTTTGAGAAGGACGGCCAGGTCCGCACCGAGGGCATCCAGAATGGTTTGATGGATGCAGGCGCGGGTGTCGGCGTCACTGAGAGAGGTGCACAGGATAAGGTTTCCGCTTTGCAGATAGGTCTGCACCTGGGAAAAGCCGGCCCCCTCCAGAAGCTGGGCCAGGTGAGCCATGCTGGGGATTCTGTTTTTGCCAGTGGGGGTTACCCCCCGAAGAAGGGCAATTTTTTTCATGGTTTGGCGCCTCCCTTTCGGGTGTTGTGAATTGACAGCTTCGAGTTGGGACGATACAATAAAAAGACTGCTGAAATTAGAGAGGGGAATGGGCGGTGGAACGAAAGAAGAACCTGGGCCTGGCGACGGTGGTTGGCTCCTATGTGCTGTGGGGGCTGCTGCCCGCCTTTTGGGCGCTGCTGGCCCAGGTGAATTCCGTGTTTATTTTGGCGCAGCGGATCGTGTGGTCCATGGTATTTATGGGGCTATATATGCTGGTCACCCGCCGGTGGGGGGAGATCACGGCCGCCTTTCGGAGCGGGCCGGTTTTGCGAAAAAGCCTGGTCTGCGGGGTGCTTATTACCCTTAACTGGGGCATTTACATTTACTCGGTGAACAGCGGCCATGTGCTGGAGGCCAGCATGGGTTATTTCATCGAGCCCGTGCTGGTGGCCCTTATGGGGGTCATCGCCTTCCGGGAGAAGCCCACCCTGGCGGAAAAACTCACCTTTGTCTTTGCCACGGCGGGGATTCTCTATCTGGTGGTTCGCACGGGGACGGTTCCTGTGCTGGCCCTGCTCATCGGCCTGCCCTTTTCGGTGTATGGGGCAGTAAAGAAAAATCTGGCGCTTACCCCCCAGGCCTCCCTGTTTATGGAGACGGTGCTGATGCTTCCCCTGGCCCTCCTCTTTTCCTGGTGGTGGAGCGCTCGGGTGGGCGGCATGGAAACCGTGCTCCAGGGAGCGGCCTTTTGGCTGCTGCCCGCCTGCGGGGTGGTGACCTCCATCCCCCTGCTGCTGTTCAACATGGGGGTGAAGGAGATCCCCTACTATTTCTCGGGGATTCTGATGTATATTAACCCCACCCTGCAGTTTCTCATGGGCCTGCTCTATTTCCAGGAGGCCTTGGATGTGAATCAGTTGGTGGCTTTTGTCATCATCTGGGTGGGGATTGTCATCACTATGGTGGAAAAGGTTCAGATCATCCGCCGGGAAAGGAAAGGGATGACGAAACTCACCCTGGAAACGGAGCAGAACCCCTGAGGGAAGGAGCGCGGCGGTTTCAGAGGGTCAACCGCACCGGCACCGGCTGGCCCATGGAGAGGCAATCCGGCGCAACGGAGCAGCACAGGGCCAGCACCTGCACCCCTGCTCCGGCTGCCGCCCGAAGGGCTTGGCCAAAGGCGGGATGGGTGAGGTCATTGGGGGCGAAGAAGTCTGCCTGCTCCATTTGGATGACAAAGCAGACCGTTCCCTCATAGCCCTCGGCCAGGCACGCCACCAGGCCATGGAGGTGCTTGATGCCCCGTTCCGTGGGGGCGTCTGGGAAATAGACGGCCCCATCCCGTTCCAGAGTGACCCCTTTGACCTCTACGAACCCTTTCCGGGGGCCGGCTTCCCAGTAAAAGTCAAAGCGGGAGTCCCCGTGCTTCTGCTCTGGCTTAAGGAGCGTTAGGCCGGGAACAAAATGGCCGGCGTCGGCCCATTCATAAAAGACCTTGTTGGGAGCCTGGGAGTCCATGTTGATGAGCCGGGCTCCCTTTTGCACGGCAATGAGGTCGTAGGCGGTCTTGCGGTTGGGGTTGTCACTTTTGGTCAGCCAGACTGGAGCGCCGGGGACCAGCAGCTCCCGGCAGCGGCCGGTGTTTTTGACGTGGACGGTGACAAGGGCTTCCCCCACCAGCACCTGGGCCACAAAGCGGTTGGGCCGGGAGACAAAGGTGGCGGGAATGACGTTGGGATACTGCATGGGACGACCTCCCTTGGAAAATCAGTGGAAAATATTCCGCAGACGTGATAGACTGAAAGAAACCATAGGATGAGGGCATCATACAACAAAGGCCGTGGCCTCGTCAAGAAAGGAACCTGTATGAAGGACTATTTGCTGGCCCTGGATCAAGGAACCACCAGCTCCCGGGCCATTCTCTTTACCCGGAAGGGGGCGGTGGTTTCCTCCGCGCAGATCCCCTTTGCCCAGCACTACCCCAAGCCTGGTTGGGTGGAGCACGACTCCATGGAGCTGCTGGATAGCCAGCTTCGGGCGGCGGCTTTGTGTGTGGCGCAGAGTGGTGTGCGGCCGGGGCAGATTGCTGGTGTTGGCTTGGCCAACCAACGGGAGACTGCCCTGCTGTGGGAAAAGGACACCGGCAAACCCGTGGGCAACGCCATCGTCTGGCAGTGCCGGCGGACGGCGGAGTTTTGCACCCACCTCCAGCAGGCAGGCTATACTGAGGCCATCCGGGCCAAAACCGGGCTGCTGCCCGACGCCTATTTTTCCGGCACCAAGTACCGCTGGCTCCTGGAGCATATCCCTGGTGCCCGGCGGCGGGCAGAGAGGGGAGAGCTTCTGTGCGGCACGGTGGACAGCTGGCTGCTGTGGCATCTCACCGGGGGAAGGGTCCACGCCTCAGACTACTCCAACTGCTGCCGCACCATGCTCTTTGATATCCATAAAAAGCAGTGGGATGAGGACCTGTGCTGCCTGCTGGAGGTCCCCATGGGTTGGTTGCCCCAGCCGGTGGAAAACAGCGGAAGACTGGGAACCATCGCCCAGGGTGTGCCCCATTTGGAGGCTTTGGCAGGGCTGCCTATCTGTGGCGCTGCTGGGGACCAGCAGGCGGCCCTTTTTGGCCAGGGCTGTTTTGCGCCCGGCCAACTGAAAAATACCTATGGCACTGGTTGTTTTACCCTGCTCAACACGGGGGAGCGGCCGGTGACCTCACAAAATGGCCTGCTCACCTGCATCGGTTGGGGCTTGGGCGGCAAGACCACCTATGTGCTGGAGGGGAGCGTTTTTAACGCCGGCTCCTCCATCCAGTGGCTTCGGGACGAGCTGGGGCTCATCCAGCAGGCCAGCGACTGTGACCGGCTGGCAGAGGAGGTTCCTGACAACGGCGGAGTCTATCTGGTCTCTGCCTTCACCGGCCTGGGTGCGCCCCACTGGGACATGTACGCTAGGGGGACTCTGGTGGGTCTCACTCGGGGCACCACCAAGGCTCACATCTGCCGGGCCACGTTGGAGGGCATTGCCTACCAGACCGCCGACCTCATTGCGGCCATGGAGGGGGATGCCGGCCACAAAATCCAGGCCCTGCGGGTGGACGGCGGAGCCAGCGTCAGCGACTTTATGATGCAGTATCAGGCCGACTTGCTGGGGGTTCCCGTGGAGCGGCCCGCCGTGGTGGAAACCACGGCCTGGGGGGCTGCCTGCCTGGCGGGGCTGGGCGCAGGGCTGTGGAACAGCCCGCAGGAGATCCTTGGCGAGGGAGCGCCGGGGAAAGTTTACCACCCAAAGACCTGCCGGGACCGGGAGTATGCCCGCTGGAAAAAGGCCCTGGCCCGGGCCAAAGCTTGGGAAGCGGAGTGACAACGCCGGACGGCGTAAGGAGGATACCATGACAGCACTGGAACGATTTTTACACTATATTACCTTTGATACACAGTCGGATGAGGAATCTACCGCCACCCCGTCTACGGAGAAGCAGCGGGTGCTGGGGGCTTATTTGGCCCGGGAACTGGCAGAGATCGGGCTGGAGGGGGCCCAGCTGGCAGATAACGGCGCGGTGTATGGCTGGCTGCCCGCCACGCCGGGGCGGGAGGATGTGCCCGTCATTGCGCTTATCTCCCACATGGATACGGCGCCCCGGGTGCCGGGAGCGCATGTGAAGGCCCAGATTGTCCGCTATTTGGGGGGAGACCTGGTGCTGAACGAAGAACAGGGGACCGTTATGTCTCCGGCAGAGTTTCCCGACCTGCTGGATCAGGTGGGGAAAGAGCTGGTGATGACCGACGGCACCACCCTCCTGGGGGCCGATGACAAGGCCGGCGTGGCAGAGATTTTCACGGCTATGGAGCACTTGGTCACACACCCCGGGCTTCCCCATGGCCGGGTGGCAGTGTGCATCACCCCTGACGAGGAGGTGGGCCGCGGAGCCGACTATGTGGATTTGGAAAAACTGGGCGCCCAGTTTGCCTATACGGTGGATGGCGGCCCCCTGGGCACCCTGGAGTATGAAAACTTTAACGCTGCCAGCGGAGAGGTTCTGATCCATGGGGTGAACATCCATCCGGGGGACGCGAAGGACAAGATGAAAAACGCCAGCCTCATTGCCGCTGAGTTTATCTCCCTGGTTCCCCCGGCGGAAGCCCCAGCCCATACCCAGGGATATGAGGGCTTCTACCACCTGTGCACCATGGCCGGGGACGAGAGCCAGGCTAAGCTGGAGTGGATCATTCGGGACCACGACTGGAAAAAGTTCCAGGCGAGGAAGGAGACCATGACCCGGATTGGAGCCTATCTGGAGGCCAACTATGGACCCGGCACGGTGGAGGTAACGCTGACGGACTCCTACTACAACATGAAGGAAAAAATCCTCCCCCACCCACAGGTGCTGGATTGGGCCAGAGCGGCCTATCGCAAGGCGGGGGTGGAGCCGCGTGATGTGCCCATCCGCGGCGGAACCGACGGAGCCCGGCTGAGCTACCTGGGCCTGCCCTGTCCGAACCTCTCCACCGGCGGGTACCACTTCCATGGTGTGCATGAGTATATCCCCGTGGCCTCCCTGGAAAAAATGACCGAAATCCTAGTAAATTTGCTGAGCGAAATTGACTGAAAACAAAAAACGAAAAAAAATCAAAATTCCTGTTGACAAATTCCAGGTTTTTCGATATACTAAACATCGCTCGTTGAGGCGGGCGAACACGGCGGCATAGCTCAGTTGGCTAGAGCATTCGGTTCATACCCGAAGTGTCACTGGTTCAAATCCAGTTGCCGCTACCATTTCTTCTGGGAGGGTTTCCCTCCTGGAAGAAATTCGGCCCGTTGGTCAAGTGGTTAAGACACCGCCCTTTCACGGCGGTAACATGGGTTCGAGTCCCGTACGGGTCACCATATGGAGGCATAGCTCAGCTGGTAGAGCGCTCGCCTCACACGCGAGAGGTCACAGATTCGAGTTCTGTTGTCTCCACCAACAAAAAACACCTGAAATCGAAGATTTCAGGTGTTTTTTGCATGTAATAACGGCCCCCCAAGGGGGAGACTGGCGTCACCTGGGCCTGCCCCTGGGACGGGGCGGACGGGGCCTGAAC
>DBEYYM010000142.1:0-12306 GCA_048184675.1 Evtepia sp. | reverse complement strand
ATTTTTAGTAAATCAAAAAGGCGTTTGAATATCAATAGTCTATTCACTCAGGGCAAAGCAATACTTATAGTCTGTTTTCGGAGGTGTAACCATGGGTACTATGACACAGACCATTGGCCTGAAACTGCGGCGAATCCGTCTCAAGCGCGGGTACAGCCAGGAAGCCCTGGCTGACCGGGCTGGGCTTCACCCCACCTACATTGGCCAGGTGGAGCGGGGGGAAAAGAACATTACGGTAGAGAGCTTATCCAAGATCACCACTGCCCTGGGCATTCCCATCTCCGCCGCCTTTGACGATCTGCCACCGCAGGTCCAGACTGACGAAAACTATCCCCTGCAAGCCTACCAGCTGTTCTCCTCCTTAGAGGAGAACACCCAAAAGAAGGTCTTTGGGATCTTGGCCGAGATCCGGGCCCTTTTATAGCCAAAAGGCCCAAAGGGCAGAGAGAACACAGCGGCCTATGCTGTGTTCTCTCCGCTCTTTGGGCCTTCTGTGTTCCTTCTTTCCTTGCCATCCCTGGTTGGATGTAGTAATATAGAGGTAATGGATCCCTTGCCACGGCTGCGCCCGAAGGCCCAGATGGCACAACCACCTACCAGACCCCTCTACAAGGACCGAGAAAGGATGCAACATGAAGAAACTCCTTGCCCCCATACTCCTTGCCGCCGCAGCCTGCGTGCTTGCCGCCCTGTGCCTGTGGCAGGTGATGGCGCTTAAAAGTCAGCTGGACACCCTGGATAGGCGCCTGTCCGAGCAGCTTTCCTCTTTGGAGGACGACATCTATAGGATCCCCGATCAAATGAATGAGGCCCTCCAGACCCAGGCCTCCCTGCTGAACAGCTATGACATACAATATGGCGACCCGGACTATGAAACCGGGACCATCCCCCTGACCTTTACCGCCGTCCCCAAAGAGTGGACCGCTGGTCTCACCACCGCCAGCCTGGTCTGCGACGGGACGAGCTATCCCATGACTGCCCAGGAAACCGGCGGCTTTTCCGTTACCCTCACGCTTCCTCTGCTCCAGGAAACAGCGCTCCAGCAGGTGGTCTTCACCGAAGGGGATACGCAGAGAACAGAGCCCCTTGACTTCCAAGAGGCTGCGGGGATAGAGCAGCTTCCCCTGTTTACCGCCACCCTTTCCTATTCCTGCAACTATTCCAAGGGGCAGGTCTTTTTCCAGGATGTTATGCTAGAGATCCTACCATACTTCCTCCCTACAGACAGAAGCGACTGGGATACCATGTCCCTGTTTGCCACGGTGGATGGCAAGGAAATTGACCGCATTCCACTAGACCTAGACGACTTTCAATCCGGCGGCGATAACTGGTGGCTGCAAACCCAGCAGGAGTATACCTATTCCCTCCCCCAGGGAAGCACGTTGTCCCTTTCCCTGGAGGCCACCCATGTGTCCGGCCTGCGCTGCGTGACCCCTTTGACGGAGGTCACGGCGCAAGAAGACGGCACCCTTGAGGAGGAAGATTGGACGGGAAGCTCCAACCTTACCCTGTATTCTCCCAAAGGCAAGCTGCTGTGGTCGGGCTCTCCTTATGAGATCAACTGACCCGCTACAGAAGAGATTAACGGACAGCGCCGGCCGGCACTATGTCGTCCCCTTGGAGCAGATCCCCTGGAACAGGGAAGGCTGGCGGAAGACCAGACCGGCTCCCAGCTCCCGCCCCCAGCCCTTTCCGACGCCCAGGGGCAGCTTCTTTGGGAGGGCTCTCCCACTTCCTTCCCCCAAATTCCCGAATAAGAAAGAAGGCATCCTTTCCCATGTCCATTGCAGCAGTTCGAGATTACTTTGACCAGTTTGGCTTGGCCGACAAGGTGCTGGAGTTCGACGTCTCCAGCGCCACAGTCGATCTGGCCGCCCAGGCGGTGGGGGTCATCCCCGCCCGGATCGCCAAGTCCCTGTCCTTTAAGGTGGACGGCAAAGCCATCCTCATCCTCGCCGCCGGAGACGCCAAGGTGGATAACCCCAAGTTTAAGCATTTTTTCCACACCAAGGCCAAAATGCTCACCCCCGAAGAGGTGGTGGACCTAGTGGGCCACGCCATCGGCGGGGTGTGCCCCTTCGCCATCAAGGAGGATGTGGCCGTCTATCTGGACATCTCCCTGAAACGCTTTGACACCGTCTTCCCCGCCGCCGGCTCCGCCAGCAGCGCCATTGAGCTGACTTGTGAAGAGCTGGAGCACTATACCCAAAACTTTGTCGCCTGGGGCGACTTCTGCAAAGGCTGGCAGGAAGAAGCATAATCTGACAAACGCCAAAAAGGCCCTGTCCTTAGATGGACAGGGCCTTTTCACGTACACCTTTAGTTTTTCTGAATGTTCACATTGCCCGATGTGGTGGAAAAGTCATATCTCCCCGCACCGCTGCCACAGGTGTAGCGGTCACCGCTGACGGTGGCGGGAAGCTCACAGCTCCACTTGCCGCTGATGGTGTCCAGGGTGGCGGTGAAGGAGGCGTCCTCCGGCAGGTACAGGGTAATCTGGCCAGAAACGGTTTCCACCTCCATCTGGCGGGGGGCCTGGTTGGCGGTGAGGGTTAGGCCGCCGCTGGCGGAGTCTACCTCCACCTCATCCACTGCTGTGGCCGTGATGGTCACGTTGCCGGAAGCGGTGTCTGCCTCCACTTTCCCCAGGGTTTCCGCCTCAACGGTAACACTTCCAGATCCTGTGTCCGCCTCTACCTGGGCGATCTCCCCGGCGGTCACGTCAATGTTTCCAGAGCCGGTATCCGACGACAGGGTTCGCAGCGTGCCGGTAAGTTCCGCCTTCACATTCCCAGAACCGGTATCTGCGCTCACCTTATCTGTCACCTGGCAGCCGATCAGTTCCACATCCCCCGAACCCGTATCCACCGAAATTTCCCGGGCGGTCAGGTCTGTCACCTTCACCGGCGCCGAGCCAGTGTCAATCTCCAGCTCTTCCAAGGTTGTGCCCTGGGGCAGAAGGACCGTTAAATCCTTTTTCAGAGAGCCCAGCTTCAGCCGGCCCGCCTTAGAATATACCAGGGAAAGGGTGCCATCCTTCACTCGGTACCGAAGGGTAACATCGTCTCCTAAAGCACTGTCAGAGGTCTCATGGAAGGAGACATTGTTCTCCTCATGGTAACCCACGGTGACGCTGCCACCATACCAGTCAATCTTGATCCGCTCCACGGGGTCGGTGAGTTCTGTGCCGCCAATGGTATAGCTCTCAGGGTGGTCATACTCCACATCGTTGTAGCCAAAGCCGCCGCTGTCCTCTTTTTCGATTTGGTCCACAATGCCCTCCACCGCCTCCTGGAGGTCCCGGGGATCTTGGCAGCCGGCCAGGATGCCGACACACAGGATGAGAGTTAAGAAAATGCTGCCCATTCGTTTCATAATGCCGTCCCTCCTATTGATAAAAAGGCCGGCCGACCCGCCTCGAAGGGGTAGGTCGGCCGGCCTGCTTTGGGTTTGCTTGGTTTGACCTGAAGATCAGATGGAACCGTCCTTAAGCCAGAGCAGCGGTGATGATGGCCATCTTATAGACCTCGTCGGCGTCGCAGCCGCGGGAGAGGTCGTTGATGGGTGCGTTCAGGCCCTGGAGAATGGGGCCATAAGCAGCGAAACCGCCCAGACGCTGGGCAATCTTATAGCCGATGTTGCCGGACTGGATCTCAGGGAAGATGAAGGTGTTGGCATGACCGGCCACCTTGGAGCCGGGGAACTTCTGCTGGCCCACCACAGGGGAGACAGCGGCGTCAAACTGCATCTCGCCGTCGATGGCCAGCTCGGGAGCGGCAGCCTTGGCCTTGTCGCAGGCGTTCTTCACCTTGTCCACAGACTCACCCTTGCCGGAGCCCTTGGTGGAATAGCTCAGGAAAGCAATCTTGGGGTCGATACCGAAGGTAGCAGCGGTCTTGGCGCACTCCAGGGCGGTCTCTACCAGGGCGTCCTCATCGGGATCGATCTGAATGGCGCAGTCGCCCATGCACAGGCGCTCGTCCACGCCGTCCTTGTCCCGCTGCAGAATAAAGCAGGAGCTCACGTTCTTGTTGCCGGGCTTGGTCTTAATGAGCTGCAGAGCGGGGCGGACCGTGTCGGCAGTGGAGTAGGTAGCGCCGCCCAGCAGGCAGTCGGCCTCGCCCATCTTCACCAGCATGGTGCCGAAATAGTTGCCCTTCATCAGGTTCTTGCGGCAGTCCTCGGGGCTCATCTTGCCCTTGCGCAGCTCCACCATCTTTTCCACCATGGCGTCCATGCCTTCATAGGTGGCGGGGTCCACAATGCGAATCCCCTCAATGTCAAAGCCGCCCTTTTCGGCAGCGGCCTTCACCTCAGCTTCCACGCCCACCAGGATGGGGGTCAGGAAGCCGTCCTTCTTCAGACGGTCGGTGGCCTCCAGAATCCGGGCGTCAGAACCCTCGGTAAACACCAGGGTGCGGGGATTGGCCTTCAGGGTCTCGATCAGTTTTGCAAACATGATAGGTTACCTCCAAATATAAGACGTTTCGGTCTTTTTCTTACTTAAAATAACTAATTTATTGTATCACTATCTTTTCGGGGATGCAAGGCCCATCTACGAAGTTCTCAGGGGGCAAAGAGGCGGCTCAGTGCCCGGCGCAAAAGGCTAGGATCGCCTGGGCGTCCCGTTTCCCCTTGGCATACATCTTCAAGATTTCCCCTCGATTTTTTGTCAGGGTGCCCATTCCGCCAATGCTATCTGGGGCGACGATGAGAAGCTTCCCCGCCTTGGCATATTCCTCCGCCTGGCGCAGCTGCCGGTTATAGGTCTCTGCCCGGTTTATCAGGGCCTGGGCGCTGTTGGGATAGCGCGTTAAAAATTTGGCCATTCTCCGGTCCTTCTTGGGGTTCCTGTAGTAGTCCCGGGGCCGCGTCAGGATCACCACCACCCGGTCACAGCCTGCGTCAAAGGCTTTCTGGAAGGGAATTGGATCGCTGATCCCTCCGTCGTAGTAGGCCCTGCCCTTCCACCGGTAGGCCTTGTTGATCACCGGCACACAGGAGCTGGCCTTGATCGCCCCATAGTCATCCCGATCCATGTCACGGATGTCAAAGTAGACAGGGCCGCCCATAATCGCGTCGGTGGCAACGATTTTCGCGGTCTTCCCCTCCTGGGCCATCATCGCGTCATAATCCAGGGGAGATTCTCCCCCGGAGTTGGACAGGGCGTCTCCATACACATATTCCAAATCAATATAGCTCCCCCGCTTCAGCAGGTTCCCAAAGCCCATATAGTCCTTTCGAAAGCTATACTCTGTGTAAAACTTCAGGTTTCTCTCCTTCTGCCCCGCCAGAAAGGCCGCTATATTGGCGCTTCCGGCGGAAACCCCGATGAGATAATCGAAACAGAGGTCCTCCTCCAGGCAGCGGTCAAACACGCCGGCGCCATATACGCCCCGCAGTCCGCCGCCTACATCTACAATGCCAATCATCGTCTGCCTGCTCCTTTCCTGTTTGCCCGGGGTCTCTCCCTTATCCCAACACCGCCCGGCACAGGCGGGACACAGCCTCGTCAATGTTGGCTTCCTCCAGGCCGGAGTAGTTCATCACCAGCACGTGGGGGCGGGTATTTTGGGTGTCGTAATAATATTGGGAGACAAAGGAGATCCGCAGGTCTTCGTTTTCTGCCGCCTGAAGAATTTCCTGGTCACTGCGCTGGGTATCCAGCTCCAGCAAGAAATGGAGGCCGGCGTGTTCCTCGCTGATCCGCACCTTGCCGGCCAGCGGGGACTGGCGCAAAGCGGCCAGGAGCTTATCCCGCAGGGCCCGGTAGTGGTTGCGCATGCGGTTGATGTGCTTTTCAAAGTACCCCTCGGACAGGAACCGGGCCAAGGTCATCTGCTCCAGGCAGGAAACCGTTCCCGAGTAAAAGCCCAGGGTCTCATAAAACCGGGTCACCAGGTGCTTGGGCAGCACCAGATAGCTGATGCGGAAGGCCGGGGCCAAGCTCTTGGAAAAGGTATTGATATAGATGACCTTTTCCATCACGTCAATGCTCTGGAGGGTGGGGATGGGACGACCGGCCAGGCGGAACTCACAGTCGTAGTCATCCTCAATGATGTACCGGTTCTCTCCCTTAGACGCCCAGCTGAGGAACTCATACCGGCGGCTGACCGGCATGACAATCCCCGTGGGGAAGTGGTGGGAAGGGGTGATGTGGAGAATTTGAGCCCCGCTCTCCTCCAGCTTTTCGGGGATGATTCCGTGCTCATCCATGGGAATGTGGTGGGTAACCACATCGTTTTTTTCATAAATTTTGCTCAGGCGCAGGTAGCCCGGGTCCTCCACAGCATAGCCCCATTGGCGGCCCAAGAGCTGAATGAGAACGCTGTATAAATATTCCGTTCCTGCCCCCACCACAATCTGCTCCGGGTCGATGGTCATGCCCCGGAACTGATAGAGGTGGTCGGAAATGGCCTGGCGCAGCTGGCGGATCCCACCGGCGGAGGTGTCCGTCAGCAAAGTGGCCTCATCCTCCCCTGCCGTCACGTCCCGCAAAAGCTTCACCCAGACGGAAAAGGGAAACATGTCTCGCGCCACGGAGCTGCCCACAAAGTCCGCCCAGTAGGTCCGCTTGGCAGGCTCCCGAATCTCCGCAGATTTAGGCCGGGGCGCCGGGGCGGGCGCAGGTTCTTCTCGCTCCAGGTCACAGACATAATAGCCTCGCTTGGGAAGGGTATATAGGAACCCCTCAGCCACCAGCTGCGCATAGGCGCTCTCCACCGTGATGGTGCTCACGCCCAAATTCTTGGCGAAGGTCCGCTTAGACGGCAGCTTCTCCCCGGAGTGGAGTTTTTTCTGTAAGATATCTTGTTTGATACAGCGGTAAAGATGTTCATACATACTTTCCGTGTCGATATTTTCAAAGGAATAGGTGAGCAAATTGGCAGCCCCCTTCGCATAAACTGACCTTGCCGATCCGCGCAAAAGCGGACTTTTCGGCATCATCAGACCTATTATAGCCCTCTAAATTGCCCCTGTAAAGGCGGTTCGGCGCCAAAAGGCCTTCGTCAATCTATCAGATTTTTTCCGAGGTTTTTCCCCGATGTTTGGTGCTCTTTTTTCCCTTACATTTCGGGCAAATTTTCGGGGACTTTTCCCGGTGGAATTTGATTGAAATGTCAAAGATTGCCCAAGGCAAACTGCGCGATCCCAGCACAGAGGGCTCCCTCCCGTCATTTTGCAAGGTCAGCTGGCCCAGGTTGCAGGTGAGTTTTGGTGGTTTTCCGCCCTCCCCCGGTACAGGCCGGACACTTGCAAGGATTTTTCTTTTCGTGTATAATGGAGCGCGAATAGAAACACATTTGTTCTTGCAAAGTGAACGCGGGCAGAGGGACTGCCTCGAAGGATATATTGATTTCTATACAAACACGATGTAAGAAGGAGTTTGCTTTATGAGTGAAGTACGCATCAAGAACTTCAAGCGAGTTCTCGTAGCAAACCGCGGAGAGATCGCCATCCGTGTGTTCCGCGCTCTCAATGAGCTGGGCATTACCTCTGTGGCCATCTACTCTAAGGAAGACAAGTATGCCATGTTCCGCACCTTGGCCGACGAGGCTTATGCCCTGAACCCCGACAAGGGCCCTGTGGACGCCTACCTGGACATCCCCACCATCATCAAGATCGCCAAGGACCACAACGTGGACGCCATCCATCCCGGCTACGGCTTCCTGGCTGAGAACCCCATCCTGGTGGAAGAATGTGAGAAGAATGGCATCACGTTCATCGGCCCCACCGTGGCCAGCATGAACGCCATGGGCGATAAGATCTCCTCCAAGCAGATCGCCATTGCCGCAGGGGTGCCCATCATCCCCGGCGTGGACCACGCCATGAAGACCGTGGAGGAAGCCGTGGAGGTGGCCAAAAAGGTGGGCTACCCCGTGATGCTGAAGGCCTCCAACGGCGGCGGCGGCCGCGGCATGCGCATTGTCTATAAAGAAGAGGATATGCCCAAGGAGTTTAAGGAGGCCATTGACGAATCTAAGAAGGCCTTCGGCGACGACCAGGTCTTTATCGAGAAATACCTGAGAGGCCCCAAGCACGTGGAGGTTCAGGTTCTGGGCGATAACTACGGCAACGTGGTCCACCTCTATGACCGTGACTGCTCTGTGCAGCGCCGCCATCAGAAGGTGGTAGAGTACGCCCCCGCCTTCTCCGTGCCCGAGGCCTCCCGCCAGAAGATCTTTGACAGCGCCATCCGCCTGTGCAAGCACGTGGGCTATCGCAACGCCGGCACCTGCGAGTTCCTGGTGGACCTGGAGGGCAACCCCTACTTCATCGAGATGAACCCCAGAATCCAGGTGGAGCACACCGTCACCGAGCTTGTCACTGACGTGGATATCGTCCGCTCCCAGATTCTCATTGCCGAGGGTTATCCGCTGAACTCCCAGGAGATCAATATCACCTCTCAGGAGGCCATCCAGTGCCACGGCTATGCCATCCAGACCCGTGTCACCTCGGAGGACCCCTCCAATAACTTCATGCCCGACACCGGCAAGGTCAGCGTCTATCACTCCGGCTCCGGCAACGGCATCCGTCTGGACGGCGGCAATATTTATACCGGCGCTGAGATCCTGCCTTACTATGACTCCCTGCTGGTGAAGATCTCCGCCTTTGACCGGACCTTTAAGGGTGCTGCCGTGAAGTCCCTGCGCGCACTGCGTGAGATGCGGATTCAGGGCATTAAGACCAACATCTCCTTCCTGATTAACGTCATCAACAACCCCACCTTCCAGGCGGGCCGCTGCTACACAACCTTTATTGAGGAGACTCCCGAGCTCTTTACCCTGTCTCACAGCCTGGACCGGGCCTCCAAGATTCTGGACTTCCTGGGCGATAAGATCGTCAACGTCTCCAAGGGCGAGAAGCCTTACTTCGAGGACCGCGTGCTGCCTAAGTACGACGAGACTGCGCTCATCTATGGCGCCAAGGACGAATTTAAGAAGCTGGGCGCCAAGGGCTTCACCCAGAAGATCCTGGGCGAGAAGCGGCTGTATGTCACCGATACCTCCATGCGTGATGCCCAGCAGTCCCTGATCGCCACCCGGATGCGTACCAAGGACATCGTGGGTGCCGCTAAGGCCTCCAACGCCATCTTCCAGAACGCCTTCTCTGTGGAAGCCTGGGGCGGCGCTACTTACGACACCGCCTATCGTTTCCTGAAGGAATCCCCCTGGAAGCGCCTGGAGATCCTCAGCGAAAGAATGCCCAACACCTTGATCCAGATGCTGCTGCGCGCCTCCAACGCTGTGGGCTACAGCAACTATCCCGATAACCTGGTCAAGGAGTTCATCCGCATCTCCGCCATCAAGGGCGTGGACGTCTTCCGTGTCTTCGACAGCCTGAACTGGATCGAGAACATGAAGATGCCCATCGAGGAATCCCTGAAGACCGGCAAGATCGTTGAAGGCGCCCTGTGCTACACCGGCGATATCCTCAGCCCCAACGAAGTGAAGTACACCCTGGATTACTACGTGGCAAAGGCCAAGGAGCTGGAGGCCATGGGCGTGCACATCCTGGCCATCAAGGATATGGCCGGCCTGCTGAAGCCCTATGCCGCGCAAAAGCTGGTGGAGACCCTCAAGTCCGAGCTCCATATCCCTGTCCACCTGCACACCCACGACACCACCGGCGCTGGCGTGGCTACCGTCCTGAAGGCCGCCGAGGCTGGCGTGGACATCGCCGACCTGGCCATCGAGTCCATGAGCTCCGCCACCAGCCAGCCCTCTCTGAACGCTGTGGTGGAAGCCCTCCGCGGCACCGAGCGCGACACCGGCCTGGACTTCGAAGGCCTGGATGAGCTGAGCCGTTACTATGAGCACGTCCGCAAGGTCTATAAGGCCAACGAAAGCGGCATGGTCTCCCCCAACGCCCAGATCTACAAGTACGAAATCCCCGGCGGCCAGTATTCCAACCTGCTGGCCCAGGTCACCGAGATGGGCTCCAAGGACGAATTTGAGAAGATCAAGGAGCTCTATCGCCAGGCCAACATCCTGCTGGGCAACCTGATCAAGGTCACCCCCTCCTCCAAGGTGGTTGGCGACCTGGCCATCTTCATGCTGAAGAACGGCCTGAACAAGGACAACATCCTCACCGAGGGCGCTGGCCTGTCCTACCCCGACTCCGTCATCGACTTCTTCAAGGGCATGATCGGCCAGCCCGACGGCGGCTTCCCCAAGGAGCTGCAGAAGATTGTCCTGAAGGACATCGAGCCCATCACCGTCCGCCCCGGCACCCTGCTGCCTGATGTGGACTTCGAGGAGATCAAGCGCCATCTGCGCGAGAAGTTCGATATGGAAGGCTTCTCTGAGTTCGAAATGGAGCAGAAGGCCGTCAGCTACGCGCTGTATCCCAAAGTTTACGAAGATTACTGCACCCACTTCGAGGCCTACAACGACGTGACCACTCTGGAAAGCCACGTTTACTTCTACGGCCTGCGTAAGGGAGAGGAGACCGTCCTGAAGGCCAGCATGGGCCGGGACATCCTCATCAAGTTCATTGGCATGTCCGATCCCGACAAGGAAGGCTATCGCGTGCTGACCTTTGAGGTCAACGGCATCCTCCGTGAGCTGAAGGTTCTGGATAAGACCCTGGAGGTTCTGGAAGACCGGAAGCTCAAGGCCGATAAGAACAACCCCTGCCACCTGGGCTCCACCATCCCCGGCACCGTGGAGACCGTCCTGGTGAAGGAGGGCGACGAGGTCAAGGTCAACCAGCCTCTGATGATCGTGGAGGCCATGAAGATGGAGACCACCTTCGTCTCTAAGGTCAACGGTAAGGTCGATAAGCTCTATGTTACTCCCGGCGATCGGGTCAACACGGAGGACCTGCTGATTTCCTTCATTCTGGATGAGGAGTAAGTTCTCTCTTTTGGATGATAGCAAGGTCCCCGCTCAGATTTCTCTGAGCGGGGACCTTTTTCATGCGTCTGCTTCCTATTCCCAAAGGAGCAAGCGCCTTTTTCACAATAACGGCATAAAAACGCCCCCCGCCAATTGGCGGGGGGCGAATCAACTACTGATAAATCAGTTTCGTTCTGTAAGGGTAAATTACTTGCCCTCAGCAACCTCGTTGATGGACTTGGACAGGCGAGCAACGCACTCGTCGCAGTCGATAGCACGGATGGTCAGAGGAGGCACCATACGGATGATGTTGGAGCCGATAGCGGTGACCAGCAGGTGGTTCTTGATGCAGTGACGCTTAACCTCAACAGAGTTGATGCCGTCTTCCAGAACAACACCGACGAACAGGCCGCGATGACGGACGGTAACAACGTGAGGCATCTTAGCCAGCTCAGCAGCGAAGTAATCGCCGACCTTCTTGGCGTTCTCGGGCAGCTTCTTGTCCTTCATCTCGTGCAGGACAGCCAGGGAAGCAGCGCAGGTGACGGGGTGGCCAGCATAGGTGGAGCCGTGGGTGCCGGGGCCGAAAGCGGTAGCAACGCGATCGGTACAAGCAATGCCGCCGATGGGCATGCCGCCGCCCATAGCCTTAGCCATGGAGACAACGTCGGGCTTCACATTGTAGCTCTGATAGCACATGAAGGTGCCGCAACGGCCCCAACCAGCCTGGACTTCGTCCAGCAGGAGCAGGATGCCCTTCTCATCGCAGAAAGCACGGATGCCCTGGATGAACTCGTCGGTAGCGGGCCACACGCCGCCCTCGCCCTGAACAGGCTCGAACATGATAGCGCAGGTCTTGCCCTCAACATAAGCATCCTTGAAGGCCTGCAGGTTGTTGTACTCAGCATAGGTGAAGCCGGGGGTCAGGTCGCCGAAGCCCTTCTGGATAGCGGTATCGGGCTGGCCAGTAGCGGTCATGGAGCCGAAGGTACGGCCATGGAAGGACTGCTTAGCGGTGATGATGTGCCAAGCATCGGGGCCGATGTTCTCGATGCCCCACTTACGGGCAATCTTGATCATAGCTTCGTTGGCCTCAGCACCGGAGTTCTGATAGAACACCTTGTCCATGCCGATGGTCTCGCAGATTTCCTTGGACAGGATAGCCTGGGGAACGGTGTAGGGATAGTTGAAGGTCTGCATGATGGTAGCAGCCTGCTCCTGAACAGCAGCGACAACCTTGGGGTTGCAGTTGCCAACAGCGTTAACAGCGATACCAGCATAGAAGTCCAGATAGCCTTCGCCGTTCTCGTCATACATATAGATGCCCTCAGCAGAATCTGCCAGGAAGTCCATACGCTCATAGGTCTCGATCATGTACTTGTTAACCAGTGCCTTAATATCAGCAGCGGTCAGGCCAGTGTCTTTCAGTCTCATAAGAAATTCCTCCCATTCAAAATTAAAAGTA
>DBEYYM010000141.1:0-9592 GCA_048184675.1 Evtepia sp. | reverse complement strand
CCGTCTAGGCGGAGCCGAAGGGGCTGCGGAAACTCTCAGGCAAAAGGACCGGTTTTTGACGAGACTCCGGAAAGCGAAGGACGCACCGAAGAGGCAATCCGCCCCGGCGGAGAATCTTTCAGGTCAGATTACGGAGGCACGGTATTTGGCGTATGCCCAAATATGGTGTCTCCGCTTTTTGTTGTCCAAACACAAAATTGCAATATGCAAGGAAAAGGAGCGAATCGTTATGGAACGGAAAACCCCTCTTTACGACACCCACGTGGCCGAGGGCGGCAAGATTGTCCCCTTCGCCGGCTACCTGCTGCCTGTGCAGTATGGCACTGGCGTTATTAAGGAGCACATGGCCGTGCGTCAGCAGGCCGGCCTGTTTGACGTGTCTCACATGGGCGAGGTCCTCTTTACCGGCCCCACGGCCCTGGCCAGCCTGAATCACCTGCTCACCAATGACTACAGCAACATGCCCGTGAACAAGGTCCGCTACGGCGTTATGTGCAACGCCCAGGGCGGCACCATCGACGACCTGGTGGTCTATAAGTTCGGCGAGGAAGCCTACCTGGTGGTGGTCAACGCCTCCAACCGGGAGAAGGACTACGCCCACATGGCTGCCAATGTTCTGGAAGGCACCAAGTGCGAAGACATCTCCGACAGTGTGGCCCAGCTGGCCCTCCAGGGTCCCAAGGCCCCTGCCATCCTGAAGAAGCTGCTGCCCGAGGAGAAGATCCCCAAGGGCTACTACACCGCCCTGCCCAATGTGGAGATCCAGGGCATGAACTGCATGATCTCCCGCACCGGCTACACCGGCGAGCTGGGCTATGAGATCTACACCGCCAACGAAAACGCCCCCAAGCTGTGGAAGCTCCTGCGGGAGACCGGTGAGGAGTTTGGCCTCATCCCCTGTGGCCTGGGCGCCCGTGACACCCTCCGCCTGGAAGCTGCCATGCCCCTGTACGGCCACGAGATGGATGAGACCATCACCCCCCTGGAAGCCGGCCTGGACTTCGGCGTGAAACTGAACAAGGAAGAGTTCATCGGCAGAGAGCCCCTGGTGGCAGCCGGCGCCCCCAAGCGGGTCCGCATCGGCCTGGAGGTCACTGGCCGGGGCATCGTCCGGGAGCACCAGGACGTCTTCCTGAACGGGGAGAAGATCGGCGTGACCACCTCCGGCACCCACTGCCCCTACCTGGGCAAGGCCATCGCCATGGCTCTGGTGGGCGCAGAGTACACCGCCGAGGGCACCGAGCTGGAAGTGGATGTCCGCGGCCGCAAGGTGGCAGCCAAGATTGTCCCCCTGCCCTTCTATACCAGAGGGAAGTAAGACCAGCCGAGAAAAAAGCAAACAAAAATTTTATCATAACAAATGGAGGAACCCACTATGTCTATCATTCCCGCCGAACTGAAGTACAGCAAGTCCCATGAATGGGTGAAGGAGGAAGATGGTGTCTTCACCATCGGCCTGACTGACTATGCCCAGAGCGCCCTGGGCGACATCGTGTTCATCAACCTGCCCGAGGAGGGCGACAGCGTCACCGCCGGCGAGTCCTTCTCCGACGTGGAGTCCGTGAAGGCTGTCTCCGACGTCTTCTCCCCTGTCACCGGCACCGTCACTGCCGTGAACGAGGCCCTGCTGGACGACCCCGCTCAGGTGAACGAAGCCCCCTACGATGCATGGCTCATTAAGGTCAGCGAGGTCAGCGACACAGAAGAGCTGCTGGACGCTGAGGCCTATGAGGCCGTGGTGGCAGCAGAGGAGGCATAAGATGGGCAGCTACATTCCCGCAACAGGGGAAGAGCGGCAAGCCATGCTCCAGGCCATCGGCCTGACCTCTACCGATCAGCTCTTTGACGTGGTTCCCGAGGCCGTCCGGGTGAAGAACCTGGACCTGCCCGAGGGCCTGAGCGAGCTGGAGGCCAGCCAGAAAATGGCCGACATGGCCGGCAAGAACCGGGTGTTCCGCAGCGTGTTCCGGGGCGCCGGCGCTTACCGCCACTATATCCCCTCCATCGTGAAAACGGTGACCTCAAAAGAGGAATTCCTGACCGCTTACACCCCCTATCAGGCAGAGATCAGCCAGGGTGTGCTCCAGTCCATCTTTGAGTATCAGACCCAGATCTGTGAGCTCACCGGCATGGACGTGTCCAACGCCTCTGTCTACGACGGGGCCACTGCCGCAGCCGAGGCCATCTTCATGTGCCAGGAGAGAAAGCGCACCAGCGTGGTGGTCTCCGGGGCTGCTGACCCCCAGACCCTGGCGGTGATTAAGACCTATTGCGAGAGCCGTGACGTGCCTGTCACCGTTCTGCCTGTGGATGGCTGCGCCACCGATCCCGCCGCTTTGAAGGCCGTGCTGGCGAAAGACACCGCCGCTGTCTATATCCAGAGCCCCAACTATTTTGGTGTGCTGGAGGACATGGACGCCCTGGTGGAAGCCACCCATGAGGTGGGCGCTAAGGTGATTATGGGCGCAAACCCCATCTCCCTGGGCCTGCTGAAGACCCCCGGGGAGTACGGCGTAGACATCGCTGTGGGCGAAGGCCAGCCTCTGGGCATGCCCTTGGCCTTTGGCGGTCCTTACCTGGGCTACATGGCCTGTAAGCAGGCTATGATGCGGAAGCTGCCCGGCCGTATTGTGGGCCAGACCAGCGATGCCGACGGCCGCCGCTGCTTCGTTCTGACCCTCCAGGCCCGTGAGCAGCATATCCGCCGGGAGAAGGCCTCTTCCAACATCTGCTCCAACCAGGCTCTGTGCGCCATGACCGCCTCGGTCTATCTGGCGGCTGTGGGTCCCCGTGGTCTGCGCCAGGTGGCAGAGACCAGCGCCGCCCACGCCCATTACCTGGCCGGGGAGCTGGCTAAACTGGGCTTTACCCTGCGTAGCGGGGACAAGCCCTTCTTCCACGAGTTCTTGACCGACTGCCCTGTGGAGCCCGAGAAACTCTGCGCTGCCCTGGAGGCCCAGGATATTCTGGGCGGCCTGCCGGTAGAAGGCGGCATCCTGTGGTGCTGCACGGAGCTCAACAGCAAAGCGGACATCGACAAGCTGGTATCTGTGATTGGGGAGGTGCTCGGAAAATGAAACTGCTGTTTGAACGGAGCCGTTCCGGCCGGGGCAGCACCTTGCTGCCCGCCTGTGATGTGCCGGTAGCCTCTTTTGACCAGAGCCTGCTGCGGGCCGAGGCCCCCCGCCTGCCCGAAATCGCTGAGGTCGACCTGGGCCGCCACTACACCGAGCTGGCCAAGCAGACCCACGGCGTCAACGACGGATTTTATCCCCTGGGCTCCTGCACCATGAAGTATAACCCCCGGGTGAACGAAGAGACAGCCGCGCTGCCCGGCTTCACCCAGGTGCATCCCCTTCAGCCGGCAGAGACCGTTCAGGGCTCCCTGGAGGTGCTGCACACCGCAGAGAAGCTCCTGTGCGAGATCACCGGCATGGATGGCATGACCTTCCAACCTGCTGCCGGCGCCCATGGCGAGTACACCGGCCTGCTGCTCATCCGCAAGTATCACCTGTCCAGAGGGGATACTGCCCGGACCAAGATCATTGTCCCCGACTCTGCCCACGGCACCAACCCCGCCTCTGCCACCATGGCAGGGTTCAAGGTGGTCTCTGTGCCCTCCAACGAAATGGGCGGGGTGGATCTGGACGCTCTGCGGAAGGCCGTGGGTCCCGATACCGCCGGCCTGATGCTCACAAACCCCAACACCGTGGGCCTCTTCGATGCCAACATCCTGGAGATCACCCAGATCATCCACGATGCCGGCGGCCTGTGCTACTATGACGGGGCCAACCTGAACGCCGTCATGGGCCACGTCCGCCCCGGCGATATGGGCTTTGACTGCGTCCACGTGAACCTGCATAAGACCTTCTCCACCCCCCACGGCGGCGGCGGTCCTGGCAGCGGCCCAGTGGGCTGCAAGGCCATGCTGGAGCCCTTCCTGCCCTCCCCTCGGGTGAAGGAGGAGAACGGGGTCTATTCCCTGTATAACCCCGACCAGACCATGGGTCAGGTCCGCGGCTTCTATGGCAACTTCCTGGTGGTGGTTCGGGCGCTGACCTATCTCATCACCCTGGGTAAGGAGGGCATTCCCGAGGCATCTGCCGGCGCAGTCCTCAACGCCAACTACCTGATGAAGAAGCTCATGGACCACTATGATATGTCTTACAACACCCAGTGCATGCATGAGTTTGTTATGACCCTCCAGGGTCTGGCCCACGACACCGGCGTCACCGCCATGGACGTGGCCAAGCGACTTCTGGACTTCGGGATCCATCCCCCAACCATGTACTTCCCCCTCATTGTCCACGAGGCCCTTATGGTGGAGCCCACCGAAACCGAGAGCCCCGAGACCCTGGATGAGGCCGCTCAGGTCTTCCTGGATATCCTGGCTGAGGCTAAAACCGATCCCGAGAGCCTCCACCATGCCCCCCACGACTGCCCAGTGGGCCGTCCTGACGAGGTTACCGCTGCCCGCTCTCCCATTCTGCGGTATAGCTTTGAGGGATAAGTCTTTTTCGCGAATATTGGAGGCGCGCTATGCTTCGTAACCTGTATGTGATCGACACCCAGGATACGGATCCCCGCCACAACCTGGCTCTGGAGGAGTACCTTCTGCGCCGGGTGAAACCTGGTGAGTGTATCCTGTATCTGTGGCAAAACCAGCGGACCGTGGTCATCGGGCGCAATCAACATGCATCCAACGAATGCCGCATCCAAGCACTGGAAGCAGACGGCGGACATCTTGTCCGCCGTCTGTCCGGTGGTGGGGCGGTTTATCACGATCTGGGGAACATGAATTTCACCTTCCTCACCGTCCGTGAGGATTATGACGTGGAGAAACAGACCGAGACCATCCTGCAGGCGGTCCGGTCCCTGGGTATCCCGGCAGAGAAAAACGGACGAAATGACCTGACGGCAGAGGGCGGGAAGTTTTCCGGCCATGCCTATTACCGGACAGGGGACCAGTGCTATCACCACGGCACGCTGATGGTGTCGGTGGACATGGCTCCCCTGGAAAAATATTTGAACGTATCCCCCCTGAAGCTCCAGGCCAAGGGGGTGAAGTCGGTGCGCTCCCGGGTGGTGAACCTGCGGGACTTTAAGCCGGATTTGACCATCGGGGCGCTCCGCCAGGCTTTGATTACCGCCTTTGGACAGGTATACGGTCTGCCCATTCAGACTCTCACTGAGGCGGATCTGGACGGTGAGGCCATTGCCGCAGGAATCACCCGGTTTTCTGACCCGGCCTGGATCTATGGCGACAGCCAGCCCCTGGAGGTCAGCCGGGAGGCCCTCTTTGACTGGGGCATCCTGCGCCTGGATTACAGCCAGGCCGATGGGGTTATCACCAAGGCGGCCTTGTGGTCTGACGGGCTGGAGGCAGACTTTTTAAGCCTGGTGCCCCAGGCTTTGGCCGGCTGCCCCCGGCAGCCTGAGGCGGTCCGCCAGCGGCTTATGGCCTTGCCCGATGCCACGGAGGAATTGGTAGAGAGTATCCTGACACTGCTCATGGAGGAGTAAACTATGAATTTTGACATTGCCATCATCGGCGGCGGCCCCGGCGGCTATACCGCCGCAGAGAAAGCGGCCAAAGAGGGCCTCCAGGTGGTTCTCTTTGAGAAAGAGGACCTGGGCGGCACCTGCCTGAACCGGGGCTGCATGCCCACCAAGGCCCTGCTCCACAGCGCAGAGACCTATGCCTCCCTGGGCCACGCCCGAACCCTGGGTATCCAGACTCAGGACATCGCCTATGACTTTGACGCCATGCACCGGCGCAAGGACGAGGTGGTGAGCACCCTGCGCCAGGGTGTGGAAAAGCTGATGAAGTCCAACAAGATCACGGTGGTCTCCGGCCAGGCTTGCATTGAAAAGGCCGGGGTCATCACCTGCGGCGGAGAGACCTATGAGGTGAAGGATATCATCATCGCCACCGGCTCCAAGGTCTCCTATCCCCCCATCCCCGGCATTGACCTGCCTGGCGTTTGGAACAGCCGGGATATCCTGGAGTGGGGCGGCCAGAACTTTGACTCCCTGATTATCATCGGCGGCGGCGTGGTTGGCGTGGAGTGCGCCACCCTCTACCGCTGCCTGGGCTGCGAGGTCACTGTGCTGGAGGCTGCTGACCATATCCTGCCCTTTATGGATAAAGAGATTGCCCAGCGCCTGACCATGATCCTGAAAAAGCAGGGGGTCACAGTGGAGGCCAAGGCCAATGTCCAGAAGATCGAGGGCACACCCGGAGCCATGACGGTAAGCTATGTGGACAAGAAGGGCATTGAGCAGACGGTTACCGCCAAGGGTGTGCTGGCCGCTGCCGGCCGGAAGGCCAACCTGGACGGCCTCTTTGGCCCCGACTTCTCCCTGGAGCTGGAGCGCGGCGCCATTGTGGGCGACGTGGATGGCCGCACCAGCGTGCCCCACGTCTATGTCATCGGCGACGCCAAAGCCCGGAATATCCAGCTGGCCCATGTGGCCAGCGCCCAGGGGGAGAACGCAGTGGCAGTGATCGCTGGGAAGAAACCGCCCCTGGATATGTCTGTGGTGCCCAGCTGCGTCTATACCAACCCGGAGATCGCCTCGGTGGGTCTCACCGAAGAGGGGGCCAAGACCGCAGGCATCCCCGTGAAGACAGGCAAATACCTCACCGGTGCCAACGGCAAGTGCCTCATTGAAGGCACCGAGAGCGGCTATGTGAAGCTGGTTACCGATAAGGCTAGCGGCAAACTTCTGGGAGCCCAGCTGGTCTGCCCCCGGGCCACCGATATGGTGGGCGAGCTGACCTTGGCCATCCAGAAGGGCCTGACCGCCGACGAACTGTCTGCGGTGATCCATCCCCACCCCACCTTCAGTGAAATGCTCTTTGGCGCCGCTGAGGGCCTGCGGCAGGTGTAAGCCCCGTTCCGCCATGAACGGTAAGGAGATCTGCCCGGGGGTGTGGCATTTTGAGGAGGACTACCGGGTTTACTGCACCCTGCTCCAGGGACGGGACCTGGCCATCCTCTGGGACACTGGCCAGGGAAAGCAGGATCTGGCGGCCTATGTAGCCCAGCGGGTCTCTACCCCTTGCCTGGTCTTCAACAGCCATGGTCACAGCGATCACGTGGGCGGGAATTTCCGCTTTCCCGTGGCCTATGCGCATCCGCTGGATTGGCCCTTGCTGGCGGCCCAGGCCCGGATGACGGGGCAGGGCTGTGAGCTAGAGCCCTTAGAAGTGGGGGAGACCTTCGACCTTGGCGGACTAACGGCCAAGGTGATCTCCTTGGCGGGCCATACCCGGGGGTCTGTGGGGCTGTTGCTGGAAAAGGAGAGGCTGCTCCTGGCTGGGGACGGCTTAAACCCCACCCTCCTGCTGCTGGGCGGAGAGGCTGCCCCCATTGGGCAGCTGCGCCAAACCCTGGAGGCAGCGGAGCAGCTGCCCTTTGACCGGTATCTTTCCAGCCATTCCCCGGGGCCGCTGCCGAAAAAGCAGGTGGGGCTCCACCTGCGCCACTTGGACTGCCTGCGCACGGAGCCACCATCCCACCCTGGCCCTTATGGGCCGAGGATCTGCCGGAGCCTCTACAAGGAGGCCGGCGGACGGTCTGTCATTCTCTTTGACCGGGGCTTGGTGGAGGATACCCTTGAATAAGACGAAAAAAGCTCCCGAACCCTATTGGGTTCGGGAGCTTTTTTGAGAGGGTCACTGTGCACTCAGAGCTGTTTCGAAAGCAGTCTGAACTGCCAGATTGTCTTCGCAAATAATCAGCGCGGCGTACCGGCCCTTGGTCAGGATCTGGGCCTTTTCCACCTGGGCGGCATCGGCAGGGCTGTACTGCTGGAAGAGCTTCAACCGCTGATCCACATGGGCTCGGAGGGCGGACGCGGCGGCGTCCACGTCGGAGGGGTCTTTTACCGCGATGACCGCAATCTCCTGCGCGGGCTTAGAGGAGGAATAGGACAGTAGGAAATTGTCCACCTTGTCATAGGAGAAGTCGGAGAGATAGGAAAAGAGCTCCTTTGCATCCTCTACATTGCCAGTGATGGAGGTCATGTCTGTCAGGGCAGGATCAGCGGCCAGCATGGCCGTTTGGAGGGCCTCCATGTCCACCGTCGTGGCGGAGTCATCTCCCGCCGTTCCGCCGCAGGCGCATAAGGACAGCAGGAGCAAGACGGAGAAGAACAGAAGCAGTGCTTTTTTCATGGCGGTTACCTCATCGTGGTCGTGTATTCAGAGAAGCCGTCCTCTGTGGTGGCGGTTTGATTCATCTCGTCCTGAATGCTGTCCCAGTCCACATCCTCCCCAAAGGCATCGTGAATGGCCTGCTCGATCTTTTCTTGGGCGTCGTCGGGGATTTCTACCTCGGTGTTCTCTTGGGGATCGTACCCCTCAATGGAGAGAACGAGGACGTATTCGTTGCCCGTGATGTGCATCCAGCTCCAGTTCATCCACAGGGACTGGAAGTCTTCGGAGGCATCCAAAGAAGACTGAACGCCGTTGAGGAGAGCCTCTACGATCTGAGCGGTGGCCTCATCAATCACTGGGAAGTCCAGGCAGAGGATGCCCTGTTTTTCCTCCAGGGTCTGGCGCAGGAGCGTGGGAATCTGGTAGATATCCTCCACAGCTTGCTTATTTTGGTAAGCATAGTTGTAATCAAGGGAAGTGGCGGCAGGGAAGAATTCCTGGTCCCAGTCGTGGGAGGCGGCGGCCAGTTCATCGTTCATATTGAAGTTGGCGTAATTGCCGGTGCCCTGGTCGGAGTAGATATCTACGTGGTACCAGTTGCCGTCCAACTGGACCAGGTTCCAGGAGTGGTAAAGGTCGATGTTGTGGACCACCATGCAGGGAATGTCCATCATCTGCATGAACAGGCGGAAGGTGGTGGCGTAGCCCACGCAGACGGCGTTGTGATATTTTAGCACCCCATAGGGGTTGTCACAGTCAGCGGAAGTGTGGGGAATCACCTGAAGAATGCCAGTGTCGTAGTTGAGCTTGGTGGACATCCAGTCATAGACCGCCTTTTCCTTGTCATAGGGGGTCATGTCCTCGGTGATGATCTCATCCAGCACGGCGGAGGCCATTTCCAGGGTTTCCTTTTGCTTATCGTCCAAACCGCTGTCGCTGCCGGATTTGTAGGCGTCGGAAATTTGAGTGGTGGAGCGGATGTGATACTCGCCATTCATAATGGCCACATCATCCTCTTGGGTTTCTACCTGCCCCAGCCCGGCATCCACCCGCAAATCATGGACAGCGCTGGCAGCAAAAAAGCTGGCGCCGGCGCTGAGGATGACAGCGACAATAAGAATGACGAGGAGCGTGATGAGTAGAGTCCGTTCTTTTTCTTTTAGCATGAGAGCCTCACTTTCTAACGTGGTAGACTGAAAAGGGTTGTAGAAAGTATATAAGAGGGCCTCGGGGGCGTCAAGGCTTTTAAGAAAAACATAATAAAGGTTACGACCTTTTGCGGGAATTGTTATTAAATTGTTTTTCTCTTGTAAAACAATTCGTTGAACTGTAGCTGCCTGAGGTAGGAAGGAGAGACAGGGAGAAAAGGGGCGAAATGTAAAACAGTGGGCATTTCCTTTGAAATGCCCACTGGAATTTGTTTTACAT
>DBEYYM010000140.1:0-3822 GCA_048184675.1 Evtepia sp. | reverse complement strand
GGCGGCGGTGGCGGCAGCCGGGTCGGGCCTGAGCGGTTTTTGCACCCTGGCGGGGACCTGCCTGGGGTACCTCTGCCTGGAGGGCATGACCGACGGCATGCGCTATGCCGCCTCGGCCATTTTGACCTATTCCGTGGCCTTTGCCTTTTACGATGCAAAATTTTACCAGCGGGCGTGGTTCATGCCCACCATCGCCTCCGTCCTCAGCGTTCTAACGGGGATTATCTGCCGGGGAGGAGAAGGCTGGCACGGAGAGGATTTGGTTTACTTCGTCACAGAGGTCCTCTTTACCGGAGCGGCGGCCTATGGGTACCGGATCATCTTTACCCAGTGGCCTGAGGTGCTGGACAACCCCCGGGCGGTAACCCCCAAACAGACCATCGGCCTGCTGATGCTGGCGGGGACGGTGCTCATGGCTCTGGCCCGGGTGGAGATTTTGGGGACCTTTTCCATGGGTCGGCTTCTGGCGGCGGTGGGCGTTATGCTGGCGGCCCGGAAGGGGGCCGGGGGAGGAATCCTCACCGGCGCCTGCGCCGGGGTGGCCCTGGACCTGGCCTCTGGGGAGCAGCCCTATTACAGCATGGTTTTCGCCATGGCGGGCTTGGCCTGTGGGCTGTGCAAGAACCATCGGAAAATTTGGGCGGCGCTGGCCTATGTTCTCACCTGCTTTTTGGCGGTGCTGTGGAGCTGGGACGGGGGCGTTCACCTGGGCCTGCCCATGGAGGCGGTGGTGGGAGCCATTCTCTTTCTGGTGATTCCCTTCCGCCTCAAGGAGGAAAAGGCCCTCCCGGCAGAGACTGGGTCAGGGACCGGCCCTGACCTGGAGACCAGCCGACAGGCTGTCTCCCAGAAAATGGGGGAGATGGCTTCGGCCTTTCACACCCTTTACGACAACGTGAAGGAGACCCTCCGCCCCGAGGACAATAACACGGAAAACCCGGCGGAGATTTTCACCAATACCGCCGACAAAGTGTGCGCCAAGTGTGTCCTGCGGTCGGGCTGCTGGCAAAAGGACTATCAGGATACCCGGACTGCCCTCAACGACGCCACCGGCTCCATCCTGGCGCGGGGACGGGCGTTGGCCACGGACTTTACCGGTCCATTCAGCACCCGCTGTGTCCATTTCCCGGAGTTTTTGGGGGAGGTCAACCGGCAGCTGACCGCATTTCTCCGGCGGCGTCAGGCCCTGCGGCGGACCCAGCAGACCCGGTCGGCCCTGTGCAGCCAGTATGCGCGGCTGGACAAGCTTATGCGCAACGCCGCGGCGGAGATTTCCAGCGGCCTTACCCCCGACCTGCCCCGGCAGGAAAAGCTGGCGGCCTTTTTGAAAAGCATGAATCTCACCGGCGGGGTGGTTTACTATAACAAGGAGGGACACCTACGGGTAGAGGTGCCGGCCACTGAGGAACTCAAAACCCGGGCTGCCCGCCGGGAACTATCGGAGGTTTTGGGCACCCCCCTCCGGGAAGAGCGGGAGGAAAACGGCCGCTTGCTCTTTGCCCAGGCCGAGCCCTTCCGGGCCACGGCCGGCTTGGCAGGGGCCCCCCGCCAAGGGGAGCCGGTCAGTGGTGACACGGGTATTTGGTTCCGCCGGGAGGACGGCATCCTTTTCCTCCTTCTGTGCGATGGCATGGGCTCCGGCCAAGGCGCCCGCCAGGAGAGCACCCAGGCGGCCAAGCTTGTGGAGAGCTTTCTCCGGGCGGGAATGGACCCCGAGGAGGCGGTGGAAACCGTCAGCTCCGCCCTGGCCCTGCGGGGAGAGGCCGGCGGGAGCACCACCATTGATCTGCTCTCGGTGGACCTTTTCTCTGGCCGGTGCTGTCTGCATAAGCAGGGAGCTGCCCCCACCTATGTCTGCCGGGGCGGCCGGGTGAAATGCGCGGTGGGGAACTCTCTCCCCGCCGGCATTGTCACCGGGGAAAAGGCCAAGCCCGATATCCATAAATTCCGGGGGGAAAAGGGGGACTGGATCGTCATGGTCACCGATGGCATTCTCTGCGGCCGGGAGGACATCTGGATCCGGGACCTGATGACCGGCTACCAGGGGGATAGTCCCAGCGAGCTGGCCCAGCAGATTCTCCGCCGAAGTGAGGAGATCTGCCAGGGGGAGGATGACGGCACCGTTCTGGCCGTTCACCTAGAGCGAAGCCGGGACCGGGAAGGATAGAAAATCCAACGATGGCGCGCTCCACTGCAAAACAGAAAAAGGGCTGCTGCAAAGGAACCTTGCAGCAGCCCTTTTTGCGGCGGTTTGGAACAGAACCCGTGGTCCTGTCATGCTTGGAAACAGAGGTTCAGCACCATTTCTGTGATCCAGATTTCCTCCCCTTGCACTGTGACGCCATAGTCAGAGAGCACCTGGGCGGGTGTCTCCTGCAGTAAGTCTGTGTAGGCCGCCGGGTCCTTTCGGGGAAACCGGATGGTGGTGGGTGTGTTGGACAGAAAGGTAAAACCGGCCTCCCGTGCCAGGGCCTGATACTCCGCCAAGGTGTAAAAACGAAGGTGCCCATCGGGCTTTTTTGCCATAAAACGATCGACAAACCGGTCCCGATCGGTGGGGTTTGGGGTGGGATCAGAGAGCACCAGGAAGCCGCCGGGCTTCAAGACGCGACATAACTCCCGAAAGCAAAGGGCGGGGTCTGGGAAGTGGTGAAAGGCGTACCGAGTGATGACGGCATCCAGACTGCCGGAGGCGAAGGGAAGGTGGAGGCCGTCGTAGGAGAGGAAGGTCAGGTTATGTAGCCCTGCCTCCCTGGCGCGCTGCTGGTTTTGCTGGAGGGTTTCCTCCACAATGTCCAGCCCAATCACCGTGGCCTGCCGCTGGCGGGCGGCCAGGGGAAAGGCCAGATACCCTGTGCCAGTGCCCAGATCCAGGATGCTGTCCCCGGCGTTTTCCGGGAGAAGGGATAACAGCAAAGTGAGGTGCTGCTGGTCGGCGGTTTGGGTTTCATAAAAAGCGGGGGCAGAAAAGCTGGCGGCAAAGCCCGCTTTGGCGCGGGCAATTTGATCGGAGGGATCCATGGGGAGCAGCTCCTTTCGGGAAAGGATGTGGGCTTTACTTCTCTGTCAATGCCGGGTGATACAGCTGGGGCCGACGGTGGTTGAGATAGTTCAAAAAGTCATCCGGCGCCGTGGTGTCGGCCATGTCCACCTGGGCATAGAGCAGAACCTCTTCCTGGGTGTCCGCCTGGGCCAGGATTTTCCCGGTGGGGTGGAAGGCCCCGCTCTGGCCGCAGTAGTGGAACTTCTTTTCCGTCCCTACATAGTTGCAGTACAGGGTGTAGGCCCGGTTCTCCATGGCCCGGGTGCGCATGTAGAGGAAGTGATAGTCCTCATAGGGACTCATGTTGGCCGCGCACATGCAGATGAGCTTGGCCCCGTCCAGCGCCAGGGACCGGGCGGTTTCGGGAAACTCCCCGTCGTAGCACACCAGGATGCCCATCCGCCCGAAGGAGGTGTCAAAGGCTTGCAGCTGGGTGCCGGGATCAAACATCTTTTCCTCGCCCCCGAAGAAGTGGGTTTTGGCCTGGACGCCGGCGATGGAGCCGTCCCGATCGATCATCACCACGGCGTTGTAGGGTTTGCCGCCGGGGTTTACCAGAGGGGTTCCCACCAGCACTCCCATGGACAGCTCCTTGGCCTTTTGCCGCAGAGTGGTCAGGGCAGGGCCAGTTTCCAAAGACTCTGCCAGCTCTGCCAGCCTGTCCCGGATGAGATAGCCGGTAAGGAACATCTCGGGAAATAAAATCAAAGAGGCCCCCTGCCCGGCGGCGGTTATTCCGCTTCCCCTGCGGTGGATCAGTTCGCTGACCTCACCGATGA
>DBEYYM010000139.1:0-26221 GCA_048184675.1 Evtepia sp. | reverse complement strand
CGTGTTGTGACTGGTGACGTCACCGACAAGTATGTCGGCAACTACACCGCCAACAGCCAGAATCAGTTTAGCGATGTGAAGAACAGCGACTGGTTCGCCGGCTATGTCAACTACTGCACGGATGCAGGGTACATCAAGGGTCACGACGGTAAGTTCCTGCCCAACGACAAGGTGACCGGCTATGAAGCACTGGCCATGATCCTGCGTGCTGTTGGCTATGACAAGGACGGTTCTTTCACCGGCGAGAAGTGGGCCATCAACACCGCTGCCGCCGCTGAGAAGCTGGGCATCCTGGTCAACGTGAAGGACGAGGCCCTGGGCTCTGCCGCTCCCCGTGAGCTGGTTGCTGAGCTGATCTTCCAGTCCATGAATGTCCCCACCGTGACTTGGAGCGACAGCCTGGGTTATAACCAGTATGACTCCATCGTCGTCAATGGCGGCGCCGGGGCCAAGCTGAACGCCACCCTGGGCGAGAAGACCTTTGGTCTGGAGCAGACCACTGGCGAGATTAGCGCTGTGGGCCGCACTGCTGGCACCACCACCCTGCGCGACAGAAGCACCGCTGCCAACGGCACGGAGCTGGCTCCCGTCGTTGTGACCGGCACCAGCACTCCCTGGACTGACATTGGCTATGCCGCTTATGTCTGGACCGTGCCCACCACCGGCGCCAAGACCCGCGCTGCTGTGTCTGACGTGACCGTCACCGGCGAGAGCCTGAAGATCACCACCGATGGCACCAAGAACAACGCAGACGTCACCGTGGAAAAGAACGCTCGCGTTTATCTGAACGGCGACTACGTTGGCCGTCTGAATGCAACCGGCACGACCAAGGCCGCTGTGGACAATGCTCTGGCCCTCTCTAGCATCCGTGGCGTGAAGGTGGACTACATTGACAACGACAACGGCGGCCGCGCTGAAGTCATCGTTGTGACACAGTACACCGTGGCAAAGGTCACCGCCATCACCACCGCTGATACCACCACTGGTACCCAGGGCGTGAAGGAGACCACCACTTATCTGACCGACGGCAAGACCACCATCCCCGTTAAGGCTTCTGCCCTGGTGACCGACGACAGCCTGGCTGTGGGCGACATTGTGACCTATGTGGAGTATGCCGGTGACTATTATGTCGAAAAGGCTGCTGCTACCACCGCTGAGTTCACCAACCGCAACGTGGCTGCCAACAAGGAAACCACCTACACCATCGGTGGTGAGACCTACTACATCTCCGGCCTGGAGTATGTCACCAATACCTCTGCCCCCAACACTGGCGTGGCTACCAAGTATCTGGTGAACACCAACCGGAAGACCGACGTTGACATCTACACGGATGCCTATGGCTACATCATCTTCGTGCAGAGACATGTGAACCCCACCAGCTATCTGTATGTGCTTTCCAATGAGCACACCAAGGCCAACACCGGCCTGACCGAGGCTGTGGTTGCCTTTACTGACGGAACCATCTCTACCGTCCAGATCGCTACGGACAACGAGGTTCCTCACAACGCTCTTGCTGACGCAATGTATTCCTACACCACCAGTGGTGACACCTACACCCTGGGCAGGGTTCAGACCAAGCTGACTGACGGCACCTATACGAACGGCACCGCTACCATTACCGGCAAGGTGGACAACGCTGCCGCCAGCAGAGCTGTTGACAACGCCACCGTCGTGGTGGACCTGCGCAACTACGCTGTGGGCGACACCAGCGCTGACGTCTTCACCGGCTACAGCGAGATCCCCACTGTCCAGAGAGCTACCCTGTGGTTTGCTGACAGAAACAACACCCTGCACACTGGCAGCACCATCACCTATGCTTTCCTGCTGAAGAACACCAACGACGTGGTGAAGAACTTCATGGTCTATCAGACCACGAATTATAGTGACGAAGTCGACGCTCGTACCCAGAACATTGTTGCCTATTACATGGATGTCATCATTGACGGCGCAGTGGTGGAAGGCTATGAGCTGACTCCCGCTGAGTTTGCAACGATTCAGGACTATGGCGTTGGCCTGTATTCCTTCAAGAACGGCGACCTGACCAACTATGCTGCCTTTAACGAGGTGGATGGCAAGACCAGCACCTGGGCCAACGGCTGCATCTCTGTGAACTATGACAACGGCGCTTTCGGCGGCACAAATGGGACCGTGAACTACACCTATGGTGCTGATACCAAGATCTCTGTTGTGAACATCGGCTCTGGCCTGACCGCATTTACACCCATTGCAGGCCGCAACTATGACGTGTACGTTGTGGCGGATGGTACCGCTGCTGAGTACATCTATGTGATCGTGGATACGGATGACATTTCCGCTGCTGTCACTGAGACTCTGGTGAAGGGTGACTACAAGTACACTTACGCCGTTGAGAAGAACGCGAATGCTGATGATCTGACGGTCTGCCTGGGCCGCGTGGCTACTGCTACTGTCAACGCTGGTGTCCAGTCTCTGACCGATTACGTGGAACAGTGGCTGAAGTGGGATGTTTATGTTGGTACCGCAAACGGGACTGTTCCTGCTGCCAACCTGGTATCCGATGTGATTGCAGATGGTTACTCCAAGATCAATGCAGCTGTCACTGCAGACGCTGTTAACCAGGCAACGACCGATGCACAGGCTGCTGTAAAGGCCGCTTTGAAGGACGCTCTGTACGCTCGTGCAGAGGAGCTTCTGGGTGGCCGCGCTGCCAACTGGAGCGAAGAGGACCCCATTTGCAACAACTGGGATGAAACTATTGCTGACGCCTACAGAACGTTCCTGGAGAATATGGAAAATGTTACTATGGATGTAATTGGTTCTATTTGGAATAATTTCTCCCACGCTACGTTTGATCATCTCTATCCTGCCACTCCCTAAACAGCTTATCTCAGTGTATTAACCTACACAATAAGCGGCCCTCACAGATTATCTGTGAGGGCCGCTCTTTATTAAACAAGGCCCACGGGATTTCCCGTGGGCCTTGAACTTTAGGTTAAGTTTTTGATGGATTCCTTGCGGAATCAGGGAGTATTAGTAATGGTGCTAATATTCACATCGTTGGGGGCAACTGTGTAGGTTGTGTCACCACTGCTAGTAGAATCGGTGTGCAACTTCAATTCAGTATCAGCTTTCGCATAATAGGTTCCGTTTACAACCGTGCCGTTTGTGAGCTCCACAGGCTGACCCTTATCGTTAAACAAGGTGCCCTTGGTCAGGGTGACGGTATCGGTAGAATTAACACTGACCACAACTTTGTAGAAACCGTCAGCAAAATCGGCATTGTCGCTGGCAAAGAGATTTGCATTACCAGTAATGTCCTTCCAGCCGGTTTGGCTACCACGAGTCCACATCACCCAATTACCGGTAACATTCACCGTGCTCTTAATTTGGGGACCACCATTAGCCTGATACGGAACAGGAACGGGATTTTCGTTGTTGACAGTCCAAGCAACATAGCCAGTCTCGATCACAGTGTCAGCAGTGAGGGTGAAGGTTTCTCCATAAGCAACATAGATAGGATCATCTTCACCGATGGTGACCTTCGCGCCGGTGCCGCCCTTACCCTGGTCAGGGACTTCGACAGTGCTGCCCTGCATGACGCTCTTCCAAACATCGCTGTCAACAGTTACATCGTAATACACAGGGTCACCAACATTGACGCCAGTGACTTTGCCATCTTCCACGTAATACTCGGTAACAGAACCATTTGCCAGAGCGGGGTCCTTCACAACATGATTATTATTTTCGGCAGTGGCTTCATTACCAACAACGAAATAGATGTGATCTGCAACGTTCTTGGTCGCTTCCACAAAGCCCTTGGCGTTGTCGCTGTTCTGATCCACATAAGGAATGGTCTGACCGGCCACCAGCCCGGTGAAGGATGTGACCTTGCCATTGGTGATGTCTAGAACAGTGATGGTGGTGTCGCTGGTGTAGCTATAGGAGGTCCAGCCCTTGTCGGTAGTCACCTTCACGGTGTCATTGTTCCAAGTCAGTTCACCATAGACCTCAGCATAGCTGGTGTATCTAGTGATATGCGTGAAGGGTTCGTCAGTGGTATAGATACCAACGCCGTATTTCTTCACAATATCATTGAACTGAGTCTCAGTCAGGTCAACCGTGCCCTGTACGCCATCGCGGATAACATCCAGGGTGTAGGTGTTGCCGTCCTTGTCATAGGTGACAGTGTTATTGCTGATTTCATAGACCATGAAACGGTCGCTAGCATACGTGCCATAGTCATAGATGAACACCAGGGAGACATAGTTGTTGTTGTCAGCAACAAAGTACCCCTTGCCATAGTCCATAGCAGGAATATTGGCTGTGCCAGTGTAGACGGTAGCTGCAGTAGCGGTGCCCTCCAGAACGTCGGTGACATCGACCACCACGGTCTGGTTGTTTACATAATACTTCCCGTTACCCAGCTGAATATTGGTGTTGCCCTTCTCGTGGGAAACTTTATCAAATGGGGTGGGGGAATAAGTCAGTTCATAGTTGCCATCTTTGTTGGTACTATAAGTGTAGAGGGTCTTTTCGATGACATTGTTCTTCAGATCAGTGTAGGTCTTATTGTTGGCCTGCTTAACAGAAGCGATAGAGAGGGTATCCACGGAACCGTCAGTAGAAACAACCTTGCCGGCGGCCACCTTGGCGTTGCCATCAGTGTGGCTGTTGCTCACGCCGAAGATATACTGGGTAGGAGCAGTATAAGCTTCAGCTTTGATGATATAGCCATACTCATCCAGGTAATAAACCACGTCCTTGCCCAGGTTAGCCTTGGTCAGAATGCTGGTATTCAGAGTGGTAATTTCGGACTTGTACAGATCCTTATCACCGATAACATAGTAGAGGTTGTTCTCCTTGTCGCGGACAATCTTATTGAAGCTATCGACGATACCAGTAGAAGCGTAAGTATAGCGGCTGGTGTCGGAATCCAGGCCCTTATAATCCACGTAAGTCACCACATCGCCCACAGCCAGAGCGTTGTCAGACACCACGTTGGCGGTCTTAACAGGTTTGACAGCCTTGGGATTGAATGTAGTGAAGTAAGTGCTGGAAGCAGCGGTGGCGCTGGTACCAGAGGTAGTGGTGTCGGTGGCAATACCAGTGATTTCAGCAGTGGTGTACTCGGTGATCACAACGGCCTCAGCCAGGCCCTGGTTGTCGTTGTCGATGAAGTCGACCTTGACGCCGCGCTTGTCGATGAGATCAGTCTTTGCCTTGATATCATTTTCTTTGGTAGCGTCCTTGCTGTTACCCACCAGCTTGCCGTTGTAATAAACGTTGAAACCGTCAACTGTATCAACAGCAGCCAGGAAGTCGTCGCTGGTCTTGTCAGCCAGCTTGGCAAATGCAGTGCCGTCAGTGCTGACGCCCAGGCTCTTGCCGGTGATAACCAGGTCGGACACGGCAGTACGGGTCTTAGCGCCGGAGGTAGAGGTGGTCCAAACATAGGCAGCGTAGCCGATGTCGGTCCAGGGGGTGTTGGTGCCAACCACGGTGTCCAGCTTAGCAGCGGTCTGGATCTGGGTGGTGCCAGAGGTGCGGCCCACAGCAACGATCTCACCAGCAACCTTAGCCAGGCCGAAGGTCTTCTCGCCCAGAGTGGGGTTCAGGTCCTTCTTATTTACTCCGTTGACCATGATGGAGTTATACTGGTTGTAGCCCAGGCCCAGGGTCCAGGTCACGGTGGGGACATTCATGGACTGGAAGATCAGCTCAGCAACCAGTTCACGGGGAGCGGCGGAGCCCAGGGCTTCGTCCTTCACGTTCTTCAGGATGCCCAGGCCCTCAGCCACGGAAGCGGTGTTGATGGTCCACTTCTCGCCGGTGAAGGAGCCGTCCTGGTCATAGCCCACGGCACGCAGGATCATGGCCAGTGCTTCATAGCCGGTCACCTTGTCGTTAGGACCGAAGGTGCCGTCGCCATAGCCTTTGATGTACTGAGCATCGGCGCAGTAGTTGACATAGCCGGCGAACCAGTCGCTGTTCTTCACATCGCTAAACTGATTCTGGCTGTTGGCGGTGTAGTTGCCGACATACTTGTCGGTGACGTCACCAGTCACAACACGATAGATGATCGCAGCAGTCTCCGCACGGGTGATATCACCCTGGGGCTGGAAACTGCCATCGGGGTAGCCTTGCAGCACTTCCAGATTGGTCAGAACTTCCGCTGCTTCCTGATAGTTAGCAGAGAAATCCTTCTCATCTGTGAAGGCTGCCCCAGCGCCCACGACCATGACAGACAGCATCATGGCCAAGCAAAGCACCAGGCTCAGAACCTTCTTCTGGGGCTTCCCCTTGTCTATCAAGGGATTCCACCCAAATTTCCCACAGTTTTCCCACGGGGTTCCCACAGGGGAGCGCTTGGTCCTTTTTTCGTAAAAACAAAAAGTCAGCCGCAGGAAATTTGATTTCCTGCGGCTGACGGTGTTTTTGGGTGGTGGACAAACTAGACTTACTCTTCCAGTTCGTTCTCTCGAATGCGGAGGGCGCCGGTGGGGCAGGCTTCGGCGCACTGGAGGCAGTCCACGCACTGGCGGATGGCTTCGCTCTGCTGGAACTCGGGGCGGATGGTGGTGCTGAAGCCGCGTCCCACCAGGCCCAGCAGGCCCTTGCCCACAACTTCGTCGCAGATCCGGACGCACTGTCCGCAGAGGATACACTTGCCCTGGTCTCGCTCGATGGCCACCAGGCGCTTCTCCTTGTAGCTGGGGTGGATCTTACCCTGGCCGTGGCCCTTGATCCGCTCGATGCGCTCAGGCTGGAGCTCATAGAGGTTGGCGCAGCGGATGAGCTTACACTCGGCAAAGTCGTGGCAGCCGCAGTCCAGACAGCGGGAGGCTTCGGCCCGGGCTTGGGCCTCGGAGAAGCCCAGGTTAATTGCCTCGAAGTCGTGCTTGCGCTCCTCGGGATCCCGCGTGGGCATCTTGGCCCGGGGGAGCTTGATGTAGTCGGCAAAATACTCGGGGGAGACGTTCTTCACGGAGAGGTAGGTCTTCTGATAAGGCACCTGGATGCCGTGGAGGTACAGGTCCACCACCTTGGCGCAGCGGCGGGCCTCGCCGATGGCCTCAATGGCGATGGAGGCGCCGTTGTTGGTGGCGTCGCCCACGGCGAAGACCCCTTCCATAGAGGTGCGGTAGCTGGTCTCGTCGGCGGAGATGATGCCCTTACGGTTGAGCTCGATGCCCTCAAAGCCGGCCACGTTGGCCTTCTGACCGATGGCACTGATGACACAGGTCAGGGGGAGGACCTCGAACTTGCCCTCTACGGGCACGGGGCGGCGGCGGCCGCTTTCATCGGGCTCACCCAGCTCCATGACCTGGAGCTTCATCTCCTTGACCTTCCCATTTTCGCCGATGATCTCGGCGGGGTTGGTCAGGAACTTATAGATCACGCCCTCTTCCCGGGCCTCGTCAATTTCCAGCTGCTCGGCAGGCATTTCTGCCTCGGTCCGGCGATAGACCACATAGACCTCTTTGGCGCCCAGACGGACCGCTGTCCGGCAGGCGTCCATGGCGGTGTTGCCGCCGCCCACCACGGCGACCTTGTCGCCGATGTCCGGTCTCTCACCCAGGGCCACCCGCTGGAGGAAGTCGATGCCGCCCATGACGCCCTCCAGATCCTCACCGGGACAGCCGATGGGCATGCTGGACCAGGCGCCGATGGCGATGACCACGGCGTCGTAGTGGCTCTTAAACTCCTCAAAAGTCTCATCCACACCGATGCGGAAGTTGTTCTTCATTTCCACACCCAGGGAGGCGATTTCAGCAATCTCCTCATCCAGGACCTTCTTGGGCAGGCGGTACTCGGGGATGCCATAGCGGAGCATACCGCCCATCTGGGGCATGGCGTCCACAATGGTGACACGGTGGCCCTTCAGGGACATGTAGTAAGCCGCAGTCAAGCCACCGGGGCCGCCGCCGATGACACCCACCCGCTTGCCGGTGGCGGCTGCTTTGGCGGGGAGATAGCCGCCGGCCGCAATCACGCGGTCTGCAGCAAAGTATTTCAGGTAGGAGATGGAGATGGCTTCCTCCACCATCTGCCGGCGGCAGCCGCCTTCGCAGGGGTGGGGGCAGACACGGCCAATGGAAGCGGGGATGGGCAGGCGCTCTTTGAGAATGCGCACAGCCTCCTTATCATCCCCCCGGGCAATGGCCTGGATATATCCCTGGGCGTTGACGCTGGCGGGGCACTTGAGCACGCAGGGGCCACGGCAGTCGCCGTCGTGGTCACTCATAAGGAGCTCAATGCTGGTCTTCCGGGTGCGAACCACCCGCTCAGACTCGGTGTAAATCACCTGGCCGTCCTGGGCCACGGTGGCACAGGCGCGCAGGAGCTTGGGGCTGCCCTCAGCCTCCACCACGCAGAGGCTGCAGCCGCCGTAGTGCTTGAGCTCACTATTGTGGCAAAGGTTGGGGATTTCAATGCCGTTGCTCTGGGCAATTTCCAGGAGGGTTTGGCCGGCTTTGCCGGTGCAAATCTTACCATTGATGGTGACTTTGATCTTGTTTTTCATAGATAACCCCTCCTTTCTTATTCTACCACAATGGCGTCGAACTTACAGGAGCTGACGCATTGCTTACACTTAATACAGGCCGCCTGGTTGATGACGTGGGGCTCTTTCCGGGCGCCACTGATGCATTCCACAGGGCACTTCCGGGCGCAGATGGTACAGCCCTTACACTTGTCTGCGTCAATGGAGATGGTCAGCAGGGCCGAGCACTCACAGGCGGGACATTTCTTATCACGGATATGGGCCTCGTACTCATCCCGGAAATACCGGATGGTGGTGAGGACGGGGTTGGGGGCCGTCTGACCCAGGCCGCAGAGGGAGCCATCTTTGATGCTGACGCACAGCTCTTCCAGCAGCTCAATGTCCCCTTCCTGGCCCTGGCCGTCGCAGATCCGGTTGAGGATCTCCATCATGCGGGTGGTGCCGATGCGGCAGGGGACGCACTTGCCACAGGATTCCCGGGCAGTGAAGTCCAGGAAGAACCGGGCGATGTTCACCATACAGGTGGTGTCGTCCATAACCACCATGCCGCCGGAGCCCATAATGGCACCAGTGGCCGAGAGGGCCTTGTAATCGATGGGGGTATCCATCAGTTCAGCAGGGATACAGCCGCCGGAGGGGCCGCCCATCTGAACGGCCTTATAGGACCGGCCATTCTTGATGCCGCCGGCAATGTCGAAGATGACATCTTTCAGGGAGTTGCCCATGGGCACCTCCACCAGGCCGCCACGCTGGACCTTACCAGTGAGGGCGAAGACCTTGGTGCCCTTGGAGTTCTCGGTGCCCATGGCGGAGAACGCGGCGCCGCCGTTGTGGATGATCCAGGCCACGTTGGCGAAGGTCTCCACGTTGTTGATGTTAGAGGGCTCGTTCAGATAGCCGCTCTGGGCGGGGAAGGGGGGCTTCAGGCGGGTCATGCCGCGCTTGCCCTCCATGGACTCAATGAGGGCGGTCTCCTCGCCGCAGACAAAGGCGCCAGCGCCGATCTTAATGTTCAGATCGCAGGAGAAATCGGTGCCCAGGATGTTCTCCCCCAACAGGCCGCGGCTGCGGGCCTGCTCAATGGCCTTGCCCAGCCGCTCCACAGCCAGAGGATACTCGGCACGGATGTACACATACATGTTGTTGGCACCAATGGCATAGGCGCCGATGAGCATGCCCTCGATAAGGGTATGGGGGTCAGACTCGATAACGGCCCGGTCCATGAAGGCGCCGGGATCTCCTTCGTCGGCGTTGCAGATGAGGTATTTGTTCTCCCCTTCTGCCTTCCGGGCGGCATCCCACTTAAACCAGGTGGGGAAGCCAGCGCCGCCACGGCCAGCCAGGCCAGAGACCTTGATTTCCTCGATGACGGCCTCGGGCTCCATTTTCAGGGCTTTATCCAGGGCCTGGTAGCCGTCGTGGTTGATATAGTCGTCGATGCTGGTGGGATCCACCACGCCGCAGTTGCGCAGAGCCACACGCTTCTGCTTTTTCAGGAAGCGGGCGTCCTCATCGCTGATGAACATGGCCTCCAGCTTGGAGAAGTCGTTCTTCCGTACCGCTTCCACAATGCCCAGGGCGTCGGTCTCAGTGACCCGCACCAGGCGGTGGAGGAGCTGATCGCCCTCGTAGATGTCCACAATGGGCTCCAGGTAACACATACCAATACAGCCGGTGGTCTCCACGGTGAAGCTGTCGGTGGCCGTCATGTGGCCCGAGAGGACCTTCGCCACCCGGGCAGCGCCAGCGGAAACACCACAGCTGCCCTGGCCCACCAGAATGCGGATGCCGCCGCCAGCTTCCCGCTGCCGGAGCTGCCGGAGAATTTTAATGGTCTTCTCCGGGGTCAGGTTGCCATAGGTATCGCCATTGATCATCATAACGGGCGCCAGGGAGCAGCAGCCGAGACATGCCACTTCATTGAGGGTGAACAAGCCGTCTTCGGTGGTCTCGCCATCTCGAATCCCCAGCTCCTGGGTGATGGCGGTGCGAATTCTCTCCGACCCGTTCACGTGGCAGGCCGTACCGTCGCAGAGCATAATCTGATAGGTGCCCATGGGCTCCAACCGGAAATAGCTATAAAACGTGGCAACCCCCATGACCTTAGCCGGGCTATTGCCCGTGCGCTCGGCAACGTGGTAGATCACTTCCTGAGGCAGGTAGCCGTAAATGGACTGCGCCTGCTGAAGGATCATAATCAGACTGGTGGAGTCATCCTGATACTGGCGCAGCACGCCTTCCATCAGGGAGAGATCGACACCTGACTTAAACTCGGTCATTATCTTCACTCCTTTGATTAACGGGAATTTCACGTAATCATTTTTACAGTTTTTTTATCTTATCTTTCATTTTCCCCGTATTATTCCAAAAGATTATCAGTTAAATTATAGTCCTCTGCCACGCAATTTGCAAGTCTAATTCCCCCGTTGGGCAAAAGAATTTGTGTGATTTCCTCCAGATTTTTGACACTTTCTCAAAATTTCTGCCAATATCTTTTTCGTTTCTGGCTTTTCTGCAAAAAAACTTGCAACTGAAAAAGAGACCTGGGAAGCCCAGGTCTCTTTCTGAAACTTTTCTTTCAAAACAGGTCAATTTCCTTGGTTGAAGCTTTTTACACGTTATGTTTCACCCGGTCGCGCTCCTCCGCCCGCTTGGCGTTGTTGAAGCGGTCCAGAGTGCCCACCAAGTATCCGGTGATCCGGCGGATCCGCTCAAAGGGCACGCCGTCATCTTCATGGCGTCCGCAGCCGGGGCACTGGTCCCCGATGATCCCGGAAAATCCACAGATGGGGTCCCGGTCTACCGGGTGGTTCACAGAGCCATAGCCAATCCCCTTCTCCTTCATGCAGCGGATCACCCGCTCGAAGGCATCCAGGTTCTCCGTGGGGTCCCCATCCATCTCAATGTAGCTGATGTGACCGGCGTTGGTCAGCGCGTGGTAGGGGGCCTCAATGGCGATCTTATCGTAGGCGGCGATGGGATAATACACCGGCACATGGAAGGAGTTGGTGTAGTAATCCCGGTCGGTGATCCCCTCGATGACGCCATATTTTTCTTTATCAATCTTCACAAACCGGCCCGACAGCCCCTCAGCAGGGGTGGCCAGCAGGGAGAAATTCAGGTTGCGCTTTTTGCTCTCGGCATCCATCCGGGCCCGCATGTGGCCGATGATCTCCTGGCCCAACACCCGCGCCCGCTCGCTCTCGCCATGGTGCTCACCGATGAGGGCCTTCAAGGTCTCTGCCAAGCCGATGAAGCCCACCGACAGAGTGCCATGCTTCAGGACCTCACGCACCTCGTCATCCCAATCCAGCTTGTCCGAGTCAATCCAGACTCCCTGGCCCATAAGGAAGGGGGCGTTTTTCACCTTCTTGCGGCACTGGAACTCAAAGCGCTCCAGCAGCTGCTCCACACACAGGTCCATCATGTGGTCCAGGCTCTCGAAGAAGGTGTTCAGATCCCCCTTGGCCTTGATGCCTAGGCGGGGCAGGTTGATGGTGGTAAAGGACAGGTTGCCCCGGCCGTTGCAGATCTCCCGCTCTGGGTCCACCACGTTGCCGATGACCCGGGTGCGGCAGCCCATATAGGCGATCTCCGTCTCGGGATGGCCCTCCTTATAATACTGCAGGTTAAAGGGTGCGTCGATGAACGAGAAGTTGGGGAAGAGCCGCTTAGCCGAGCAGCGGATGGCCAGCTGGAACAGGTCATAGTTGGGCTCGCCAGGGTTATAGTTGACCCCTTCCTTCACCCGGAAAATCTGGATGGGGAAAATGGGGGTCTCCCCGTTGCCCAAACCAGCCTCCGTAGAGAGCATAATGTTTTTCATAACCATGCGGCCCTCGGGGGTGGTGTCCATACCATAGTTAATGGAGGAGAAGGGGGTCTGAGCGCCAGCCCGGGAGTGCATGGTGTTCAGGTTGTGAATCAAGGCCTCCATGGCCTGGTAGGTGGCCCGGTCGGTTTCCTTTGTGGCCCGGTAGTGAGCAAATTCCTGGCACTTACGCATCTCAGCTTCATCCTGGCTGTAGTGTTCCAGCAGGAAGGGCATCTCTGCCTGGAAATAGTCCTCGCAGTCCTCCAGCTTAGGATACAGACCGGTCTCGGCCTCGATCTTCTGGAGGTTGGCCTTGATCTCGCTCTCGGGGTCCTCCTGGCCCTCCAAGAGCATCATGGCCCGGGCCAGGTTCTGGCGGTAGATCCGCTTAAAGGTCTTCCGCACGCCGATTGCCATGGCATAATCAAAATTCACAATGGCCTGTCCGCCGTGCTGGTCATTTTGATTGGACTGAATGGCAATGCAGGCCAGCGCCGCATAGGAGGCAATGTCATTGGGCTCCCTCAGGGTGCCGTGGCCTGTGGAAAAGCCCCCGTCAAAGAGCTTAATCAGGTCGATCTGGGTGCAGGTGGTGGTGCCCATAGGGGCAAAATCCATATCGTGGATGTGGATATCTCCGCTGATATGCGCCCGGGCATGCTCGGGCTTCATAACGAACATCTGGTAAAACTGCTTTGAGCCCTCGCTGCCATATTTCAGCATGGTGCCCATGGCGGTGTCGCCATCGATGTTGGCGTTTTCCCGCTTGATGTCACTGTCCTTGGCCGAAGAAAAAGTGATGTCTTCATAGATCTTCATCAGCCGGGTGTTCATCTCCCGGGCCCGGTTGCGCTCCGAGCGGTAAAGGATATAGGCCTTAGCCGTCTGGATATAGCCGTTGTCCATGAGCACCCGCTCCACAATATCCTGGATGTGCTCCACCTCAGGGCAGTTGTTCCCTTCCACTTCCAGCACAGAGGCCACCTCATGGGCCAGCTTGGCAGCGGTCTCCTCATAGCCGGGCTTATAGGTGGCCTCAAAGGCCTTATTGATGGCGTCGGCGATCTTGTTTTCATGGAAGGGGACCACTCTTCCGTCCCGTTTCCGAATCTGTTGTACCATGGTCATCGAGTGTCTCTCCTTCTTCTTATCGCAAACTATCCTTCCTTGGTAGGTTATCTTGTGGTTATCACCTGCAAAAGGCACATCATCTTGTGCCCCCTTCAAGACAACACCCACATCATAGCACCCAGGCCCTACCTCGTCAATACTTCACTGCCAAAATTATTGCACAAAATTTGGGGGCCGTCTGTGACTTGGGCACCATGGCTTGTGCTGCACACTGTCCCTCCAAAAGAGAGATCCCTTATCGGGCAAGTTCTTTTCACTCCAGGCTTTTGGCGTGGGCCGCCAGCAGGGTTTCCCCGTTCTTCGTCTGCCTTTGCTCATGCCTGGTCCTCAAATTGGTACTCTATCTGCAAATGGCAGGGCAGGATTTCTTCAATCCGTTCCTTTGTCTGAGAAAACCCTGCTGGAATTTCGCTGATCCCCGGAAAGGAAACCACCACCTTAAGCGGCGTCTCCGTCTCCTCCACTTTGGCGGAAATTCCACACCCCCGCAGGGTGTCGTTCATGGCCTCTAGGGTAAAGCTGTCTCCCCCAATGCGCAGCAGGGCAGCTGCTGTTTGGCGCAGCGCCTCCTGGTCTCCCTCTGTCCCCTCCCGGCCCAGCAGGGTCAGCAGGCCTGTGAGCCCCTCCTCTTGGGCGGTGTATAGGTTCATCTCCCGCTGGGTGTGGGCCAGGTCTTGGGCCACCTGATCCAGGGCCGCCCCCTCACTTTGGAGTTCTCCCCACTGGAAGGTCCCCTCCCATCGGTAGACCCCCAGAGGGGCCAGCAGGTCCCGCAGATTCTGTCCATGGCTCATCGCAGTTCCTCCACCGACAGCACCCCCAGCACGGGCAACTGATTGTCTGCCACCGTCACATCATTAACAGGGCCTTGAATCTGATAGTTCTCCACGCCCTCCACCTGATAGATCCGCTGGCCGATCTGGGCCAGCAGCAGGTCTTTCCCCAGCATGGACCCATCAAACCAGGAAACCATAGCCTCCTCCACCCGGGCAATCACTGGCCCGGGCAAAAGGCCCTCTTTGGGTTTTACCAGCAGTATCAGGTTTACAATCACCGTCTCTGGCGCCAGGACCTTCAAGTCCACTGCAATCTCCCGCTTGCCGGCCAGGTCTGCCCGCACCCGCTCCAGCAGCGCTTCCTCCGGCAGGCCCCCGGCCCCGGTCACCACCACGTCCACCGTTCCAATGCCTCGGTTCTTGGGCAGGACCTGCACTGCCGTCACCCCTTCCACAGCCAGTGCCTCCTGCTCATAATAGGCCCGGTTGGTGCCGTTGGGCAGCCGCTGATAGGTGGCCAGAATCCGCTTTCGCAGCGCCTCATCCCCCTCGGCCTCCCGTCCACCGGTAAAAGCAGCCGGGTTGGTGCAAGAGGCAATTCCCGCCGGGGCCACCGCCATGGTTCGCACCGTCCCAGCGGCTACATTTCCCCCTTGTCCCGGTTCCACCGCCCGGGCCGGGACCTCCACAGAAAGACTCCCTGCCGGCAAAGTTGCCTCCTGGGTGGTCTCAACCGCCACAAGCCCCGCCGTCATGCACACCGTGCCCGCAGGAATGGTCAGCTCCTCTGCTGCCGCTTCCCGCGCGGAAAACCAGACAGTGCCCTCTGCCCGGCTGGCCTCCAGACGGGTTACCCCCCGCAAAAAGCCGTGGTTCTCCAGGGCCTCCCCCGTGGCTGTCTGGGGAAAACACTGGCGGCGGGTCCACGCATTCTCCGCATAGAGTCCATAGACCTGGGCTGCCAGGGCATACATCCGCACCGCCAGCTCACTGGTGCCATCGGGCTCCAAGCCTGTCTCCCCTGCAAAGGTCTCCATCATCTCCCGGTAGATTTCCTCCACCGTTTTCATCCGCATTCCTCCCTTCTCATCCCAAAGGCACCGAAGCCCGAAGGCTTTCCCCCTGCCATTCCAGGGCCACATGGAGCCGCTGCTGGGCCTCGTCCCAGGTTGCCCCCATCACCTGCAGCTGGGGCTCTCCGGCCAGGGCCTCAGCCGCATAACTGGCCCCCATGGTCCCCCGGGCCGCAGGCTTCTCCCGAAAAAGTAGATACAGCCGGCTGCCCACCTCCGGCAGCAGGGGAAAACTCCCCCGCCGGGCTGTCAGCAGAAACAGAACCTTCTCCAGCACACCTTCCGCCCCAGAAGACACCGCAAACCCGCCGGTGCCGTCTGGGCAGTAATCTCCGTTTCGCAGCTGGGTCACTGTCATTCTCCCACCTCCTGTCCATTGACCTCCAAGGAGCCCTCCACCTGTACCTGTCCACTCAGCAAAACAGACCCATCCTCTTTCAGCCGAATTCCCGCCGCCGGAGCCACGGAAATCCAGACCTCCCCCGGCTGGACCTCGTCCTCCAGAGGTTTTCCCACCACACAGGGTGCCTCTTCCGCGCCGCTCTTCACCACCAGCACCGTGTCTCCCCGGGCAGGCACCCAGTGATAGCCCCCCGGCAAACAGACCACCACGTTCCGCCGTTCCCCGGCCAGGGCCACCCCCACAGGCGCTCCGGAAAGGGTCACTTGTCCCAGCTCTGCCCCAGGCTCTCCCAGGGTTTGGGACCCTTGCGGTTTGGCCATCCACATACAAATTCCTCCTTTATAATACCGCCTGGGGATCTCCCAGGGTCAATACGGTCTCATATCCCTGTTCTCCCATCGTCACCGTGCTCTCCTGCACCCGGTACAGCCCGTTGCCGCTCCATCCCGCACGGGTTAGCTTCACCAGGTCCCCCGGCCAGGCGGCAAAGGGAACAGCTACCGTCACCTCCACCGTCAGCAGCTCCGCCGCTGACCGGTCCAGCTGGAACCTGGCCCGATACCGTCTGGCCTGAAACCCGGTGTTTTTCGGCAGCAGGATCACCCGGCTGCACCGGCCTCCCCGTCTCTCAAATTCTCCATTTACTTCCGTCTGCCGGGTCCATCCTGTCACATCCTTCACCGTCACCTGGGACAAGACCCCATACCGCTTATCCCGCCGGACCACCTTGGTCACCGGCGCATTTGTGTCCAGTGCCACCGGCGTCCCATCTGCCCAGGGGTGGAGGGCCAAGTTCCCCTCCCGGGTAAACCGGGGTGTCACCCCCGCATAATATCGGGCAAACTCATAGAGAACCTTCCAGCAGCTGCTCCCCGAGGTCACGGAAAATCCCCACACCGGCGGTAAGCTCACCGGTTTTTCCAGGCGGATCCCATAGGGGCTTACATACCGCCGCAGGATTTCCGACAGCGTGGCCTGTCCATAGTCCACCGCCTCCGCCTGGTTGTCTAAGAGCAAGGCCTGAAGTCCCCGCCCCGTGATCTCGGCCACACATCCGGCTTGTGACCATTGGCTCTCACACTCATCAATCACGCCCACAAAAAGGGTCTTTCCGCCCTCCGTCACCCGGATTCTGGTCCCGTCTGCCAGCTTGTCCTCCTGTCCCGCCGACCACAGCACCTTCACCCAAAAGCTGTCACAGGGTGCGCCCAGCCCATAGTCCAGCCGCCAGGCCACCGGGGTGGGCAGGGTGTAGCTGGTTCCATCGTAGCAGGTCATACTCCACTCTGTCATTCCATCACCTCACGCGCACCTGCTGGCCCGGCTGGATCACATTGGGGTTTTTCAGCTGGGGGTTGAGCACCAGCAGCTCCCCCAGGGTCATCCCCTGCCCCTGGGCAATCCCCCACAGGGTCTCTCCCTGTACCACCGTGTGATACTGCGCTGAACTCGGCACGCTGCCACCGCCCCCTTCGCTGGCGCTTGCCGTTTTCTCGGCCTCCAGGCTTTGGCTGTACTTTCCATAGTCCTCCCAAAAGGTAAAGGTGTACCGCACATAGTCTTTCCGGGGTTCCTGGGCCAAAGACAGCTCCACAAAATAGGCGCTGGCGCTCTGCCACACCGGGTGAAGCAGCACCCCCGGCCCGTTGTCATAAAACACCGAGGCCAGCTTCTTAAACTCCTCATAAGCTCCCTCTCCGAAAAATTCTCCTTCTCCCCGCATCACCCGGCGTCCCAAGCCCAAATCCTGCATAGCATACCGGCCAAAGGGCACCTTGTGCACCGCCACCTTCCGCTCATAGGAAATGGTGTACGTCCTGGGGTTGTGAGGCCATGTGTAGCTTTTATACTGCATGGGTGTCAGCTCCACCCTTTTCCCTCCTTTCCCATCGGCGTCCCAATAATAGGCGCCTCTCACCCGGGCTTTCCCCGCTCAATACAGGGCAAAGCCGCCATCATACCGCCGGGCATCCCGCTGAACCGCCCGGTCCAAAGCAGACCAGTCTTCCCCGCCGTGCTCCACCGGCCCGCTCGGCAGGGTTACTGTCACCGTCTCCCGGCCTCCGCCTGCCAGCCGGGCCACCTGGGCCGTCCGTCCCAAGGCCTCATAGAGAGCATTTCCGCCCTCTCTCCCTGCCCTGGTTTCCGCCAGCCAGATGCCTGCCCTGTCTTCGCCTTCCACCGCAGCCAGAGTATCCAGACCAGGTGCCGCTCCCTGCCAGTCGTCAGTTTCCTCAAAACGCACGTCAGTTTCTCTTTCCTCCCCTGGCAGGGCTTCCCCGTTCCGCTCACCGCCTGCATTTTCCTGTCCGCCGGTTGTCGCCGTCCTTTTTCGCCTTACCGCCACCTGCCGTCCAGAAAGAGCCTCCACAGTCTCCTCCTCCACCTGCTCTCCCAGCAGGGCTGCCAAGTAATCGATCACCGGCTTGCTCCCTGCTTCATTCTCTCAAATCGGGCCCAGTCAAAGGCGAGGTTTTCTCCGCCGGTCACCGCTCCTTTCTCCCGGCCACACACCGGGCAGCGCGCCTTCTCCGCCTCCGCCCGGCAAGTGGGGCAGAGGCTGCTGGCCGCTTCCTCCTCATCCAGCAGCAGGTTCACTGCGCACCAAAGATAGTCCCGGTCGCTCATAGCCTTCGCCCGCTCCTCTGTAGGCAGCGCCCCAAAACACCGGAGCACACGCCACCGAAGGCGCTGCTGCGGCATGTACTCCAGGCTTTTTTTAGGGCATCCAGCCGTCCTTTCTCCAGACCCAGCCCCAGGTCCTCCTCTTGAGAAAACGCAGCCCACCGCCGGGCCAGGTCCTCGATCTGTCCCGCTGTCAGCTTCTCCAGCACCTCTTTTCCAGAGTCATACACCCGCCGTCCCCGGCGCACAACACCTCGGGCCACCAGGCAGGCGTTGGAGCATAAAGCCAGCTCCCGCTCCTCTGCCGCCAGCTCCAGGGCCTCCCGCCGGGCCTCTAGCACCTCTCGGGCGGTCAACAGCCGCAGCTGCTCCCCGCCGGGCATCTGGCCTTTCGGCGGGGCCCCGGCCAACTTCAGCCAATCAGGAACCTTCATCCCTTCGTCTCAATTCTCCTTCCCGCCACTACCGTGACCTTTTCCACCACCGAGGCCCCTAAGGCCCCGCTCTCCCCAATCTTGCTCCACTGGCACCCGCTGTAAATCACCCGCCGGTCGGGCTTGCAGATCACCAGGCTGAAGTCCTCCAGCCCATAAAAATCGATGCCGTCGGCCAGGGCCTCATCGGTGGCATAAATCCGGGTGAGCTCCAGCACATGCTTGCTCTGCCCCGGAATGGTCGCCACAGGCTCTTTCTCCCCAAAGGCCTCCACCGTGGTGCTAGACTTGGTGGTCTGGGCCGTGTAGCTCTGGACCACCGCCACCTTTTTTCCGTTGACCTCCAAATAGATATCGCTGCTGGTGGGAATTACATTCGCCGCCATTGTCTCCCTCCTTTATACAGTAATCTGGGCGCTGAGCCAGATTTGGTTGAGCCCATAGGCCACCGTAAAAGAAAACTCCACCAAACACACCGTGGGGTTTTCCTCCAGGGCCTGGACCGTCACTTCTCCATACCCGGTGATGATCTCCGCCGCCAGCTTCCGCTCCAGCTCCAAAATCACCTGGGACCGCACCGCCCCCCGGGTCTGGGCGGTGTTTTTGGCCCTGGGGAACCGGGCCCGCAGCGCTGCCCGCAGGCTGGGAATCACATCGTCCACCACCAAAATGGTGGTCAGCTCCCGCCAGGTGTCGTCGGCCACGCCCCCGGTGGTGGTGCGGGTAGTCACCCCCCGGATCACCGAGCACACACCGCCAACCAGCTCCACCGGGGTCACGCCCCCCTGGACGAGAAGATCAAGGTCGCTCTCCCCATAATTTTGCGCCAAACCGGGAATCCCGCGCAGCGTCACCCCGCCCAAGGGAAGGGCCGGGTCCGTCTCCCCGCAAATGGCCCCTGCCACCGCCGCTGCCACCAGCGCGCTGCTGGGCTGGTCCGTCCCCCCTGGGGCTACCAGCACCACCCGCTCACTGTTCAGGTTTTTGGCCCGCTCCACCAGCTGGTTTACCGTCTCCCCGGCCCCACTGGGAACCACTGCAATCCGTTCCTTGTTCCCCTGAGAGGCCGCCGCCACACTGTCCCGCAAGGCCTGCTGCACCGTCAGATCCCCGCTGTCGCAGAGGGCCACCTTCACCGCCTCCTGTCCTTCCAGCAGGGCAAAGGCCTCCGTGTAGTCCGCGTCCTCCCCCACCGGCACGGCCACCACCTGGGCCGCCCCATTGGCCATAAGGACCTGCACCAGCTCCGTCAGCCCATCCTCCTTGCCAAAGGCCTCCACAGCTTCGTTGTAGCTGCCCAGGGTATATACGGTTCCGGGGGTGCCCCCCTGGCTCCGGGCCGCCACCGCCGCTTTCCCCCGGCGAACCCCGCCGGTGACCACCGCCGAAGCCTCATACACCGAGTACACCCCCGGCCGGGCATGGTTTGTCACGCTGCTCGTCATACCACCACGTCTCCTTTCACTGTAAATCCTGTGATTTCTCCCGTCTCCTCTGTCACCGCCACCAGGGTCCCCCGGCACACTGCCTGGAGCTTTCCCCGGAACATTCCGCTGTCCCGGTCAAAGTCGGTCTCCCCCATCGACCATTTCTCCACAGCAAAGCCGCCGGGCTCCCCTTGTAAAAAGGCCTCAGCCACCTGATCCAGCAGTTTCCGGCAGCCCTCCTCCCCCGCTGTCTCTGGGCTATAAAGGGCAATGGCAAACCTCACTGTCACCCGCTGGCCATACCGCTCCGTCCACCGCCGGGTCTCCTGGTCATAGACCTGCCCCAAGTAGTTTTGAAACCCCGCCGCACTGGCCTCTACCTCTTTCACCTGGACCACCGCCACCGGTTCCCTCCGCGCCCACCGGCTTCCCTTTGGCCAGGCAGTCAGGGCCTCAACCCCCGCCCGTTCCAGAAACTCCGTCATCACCTGGCGCAGCGCTGTCAGCGTCGTCATGGGCTCTCCTCCTCTCGCCGCGCTAAAACAGCGCGCCAATAAATCTGCTCTTCCCCAGCCCCTATCAGGCGGGCGTTCACCACGTCATAGGTCCTCTGGCCGGTCTTCAGCACCAGCTCCCCCGGCTGGTCAGGAAAGGGGATTTCCACCTGTCCCAGGCACAGGGTCAGCTCCTGCCGTCGAACTCCCAGGTCCGTGGGCAAAAACTTCCGCTCCCGGTCCAGCAGCGGGCGCAGCAGCGCCAGGCCGCTCCCCAGCGTTTCCCCCTCCAGCTGCAAGGTCACCGCCACACCATACCGGGCCACAATAGCCTGAAACTGTCCCTGAAAGCTCATCCCCTCACCTCCAAAAAGGCAAAGGAGGGATCCCGAATATAGGGCGTCATCAGCACCTCTGCCTGCCGCCGTAAACTTTCTGCGCAGACAGTTCCGTCCGCCGCACTTCCCGCCGTCACCGACAAGTCCCCTGCGGAAAAAGATGCCGGTGTGGGCCGGCTTCCTTCCATGGCCCCTGTCATAGCTGCCAAAGCCGTCCAGGCGCTGGCCACCACCAGCAGCTCCCGGCAGTCCTCCTCTGTCACATTCTCCCGCAGCAGCCCTCGCCACTGGTCCAAAGCTCCGCCGCACAGGATGGAGAGGGTCGCCCCCTCTCCATCCGTCAGTTCCCGCCCGGCAAAGGCGGTGGCCACGTCCACAATCTCCTGCCGTTCAATCATGGCCATCACCCCTGGGCCGTGCCGATGTGCAGCACCTTAGAGGCCTCCTGGAAGATCTTTGCAAAGCCAGAGATGGAGGTAATGGCCGCCCGCTCCAGCTGTCGGTCAATGAGCTTGTCATACTCCACCAGCACATCGCTGCCCCGCACCATCTCCAGGGCGTAGTTCTTGTCCAGCCCCAAAATGGTCCCGGAGGGCACCGCGCTGCTCCGCAGCAGGGTCGCCCCCATGGGGGTTACCAGCTTGCCGGTCCCCTGGAAGGTCAGACCCGCCGTGGCGTCCTGCATCTCCTCCAGCTTCAAAATCTGCGCCATGGCGTCCCCCACCACCAGGGTGTTCATGGTGTAGGGATCAAACTGGCTCCAAAAATCCACCAGGGCGCCATAACTCAGGCTTCCCGCCGTGCCAGCCATGGGGCTGGTGCCCACGGTGTAAACAGCGGCCCCATTGCTGTTGCCGTCCCCGTTCATAAGCACATCAATGGCGTCTGCCACATGCATCCGGTTGATGTACGCCCCAATCTGCCGCAGGGTCACCGAAAACAGATCCAGCCGCTGGAACTGAATGGCCTCATAAGAGGCCACCAGCATCCGGCCCCGCTTGTGGAGCTTCACCAGGTTCTCCTGGGCCCGCACCCTGGTCTCCGGGATCACGGCCCCCTCTGCCACCATGGTCAGAGCTTTCTCCTCCTCCGTGGGGGTAGAGGCAATAGACCGGTAATCCATGCCGCTGATCTTGGTCTCCGCCGCTGTCATCATGGGCAGGATATTGCTCTCCTCCATCCCCTGGCGCACCGCCCGGGCCACATACTCAGGAAAGAGCACAGCTGACTCCCAGCTGGCAAAAAATTTAGACACCACGTCAGAGTCCGCGCCCTTTACCTTAATATCAAACCGCTTCAGCTGCCGCTGAAAGGCATCCAGATGCTCCAAAGGCGTCCCCTTGTACTGCTCTGAGGGATCACACTTCTCCAGCACCTTGGTAAACGACCGCCCCGCCTCGCTGTACATCCCCTTGTCCAGCTTCACGGTTTCAAACTGATATGCCATACTTCCCATCTCCTTTCCGCCCGTTCTCACAGGAACAGGCCCATGGTTTTGTTGTCCGCGTCCAGGTTCACCACCAGGCAGGTCCGGCCGGTCTCCCCGGTGCCTTCCAGCCGCAGGCCGCCGGTTCCATCGGCCACCAGCTTCTGAAGGCCCAGGCTAGGCGCTGTGTCGCCGCTGTAGTTTGCCTGAATATACCCCTGGGTCTGCACCGCCGCATGGTCGTTTCGCTTGTTCAGGATAAGCCCCACCGGCGCCACACCGCCGTTGGCGTTTTTCACTGTGTTGTTGCTGACCAGGGCGGCAAAGTTCCCTGTCGTTGCCAAGTCGGCCTGAAAGGTCACCACCATGCTGCCCATGCCTTGAAATGCCACACTCATGTTCCATCCTCCCTTTCTCAAATGACAAAGGACCCATCGTCCCCCGCCTGATTTCCATCCTCTCTGCCATACCGGAGCTGCACCGCCGCCGGCAACCGCTGGGCCAGCCGCTTTTCATAGCAAGCCCTCAGTTCTTCCAGCTCCTGCTCCTCCAGCTTGTCTGCAATGGCCCGCAGGGTGTCTCCCCCCAGGCTCTCCTCGGCCATCAGGCCCAGCCGCACCGTCTCCTGGCGCAGGTTTTCCAGATACCGTCGTCCCGTCTCCGCTTGTTTTTCCAGCAGCTGCAGTTCCTCTCGCCAGGTTCCCTCCTGGCCCAGCCCTGCCCGCACCTGCCGCAGAGAGCCCCCCTTCCGGTAACCCTTCACCACCCCGGCCTTTGGCTGGGCGGGCACCGCCACGAAGGACCACTCAAAGGCATCTGTAGGCTCTGCCAGGCGCACAATGCACCGCCGGTCCCCATAGATCTGCCCCCGCACATGGGAGCAGCTCCCCCGGTCATGGATCTCACTGCCGCAAATGGAGCACACCTGCCGGGCAACGGCACAGCTGACGCTGACCTCCTTCTTAATGCCCCCTTGAATCTCCGCAATGAGCCCTGCATTCTCCTCTGTCCGCACCATGTAGGCATAGCCCTTTAGATAGCACCCTGGCTCCCCCGCCTCGGTCACCACGCCCGGCTCTTCCACCAGTTCCGTGCGGTAGATACGCGCCGTCTGATCCCGCGCGCTCCAGCTGTGGTCGAAAATCCCCGTCTTGCCCACAAAGAGCTCCGCCAGCACCGCCAAATCCTCCCGAGCGAAATATTCCTGATCCCGGTCGGTCTGGTTGTCACACAACCGCACAGCAAAGGTATAGACCTCCTGGGCAGTCAAGCTGGTCCCATTTAGCCCATTGATGGCCGCCAGCTCCCCCTCCACAGGGTCAGTCCTCCCCTGGGTCTGGGCTTCCTTGGTCACTGTCATGTTGTCCCTCCTTCTTGTTTTCCTGGTTTGTCTCCTTTTTCTCTCCCCGGGCCAACTGGGCCGCCTGCTGGCGGTAGAGCTCTGCCCGGGCCTCTTCCACCTGGTCCTGCAGGTTGATCTCCTCCCATTCCACCTGAAAGTCACAGTCATAGCCGTGCATCCTAAGCCACATAGCGCACACCCGTTCCACCACAGGGGTTAGCGTCCGCCGCAGGGCGGCCAGTTCGCTGGTCATAATATCCGCCTGCTGGCTGCTCATCCGCTCGGTGGTGGACCAGCTCAGCCCCAGCAGAAAGGGCGGGATCCCTGTCTGGGCGATGAGCTGCTCAAGAATCAGCCGCACCGGCGCCTGACAGTCAGGAATGTCACACTCAGCCCCAATGACCTTAATCTCCACATCCCCCACCGCCACAAAGTCCCGAATGGACCCAGCCCGGGTGTTCTCCATGGCCTCAGACCATTTCTGGGCCAGCAGCTGGCTGCGCTCCTGGAGACGCCGGCCGTCCAGCCCCTCCTCCCCAGGTTTATAGACCACCGCAAACCGGACGTTCCCCGCCCGCTCCCAGTTGGCCCCTAGGGTCTGGTAGATCTTCAGCAGCACCCCCGCCAAGAAAGGCAGGCTGTGCAGCAGCGATACCCCATAGGGGTTCTCCGGGCTGGGGTGATAGGGGGTAAAGAGCAGCAGCTCCTGGCGGGGCAGCACCTCCGTGTGCCCGTCCGGCTTCCGCAGGGCCAGCAGAATCTCCAGGGGAGAGTCCCCCTCCTTCACCTGGATGTCCGACACGTTCCCGCACAGCACCGCTGCAATCTCCCGTCCGTCCCGGCTGGGAACGATCTCTCCCACCGCCCGGCCACAGGTCAGCAAACAGTCCAGATAGCTGTCCAAGAAGGCCTGAATCCCCTTCTGGTTCCACCCCACTGGCACTGTGCGCAGAAAGTGGTTCAGCTCCCGCTCCGCCCGTTTGTCTTGGCAAAGAGCCTCCACCCCGCCGGTCAGCCGCACCAGCTTCAGCATCGCCGCATCCACCACCGGAATGGCCTCCCGAATGGCCCGATACAGGGAAAACTCCGGCTGATGCAAGGGCACATAGCCGTCAAGCATTCCAAAGGGATGCCGGTCCGCCGGCCGCAGCTGCACCGGCACAGGCCGGATGGTTTCCTCCTTTCCCCTGTTTTTCCAAAATCCCATGGCTCTCTCCTTTCCTTCTCTCGTCCTCACACACGCCGCTCCACATATCCGGCAAAGAAGAAATCCTCCCCCGCCTCCGGCGCCACCACCGTGGCCACAAAATACCGGATCTCATCCATAGCGTGGTCAAACTCCTTTTTCACCTTGTCCCGGTCCCCGGCGCTGAGATCCCAGCAATAGGATCCAAACTCCCGAATGGCATCCCCACAGGGCGCACAGATGACGATCTTTCCCTCCTTCAGCGCGTCCGCCGTCAGCCGGATTCCCGAGAGCACCTCGTTGTTGGCCTTGCGCACGTTCCACCCCTCCCGCCGCAGCGTCTCCAAAAAAGACGCCGCCGAGGGGTCGGCCACCACCGCCTCAATCTCCCGTTCCCCGGCCAGCTCCGCCAGCCGCTGGGCATACTCCTGGTCGGTCTGCTGCCGCCGGACCTGGCGGGCATCGTAGTAATACTCCTTCACCCGGTACCACACCTCGCCATACTTCCCCCACAGCCCCATGGAGGTGGGGTTCACCGTCCCATAGTCACAGGAGATCATCCACCGCTCCGCCGGCCCCGCCGGCACCGGCCGGACTAGGCTCTCGTCAAAGAAGTCGTACACCAGCCCTTCCGCCGCCGTCCACTCCCCCAGCACAAACCGCCGGTAAAAAGCCCCCTGAAAGGCTCGCTCATACCGCTGCCGGGTCTCCTGGGACAGGGTGGGGTTGTCCTCCATGAAAAACCGCAGGTGAAGGGCATTCCGCGCCTGGGCCTTACAGATCCACTCCCGGTAAAACCAGTGCCCCGGCCCAGCCGGGTTACAGGAGAACCAAAACTTCGCCCCCGTCACCGAGCACCGGGCACAAGCCTGCTCCACAAAGGACCGAGGCATCAGCGCCACCTCATCCAGCAGCACCCCCGCCAGGGTCACCCCCTGAATCAGGGCCGCGCTCCCCTCATCCTTTCCCCCAAAGAGGAAGTAGGTGTTTTCCACCCCGCCATACCGAATTTTCAGCCAGTTCCGGGAGACCTTCTCCTCCCACTGAAACCCCAACTCTTCCAGCACCGGCAGCACGCTGGAGAGCAGGTTCCGCCGCACCGACTCCGTGGTCTTTCCACACAGGGCAAACTGCTGCCGCCGAAACCGTGCCATGCTCCACAGCACAAAGGAGAGCCCCAGGCACAGGGTTTTCCCGCTGCGCACCGCCCCATCGCAGATAATGGCGTCCTTCTCCCCGGTCTCTTCCCCCCTGCACCACCACCGGAGGA
>DBEYYM010000138.1:0-2623 GCA_048184675.1 Evtepia sp. | reverse complement strand
GAGGGTCCACCCGTTCCCATCCCGAACACGGAAGTTAAGCTCACTTGCGCCGAAGATACTTGTTTGGAGACGAACCGGGAAAATAGGTAACGCCAACATGAAAGAGAGACAACCTTTTGGTTGTCTCTCTTTTTTATTTTTCGAGGGGATTATCCTCAGGCATTGCGGGAAACCAGGCAGTTTTCAGCCGCTGGATACAGGGGAGGACATCCTCTGGTTCCATAGCAGTGAAACCAATTTGAATCAGTGTGGGTGGGCAGGCCTCTTTGGGGTGCCAGAATCGCTCGGGAGAGTAGATTTTCACCCCTTGCTTTAGGGCCTGGGCTGTGAGCCAGTCCCGGTGCATGTGGGGAGGAAAGGCCAGCAGAAATTTTAGGGCGTGCCCTTGGCTGACCACTTGCAGTTCAGGGGACAGTTGACACAGTTCTTTCAGCACAAGATCATGGAACCGCTTGAATTTGGTGCGTAAGCGCCGGACCAAACGGCGATAATGTCCATTGGCGATGAACCGGGCCAGCGTTCGCTGCATCAGCCAAGGCACCATGCTATTGTAGTTGGCCAGGTCTGTGTCATAGCGTTGGGCCAGTGCTGGGGGAAGAATCAAATAAGCCATGCGCATGGAAGGGGGAAGACTCTTGGAGAAACTCCCCAAGTAGATCACTCTGCCATTGGTGTCGATGGACTGAAGGGCGGGGACGGGAGCCCCGTAGTAGCTGTATTCGCTGTCGTAGTCATCCTCGATGAGGTAGGCGTCCTGTTCCAGCGCCGCATTGAGAAAGGCATACCTGCGTTGAATGGGCATAATCATGCCCAAGGGAAATTGGTGGGAGGGTGTGAGATAGATGGAGGCGATCTTTGTTCCGGTGGGTAAGGCGGAGGGAATGGCGCCCCATTTATCCAGGGGCAAATAGGCCAGAGGAAGACCATAGCTCTGGAAAATAAAGCGGGATTTATCATAGCTGGGATTTTCAAAAATGTGGAGGCCGCCTTTGGGAAGAAAGAGCTTGCAGAAGATTTCCAGGGAACCCTGCAGCCCAGCGGTGATGATCACCTGCTCTGGGGAACAGAGAATGCCGCGGGTTTCAAAAAGGTATTTGCTCAGCTGGGTCCGCAGAAAAAGATCTCCTTTGTGATCGGGATAATCGTTGGCCGGATGCTGGCTTTCCTGGGTGAGAACTGCATTCATCTCTTTCCGCCACTGAGAGAAGGGAAACTCGCGGTTGGAGAGGCTGCCGTAGACTAAATCATAGAGAATGGGGGGCTCTTTGACAGGAGGCACAGAGGGCAGGGGAATGGGAGCAGCCTGATCCAGGAGAAGTTCCGGGATGGCTTGGACCTGAAAGCCACAGCCGGTTTTGGGAGAGAGGTATCCTTCTACAACCAGCTGGGAATATGCGTGGTCCACGGTGTTGCGGCCCACCCCTAGATCGGCGGCCAGCGTGCGGCAGCCAGGGAGCAGGTGCCCGGCGGGGAGCTGACCAGAAAGAATTTGAGACAGAAGCTGTTTATAGATTTGCAGATAATAGGGGGTCTTGCTGGTTTTATCAAGATAGATCATATAAGGTGGCTCCTATAAAAAGTTGCTTAGTGGCTCTTGTTATAGGGCCACCTGAATACTATAATGATACCACAGAATCCGGGATCTGAAAATGACGTGAGTATCCATAGGAGGAATTTTTATGGAAATGAGAAGAAAAGAGCTGGCTGTCACAGAGGAGAAGGCCGTGGATGAGATCATTCAGGGTTGTATCTGTTTTCGCTTGGCACTGCCGGATGGGGACTATCCCTATGTGGTTCCGCTGAACTTTGGGTATGCCCGAGAGGAAGGGGTGCCGACGTTCTACTTTCACAGTGGTCCCAAGGGGCATAAGGTGACTTTATGCCGGGAGAAGGGCCGGGGCGGCTTTGAGCTGGACCGGGGCCTGACCTTAAAGCCCAACGACAAGGCCTGTGATTTCTCCATGGCGTACCAAAGCGTCGTAGGCCGGGGGCCCATTCTTGAGATTACGGATCCAGAGGAGAAGACAAGAGCCTTGCAGGTTATTATGGGGCACTATTCTGACCGGCAGGACTGGGCATTTCCCGAGAAGATGCTGGAAAAGACCTGTGTTTTCCGGCTGACTGCAGAGGAGATGACAGCCCGCCAGCATGGGTAAAGTCCCTTTGGAATTTGAGAAAGCGGCAAAAGCACCTCTCGAAAAAGAGAGGTGCTTTTTTATGAGAAGGGGCTGAGCTTTTATCCTGGGGGCTATGGGCCGGGGGAAACCGCTGAATTAGGATCAAAAAAGCGGCATCCGGCCGGATGCTGCTTTTTTGGGACGATATGCGAAAGTGGCCCAGTTCCTCTGCTTAGAGATCCTTTTTCATGATCTCGGCCCAGGCGTTGGCGAAGGTGACCATGCCCTCCTTGGTGGGGTGAACGCCGTTGACAGAGTCGTAAGTGACATTCTGCGCGGCCAGATCCACCAGGTGGCAGCCGGCCTCCTTGACGCAGTCGCGGATGATGGCGTTGTAGTCCTCCAGATTGGTCAGAGCTTCCGCCGGTGCGTAGGGGAGGCGGTTGTTGGGGTTCTGCCCCAGGATCAGGGTGCCTGCCCAGATTTGCACACCGGGGTGGAATTTC
>DBEYYM010000137.1:0-8384 GCA_048184675.1 Evtepia sp. | reverse complement strand
GCCACCAGATTGTCCAGGCAGACGCCCTTGGCCCGCTCCGCTGGGATCTCCCGGGGCTCAAAGGCCGTGTAGCGCACGTCCATGGCCCACCAGGAGAGGGTCTCCACAATCAGCATGGTGGTCAGCTCCCAGTCCTCCACCGGGCGCAGGTCGCCACGGGCTTCAAATGCCTGGAGATACTCCATCATGGTCTGAAAGAAGGCCTTCCGATAGGCCCGGTAGTGCTGGGCCAGCCGGGGAAAATCAAACCCATTCTTCTCCAGGAACAGGCAGCCCACCCCGTGCTGGGCCAGCAGGTCAAAGGCATCCCCTAGCAGCGCCTCAAAGGAATACTCCTCCAACCCCACCGCCAGCCGGGCGGCAAAGGCCTGCCCAAGGGCTTCAAAGCGGGCAATGATCTCCTCTTCCAGCCCGGCAAAGAGGGCATCGGTCAGGGGGCGGGTAAATTCCTGCTCTGGGAAGTCCGGGTCTAAGGTCCCCTTTAGGATGAAGTGCATGATTTCTTTTTTTCCGGCAAACTCCAGGTAAATGGTTCCCACCGACACCCCCACTTCCTTGGCGATGTGGCTCATCTGGGTTCTGGAATAGCCCTGCCGCAAAAACAGCCGGGTGGCTGCGGCCGCGATGGCTTTCATGCGTTGGTTCAAAGGGATCCCTCCTTTTGAATGAACGATTCATTTTTCTGTATTATATCCCCCTGTTCCCCGCCTGTCAAGGGAAATTTCTCTGTCCCTTCCCCTGGAAGGACATTTGTGGTATCCTATAGATAACGAGGAGAAAGCCCTTACAAAAAGGAGGCTCTATGGACTACCAGGTAACCAAAATGATCGCCCACCACCAGATCCCCCTCGAAGAGATCGCAGAGCACCTGAAGGAACAGGAACCCGGAGAGCTCGTGACCGAGATCCCCCGGCACAGTGACGGCCAAAAGGTCGTGCTGCTGGTGTTCGAAAAATACTACTGGCGCAACGGAAGCTACGCCAACCTGACGGTGCTGCTCACCGAAACCCCAGAGCTGCAAACAGCAGACATCGTGGGCTCCGGCGGCGGGGAGGGCCTGTTGAACTTCAGCTGGGGCGCCAACGAGCACTTCGCAGAGGAAGCCGCACGGATTCTGGCAGAGTGCGGGTTTCACGAGTGAAAAAAGAGAGGGGCCAGCAGAACACCAATCTGGTTTCTGCTGGCCCTTGCATTGCGTTGCTTTTCTGCCTTTGTTCCTCTTTCTGGGAACAAGTTCTGGGATCCTTTTGTTTTCCGCTTGCTATTTTTCCCGATATCTGGTAAACTGTCCTCGAAAAACAAAATAATGCGGCGGCATTCAGGGAAGTAGGACGCCCTGAATGCCTGTCCAGGTGCACACTCACCTACACAACGGCCTAAGGCCGCACCGCATGGGAGATATTATACAGTTTTTCTAGGGTCTTTGCAAGCATTTTGCGCTCAGGGAGCCACAGGAACGCTGTGTTTTATCGTAACCATTTTCGGTGCGTTGTCATAGGCGCTGTGGGCATACAGGCGTTTGCCTCCGTTTGATGCTGTGTAGGGTTGAAACCTGCATGGCATTTTTGTTTTTCCCCGACCTGTTCGGGGGAAGCACAAGCTTCCCCCGAAATACGGCGGGAGGACAAAAAGGAGGAAACAAAATGAACCTAAAAAAGAAATTCTGCGCCCTTTTTTTGGCCTTGTCCTTGTCGTTGGGGCTGGCTACTCCTGCGGCAGCGGGAGGATCTTCCGCATTATACATCCACGACGGTACGAAAGAATATCATGTCAACGAGGACATGTCCGGCAACGGTTGGAGCTATGACTATAACTCTAGCACACTGACTTTGAATGGATTTCATGGAAAATATATCAATTTCTATGAGAACCAAAATAACACCCTTCAGCTAGCTTCTGGCAGTGATAATTCTGTAGAAGTTGATTCCATTCTTATCGGAAGCGGTACAACCGGTTCCGGCGTTGTCGCCAGCGAAGCCAACCTGAGTATTCAGGGATCCGGCTCCTTGACCGTAGTCGGCGGGATCTCTGCCCAGGGTACGTTATCCATTCAAGGCGGGAATATCAACACTGCAGGGAAGCGGCTTTCTGGCTCTAATACCATTGGGACCACCACATATAATGGTACAGCCGGATCTTGGTATGGCCTGGAAGCTAACGTATTACACATCAATGGTGGAACAATCTCAACCACAACACAAGGCCCTACAGGTGGATATGCAATCTATTGCGATACCCTGCAAATGACCAACGGTAACGTGACTGCCATTTCAACCGATGTGGATAGCGCAAAAGGTAAGATGGCCGTTTCCTCTAAAAATTTTTCAATGACTGGTGGTTCCTTCACCATGCGCATGCCTGCCTCCAATTCTGCGTCTCTTTTGTGGAACAATGAGCTATCCTTAGGCTCCAATATCCAAGCCGTTGGCGGCAGCACAGAGGGAAGCCAACAGAGAGTAAGCATCACAAAAGCAACTGAATGGAATGCCTACCAAATTTCCACGGACACCTCTGAATCTCTAAAATATCTTTGCTTTTCCAAAGGCAACTCCACCTTAGCCGGGCAAGCGCTCTCCTTTCCAAAGAATGCCGTTACCATAACATATGGTGACTCCCCAGCGTCCAATCTGGCCACCAATACCAGCGCTGGTGGCGGTCTCATTCAGTACACCACCTCTAACCCCGAAGTAGCTTCTGTCGACAGTCAGACTGGCGCTATATCTGTCCACAAGGCGGGTACAACTATAATCACTGCAACAGCAGCTGCTGTTCCCAATCAATACGAAAAAACCACCGCACAATATACGTTAACGGTTGTCCCCAAAGAAGTCTCGCTCTCCTGGCAGAATATTACCGACAGAAAGTATGGTGATGGAAAGGCAGTAACTGCCGCAGTAACCGGGGTAATTGGCAATGATCAAGTCCACGCCAACATAAAAGGCGGAACGGCCCTTACCCCCGGGAATTACACGGCTTCCGTCACTGAGCTCACTGGCACCCAAGCCGGAAACTATAAACTTCCCAGCCAGACTTCTCAAAATTATACCATTGCGAAAGCGGATGCCCCCTCTGTGTCCCCTGGCACACTGTCTGTTTCCAACCGTACGGCAGCCACGTATTCCTTTGATCTATCCCAGCTGTTGCCCATCCCCGGTGATGGTTTAACTTTTGGCAATGTACAGTACACCCTCAAGTCCGTAACCATATCAGAAAACGGATATTATACCGCTGGAAGCGCCAGCTTAAAGGGGGCCGTTCTATCCCTGCCGATTAACGCAGTGGAGACCAGCAGCGAAGGTGCTATCGGCACTGTCACCATAACCATTGCCAGCAATCACTTTGCCGACATGGAGGCAACCATTCTTGTCAACGCTGTAAACAAAGCTGTTCCAACGGGCATGCCCACTCTGAGCAAACACACTTTGACGTATGGAGCTTCTCTGCAAAGTATAACTCTTTCTGGGTCCTTAACCTATAACGGAACTTCTGTCCCTGGTGTATTTACCTGGAACACCCCGGAGGAAACTCCAAATGCAGGCACCTACGATGCTCTGTGGACATTTACGCCAAACGACAAAACCGTCTACGCAACCACCACCGGTACTGTTCCCCTCACCGTGGATAAAGCAACGCCAACCGGGGCCCCGAAATACACCGCGATCACTACCACCGGAAAAACACTTGCTGATGCAAAACTGACCACAGTAGGCAGCACCTTTAATGTCCCTGGCACCATCGCCTGGGAAAAGGCTGCCTCCACCACGGTAGAGGCCGGCCAAAGCTACACTTGGGTGTTTACACCCGATGACAGCGAAAACTACACGACTCTTACAGGATCTGTCACATTGTGGGCCCTCTCTGGCAGCCATTTAATAGACATAGCTAACGTTAAAAATGGCAAGGTGGCTGTCAGCGCGGAAAGTGCAAATCCAGGTGATGCCATTACCATCGCCGTGCGCCCAAACGACGGCTATACTCTGGACAAGCTTACCGTCACAGACCAAGCTCTGAATAACATTTCCCTAACGGCTAACAGAGACGGGACCTATACCTTTACCATGCCCACCTTCAATGTGGTTGTTTCCGCTGTGTTTACTAAACTCGACGAGCCATCCCCCATGCCGTTCACGGATGTTCCCGACAACGCATATTACTATGACGCTGTGAAATGGGCCGTGGAACGGGAGATTACCAGCGGTACCTCTCCCACCACATTCCATCCAGAGGCCTCCTGCACTCGTGGTCAGATGGTAACCTTCCTTTGGCGGGCCGCCGGGTGCCCCGCTGCCACTGGCAGCAACCCCTTTACCGACGTTTCCTCCAAAGACTACTTCTATCACGCGGTCCTTTGGGCTGTGGAAAAAGGCATTACCAACGGGACCTCCCTTTCTACCTTCGGCCCCAATGACACCGTAACCCGCAATCAAACCGTTACCTTCCTGTATCGAAATGCAGGTTCTCCTGCCACCTCCGGAAACAATCCATTCACCGATGTTCCCACAGATACCTACTATGCCTCTGCTGTCCAGTGGGCCGTAAGCAACAACATCACCAACGGCACCAAGCCCACAACCTTTAGCCCCAACGCAAACTGCACCCGTGGGCAAATTGTAACCTTCCTGTATCGAAATATGGCGTAAACAAGCAAAGACCCCTTGCTTGTTTTCCACAAATCCCCCCGCCCGAGAGAGCTTCTCGGGTGGGGGGATTTTGTTTTTTATAAACTTTTCCCCAATTCATAGGCCCGCTGTGGATAATCGGTCCTTGCCATCTCCTCCGGGGTGTTGCAGCCGAGAGCGGAGAGCACCTCCACCCGCTCCCAGCCCAGGTAGTCGGTCATGCCCTGGTAGGACAGGATGGCCCCGGCGGCGGAGGCCATGGTTTCGTCCTTCATGGTCAGCAGCAGGGCGGTTTTCTTGGGGGTGCGGAGGGCGGCGCTGTTGGCATAGAACCGGTCTATGGCCAGCTTCAGCTGGGCAGACCAGTCATAATAATAGACCGGCGAGGCGAAGACCACCATGTCTGCCTCCAGCAGCTGGGGGTTGAGCACGTCCATATCGTCCCGGAACACACAGCCCTGGTGGCCCGTCCGGCAGCGGCGGCAGGCGATGCAAGGGTGAATCTTCTGAAAGGCCGCGTCAAAGCGGAAAACCTGGTGGCCGGCCTCCACCGCCCCTTGGGTGAAGCGTTCCACCAGCAGGGCCGAGGTCCCGTGGCGGTGGGGGGAGCCGGTGATGATGACAATGTTCATGGCACTTCCTCCTGCGGCGCACACGTTTGGGCCAAAGGGCCTGGCGCCCCTCCCATGATACCCGCTCTTTCTCAAAGAAGCAAGGGGCCGCCGAAGGATTCCGGCGGCCCCTTGTTAGGGAGGAGGACAGGCCCGGGCTTACTTGCCCCAGACCTCTTCCGCGATTTCTTTGACCAGGGCCAACTTGGCCCACTGCTGCTTTTCGGTGAGCTTGTTGCCAATCTCACAGGAGGCAAACCCACACTGGGGGCTCAGGCACAGACGCTCCAGGGGAATGTACTGGGTGGCCTCTTTGATCCGATGGATGACGGCTTTTTTCAGCTCCAGGCTGGGAGACTTGGTGGTGATGAGGCCCAGAACCACCTTTTTGTCCTGGGGGACGAAGCGCAGGGGCTCAAAGCCCCCGGAGCGGGCGTCGTCAAACTCCAGGTAGAAGGCGTCCACGTTCTCCTGGCCGAAGAGCCGCTGGGCCACGGGCTCATAGCCCCCCTGGGAGGCCCAGGTGGAGTGGTAGTTCCCCCGGCAGACGTGGGTGTTGATGACCATGTCCGCCGGGTGGCCGGCGATGGCGGCGTTGTTCAGGTTCAGGTAGAGCTCCTGGAGGGCCTCCACGTCATAGCCCTCCCGCTGCATCTGGCTCCAGAAGCCGGTGTCACAGACCATGCCCCAGGTCCCTGATGGCGTTGGTCAGGCTGGGCTGGGTGATGTACAGGGCCTTGGCCGCCCCGCTGAGGGTGCCTTTGGCAGCTGCGGTCAGCACGTATTTTAGCTGTTGGATGGTCATGGTTTCTCCTTCCTCCCCCGGCGCGCAACGGGGCGCTCAGCCGTCCTGGTGGCCCAGGGCGAAGGTGGTGAAGGGTGGCTTGCCCCGGGTGCCGATGAGGCGGACGCCGGCCCGGTAGAGCTCCTCAATGGTCTCCACCACCGGGGTGGTGATCTCTTCCCCGGGGGTAATGAGGGGGATACCGGGGGGATAGGCCCAGATGTACTCTCCGCAGACCTTCCCCATGCCGTCGTAAAGGAAGGTCAGGCCCCCGGGGGCCATGGCGGCCTCCTCCAGGGAGCAGCGGCGGGGGGGCAGGGTGTGCACCGCTGCCGGGGGGGCGGGCTCGTCCTGGCAGGGGCCGGCCTTCTCGTCGATCTCCACCAGGGCCTGGGCCAGGCGGGCGGGCATGGTGTCGTCGCTGCCCAGGCCGGTCATGGCCACGGCGTAGTGGTCCAGGGCCATTTCCAGCTCGATTTTGTAGTCCTGATAGAGGCGTTCCTTTAGCTCCACGCCGGTCAGGGCGCTGTTTCGGGTGGAGATCAGGATCTTCGACGGGTCCAGGGCAAAAATGCCGGGATACTGGGCCCCCGCCTGGCTTCCGTGGCCCAGAAGGCGCAGGTGTTTCAGCCCCTGAACCCTCTGGTCAAATTCCTCCAGCCGCCGGACCCAAGCCGCGAAGAGTTCGTCCTTCTGCGTCTCCAGCAGGCCGATGCAACCCTCCATAGAGGCCATGAGCAGGTAGGAGGGGCTGCTGGACTGGAAAATCCCCGTCTGCCGGGCCACCTGGGGGATGGGCACCAGCTTGCCGCTGGCGTGGAGGATGGCGGTCTGGGTCAGGCTGGGCAGGGTTTTATGGAGGCTGGCCACCACCAAATCCGCCCCCTGAGACACGGCGCTGGGGGGAAAGGCCGGATGGAAGCCCAAATGGGCCCCGTGGGCCTCGTCCACCAGGACGGGAATCCCCTTTTCCTGGGCCACGGCGCAGATCCCTGCTGTGTCGCTGACCACCCCGTCATAGGTGGGGCTGGGGTAGACGATGAGTTTTACCTCCGGGTGGGCCGCCAGGGCCTGGGCCACCTGCTCCGGGGTAACGGAGCCGGCAATGCCGAAGGTCTCCTCCACCGGGGGCAGCAGAAAGACAGGGGCCAGGCCGCACAGCTCTATGGCGTGGTAAATGGCCTTGTGACAGTGGCGGGCCACCAGGACCTGATCCCCCCGGCGGGTGGCCGCCCGGATGGCCGCCAGCAGGCCGCCGGTGCTGCCGTTGACCTGCAGGTAGCTCTTCCGGCTGCCCCACAGGGAGGCCGCCCGGTCCATGGTCTTGGCCAGGACCCCAGAGGGGTCGTGCAGGTCGTCAAAGTCCGGCAGCTCTGTGATGTCCAGCTGGGCCCCCAAAGCCTTTAGATAAGGGGCCAGGTCGAGATTCTCTTTGTGGCCCGGCATGTGCAGGGAGAGATACCCCTGGGCATGGTGGGCCTCCAGGCGCTCCAACAGGGAGGGGTGGGCTTGTTCTGGCATGGCAAATCCTCCTTATATTGTCCTCTTTTGGTTCCCTCATAATACCAGAAAGCAGGCCAGATGACAACCAGATCGCCGATCTGGCCTGTGAGATTGTTTCTGCTGCACAGATTTCTGACCTTGAGAAAAACTTTCAATTTGGTGATTTTTATAAGGTCAGTTTTATGGTAGTCTGGGCTCATCAAGAAACAACCAAAGGAGGCATTTCCCCATGACCACCAAAACCGCCGAGCCCGGCGCCGTAACCACCTCGTCCCGGGTCAAAGACCTCACCATCACCGCCATCTGCCTGGTGCTGGTCTATGTTTTCACCGCTGTGGTGAACATCCGTCTTCCTTTCGCCCCCAACGGCGGGCTGATCCATCTGGGGAACGTCCCCCTCTTTGTGGCTGCCATCCTCTTTGGCAAGCGCACCGGTATGATCGCCGGCGGCATCGGCATGGGCCTGTTTGACCTGATCAACGGCTGGACCGCTTGGGCCCCCTTCACCCTCATCACCGTGGGCTGCATGGGCCTGGTCGTGGGCGCCATTACTGAGAAGAAGAAATCCTTCCCCCTCTATATCCTGGCTATGGTCCTGGCCTGCGCCATCAAGATCGCCGGATACTATGTGGCCGAGGGGATTATCTATGGCAACTGGATCGTTCCCGCCACCTCCATCCCCGGCAATTTGCTCCAGGTGGGCGTGGCTGCCGTCATCACCCTCATTATCATCGAGCCCCTCCGCATCGCTGCCAACCACACGATCTTGCGGAAGTAAATGCATGATCTCCGCCATTTTGGTGGAAAATAAAAAAGACGCCGAGGCTGATTCGGCGTCTTTTTGCAACTTCCTTCCCCGAGACTTTC
>DBEYYM010000136.1:0-11367 GCA_048184675.1 Evtepia sp. | reverse complement strand
GACCGGGCAGGCCTGGAGGAATTTGTGAGAATTTTGGAACAGGAACTCTGGTAAGCAGCGGGAGAAACCGCCCTGTTGGCATTTTGTGTGCCAGCGGGGCGGTTTTTGCTGGGCGAAAGAGAGGGGGCTGTGTGGCAGAGAGTCTCTCCAGGGGGCAGGCGGGGGCGGCATATCTTTGGCCGAAAACACATAAAGATCCCTGCGAGAAACGCACGGAGAAAGCGGGCTGGTATGACCGGCGGCGCCGGAGTTTTATTTGACAGACTACAGGGCAGAGTTGTATAATATAATACCAAACTTTGCAGGTCTTACCTGCTCATTTCTTTGGATGTTATACAGCGTCTTACCTTAATTTTGGAGTGATGATGATGTCAAAATATTTTGGAACCGATGGCTTCCGCGGGGAGGCCAATGTAACCCTGACAGTGGACCACGCCTTCCAGGTGGGCCGCTTCCTGGGTTGGTATTATAGCCAGGACCACAAGGCACAGATCGTGATCGGCAAGGACACCCGCCGGTCCAGCTACATGTTTGAGTGCGCCCTGGCCGCGGGAATCACCGCCTCTGGGGCGGACGCCTGCCTGATGCACGTGACCACCACCCCCAGCGTCTCCTACATCGCCAAGGTGGATGAATTTGACTGCGGCATTATGATCTCCGCCAGCCACAACCCCTTCCACGACAACGGCCTGAAGCTCATCAACCGCCACGGGGAGAAGATGGAGCAGGAGGTCATCGACGAGATTGAGAAGTACTTAGACAGCGGCAAAACCCTGCCCTATGCCATTGGGGCGGACATCGGCCGGGTCATTGACTATGCCTCTGGCCGAAACCGCTACATCGGCTACCTCATCAGCCTGGCCACCCACTCCTATAAGGACATGAAGGTGGCCCTGGACTGTGCCAACGGCAGCGCCTGGATGATCGCCAAAAGCGTCTTCGAGGCCCTGGGGGCGGAGACCTATGTTCTGAGCAACACCCCCAACGGGGTGAACATCAACGAGGGCTGCGGCTCCACCCACATTGAGCATCTGCAGCAGTATGTGAAGGAAAACCACATGGATATCGGCTTCGCCTTTGACGGGGATGCCGACCGCTGCCTGGCCGTGGACGAAAAGGGCAACCTGGTGGACGGCGACGGGATCCTGTACATCTACGGCTGCTACATGAAAGAGCGGGAGAAGCTGGCCAACAACACCATCGTCACCACCATCATGTCCAACTTCGGCCTGTACAAGGCCCTGGATGCCCAGGGGATCAACTATGAAAAGACCGACGTGGGCGATAAGTACGTCTATGAAAACATGCGGGCCAACGGCCACCTGATTGGCGGCGAGCAGTCGGGCCACATCATCTTTGGCAAGTACGCCAACACCGGTGACGGCATCCTCACCGCCATCAAGCTCATGCAGGCCATGCTCAGCAAGAAGCAGCCCCTGTCCAAGCTGACCCAGGACCTGAAGATCTATCCCCAGGTGCTGAAAAACGTTCGGGTCCAGGACAAGGAGCGGGCCCTGAACGACTTCGCCGTCCAAACCGCCGTGCGGGAGGTGGCCGAGAAGCTGGGAGACCAGGGCCGCATCCTGCTGCGTAAGAGCGGCACCGAGCCTGTGCTGCGGGTGATGGTGGAGGCCCCCACCAACGAGATGTGCGAGGAACATGTGGACGCGGTCATCGCCGTGATGCACCAGCGGGGCCTGGTGGTGGAGGCAAAGAAGTGATATGCTGACGATTTCTGATTTGCTGGATTTGAACGACACCATCGCCGCCCCCCTCTTTGCCGGCAAGACCTACCCCTGGGAGGCCTTGGGGGAGCTCAGCGACTACATTGCGGAGCTGGGGGCCACCCTTCCCCTGGAGGAGTTTGACCACCCCGCCGAGGACGTGTGGATCGCCAAGGACGCCAAGGTCTTTCCCTCGGCCTACATCGGCGGCCCCTGCATCATTGACCACGGGGCGGAGATCCGCCACTGCGCCTTCATCCGGGGCAGCGCCATCGTGGGCAAAAAGGCCGTGGTGGGCAACTCTGTGGAGCTGAAAAACGTGGTCCTGTTTGACTACGTCCAGACCCCCCATTACAACTACGTGGGGGACTCTATCCTGGGCAGCCACGCCCACATGGGGGCGGGCTCCATCACCTCCAACGTGAAGAGCGACAAGACCCTGGTGGTCATCCGGGAGGGGGAGGAGCGGATCCCCACCGGCCGGAAAAAGGTGGGGGCCATCCTGGGCAACTATGTGGAGGTGGGCTGCAACAGCGTCCTGAACCCCGGCACTGTCATCGGCCCCCACAGCAACGTCTACCCCACCTCCAGCGTGCGGGGGACCATTCCCCCCTATCACATTTACAAAAACCAGCAGGAAATCATCCCCAAGGATGACTGAGCCCCCAAGGGGCTTACAGCTGGAGAAGCTGCCGGATATTTTCCTGAAAAGCCAGCGCTGTGACGTCTGGCGAGGGGCTGACAAATTCCACCATCTGCCGGGCCAGGAAAGGCTCCCCAAAGGGGGCGTCGGACCCGAACAGGCACCGGTGGGGCAGCTCCGTCAAGGCGGTTTTCACGGAAAGGGGCGTAAAGGCGGCGGAGAGATCCAGATAGGCGGTCTTGTGGGCCTTGGCAAAGGAAATGACCTCCATCCAATGGGTCCCGCCCATGTGGCCCCAGATCACGGGGACCGAAGGATAGCGCCGGCACAGATCCATGAGGATCTGGATGCCGGCCCCAGTGACGGGAGAAAAGGTGTGCACCCAGAGGGGGAGGTGGTCATAGGCGGTGAGGGCCTGGAAAAGGGGCTCCAGCTGCCGGACCTGTGTCTCGTTGCCCGGAGTGATCTCCCCCACCCCCAGGAAGGCGTTGTCCACAACCTGGGTCTGGATCCACTGGGCGGTTTCAGCCTGAGAAAGGCCCAGGGGAACGGGACCGAACCCGTAAAACCGGTGGGGTGCTGCGGCCAGAGCGGCCTTGAGCTCCAAAATGGTGGCCTCCATCTGGGCCACCCGCTGGTGGAAAGGGACGGTGCCCCCTAGAAGCTGGCTCAGCACCTGCATCTCCGCGCCGATGTCCGCCAGGGTGGCGGCAGCGGCCCGCTCCACATGGGGCGTGGTTGTAAATAGGATGGCCTGGGTGATGCCCGCCTGGTCCATCCGGTCCAGCTGGGTTTGGGTGGGAAGCATCACGTGCTGGTGGCTGTCGATGATCATGGTCTTCTGTCCTTTCTGGTTTGGAGTTGGTAAGATCACGGTACCACTCAACCGGAAACGGCGCAAGAAGGCACTTTTTTGACACGTAGTATCCTTTTGGAGCCTGACCCAAGAGAGGTGATCCCATGGCAAAGACAGTGGCCCTGTCCCAACAGTGTCCCATGGAAGTGGGGCTGAATATTTTAAGCGGAAAGTGGACGCTGCGCATTTTATGGCTGGTGTCCAAGGGCCCCATCCGCTTCAACCAGCTCCAGCGGGAGGTGGGCGCGATCACCACCAAAACCCTGACCCAGCAGCTTCGGACCCTGGAGGAGCAGGGGATGCTGCGCCGCACCGTCTACCCCGAAACCCCGCCCAGGGTGGAGTATACCCTGACCGAGCTGGGGCAGACCATTTCCCCCGTGCTCCAGGCCCTGTGCGCGTGGGGGAAGCAGTACCAAGAAAACCCGTTGCGGCAGGGCCCTCCTGAGCCGTGACCCAATCAAAACCAAAGCAGAAGAGAGAGAAGAAGATCCATGAACCAATTCCCTGCCAAAAATCTGTTCATCCTGTTTTTAACCGCCCTCATCTGGGGTACAGCCTTCGTGGCCCAGGCGGTGGGCATGGACCACATCGGTCCCTTTACCTTCAATGCCGTCCGCTCTCTGGTGGGCGGCATCGCCCTGATCCCTGTGATCCTGGTCTTTAACCGCTTCAAAAGCCCCCAGCGCCGCCAGGAGGAGCGGGCCAACCGCAAGACCCTCCTCCTGGGTGGCCTCTCCTGCGGCCTGGCCCTGGGCGTGGCCTCCAGCCTGCAGCAGGTGGGCATTCAGTACACCACCGTGGGCAAGGCGGGGTTCATCACCGCCCTGTATATTGTCATCGTCCCCATCCTGGGCCTGTTTTTCCGAAAGAAGGTGGGGGCCAAGCTGTGGGTCAGCGTGGTCATCGCCATTCTGGGCCTGTATCTGCTGTGCATGAGCGGCTCTTTGCGGCTGGAGAAGGGGGACTTTTTGGTCCTGCTGTGCGCCCTGGCCTTCTCGGTGCACATTATGGTCATTGACTACTTTAGCCCCAAGGTGGACGGGGTGCAGATGTCCTGCATCCAGTTTTTCGTGACGGCGGTGTTCTCCGGGGTGTGCATGCTCATTGGGGAGGGGGTTCCCGACCCCCACGCGGTGGCCATCTCCTGGATGCCCATCCTCTACACTGGCGTGCTGTCCTCGGGGGTGGCCTACACCCTGCAGATCATCGGCCAGAAGGGGGTTAACCCCACCGTGGCCAGCTTGGTGCTGAGCCTGGAGTCTGTGATCTCCGTTTTGTCCGGCTGGATCCTGCTGAACCAGAGTATGTCTCCCAGAGAGGTTACAGGCTGCCTGCTGATGTTCCTAGCCATCATCCTGGCCCAGTTACCAGACAAGAGAAAAAAGCCCGCAGAGAGCGCCTGAGCGGGCGAGAAGACGAGAGAAGAAAACCGCCCCCTGCTTTTCCCATTGATGGGAAGGACAGGGGGCGGTTCTTTGGCCGGAAGAAGATCAAAACTGGGCTTTCCAGTTGGCAAAGATGGCGCTGGACTCGGCCAGGAAATCGTAGGAGATCTCGATGGTGTCTTCCGTGACGGTTTTGTTTTCTGGAAAGATGGGCCAGGGGTTGCAGCCGCCGGTTTGAACCTCCACCTGGTCCACGGTGAACCGGTTGCCGCAGTTTTGGCAGACCAGCTGGTTGCCCTCCTGCACGTAGTAGCCCCGGCCGGAGCTGTAGCAGACTTGACAGGTGTTGAAGGCGGTGCGGACGGTGCCTTCCTCATCGACCACGGCCAGAATCTCCATCTGGGTGCCGTCCACCTCCACGGGATAGAAGGTGGCGGTGGAGGAGAGGTCGCTGCGGGGGATCACCAGGCTCTCTCCCTGGGAGAGGACCTGGGGCTGCGTTCCACTGTCTGCTGGGGCCGGCTGAGAGGAGGTGTCTGCAGGCAGGGAAGCCTCCGGGGCCACAGCCCCTTCCCGGTGCTGGCTCCAAAAGACCAGAACCACGGCCAGGCACAGAATGATTGCAATCACCAGCAGGGGACGGCTGCTGGTTTTTTTCGGGTTTCGAGCGGGTGGTTTGCTTGCCATTGTGGCTTCCTCCTGGTTGTGTTTTTTCCTTGGATCCCAGGGCGTCCTGTCACGGCTTGGGGTCCTTTTGGGATGCTTGGGGCTGAGTGGGCTCAGAGGGGGGCTTCCCCTTTGGGCTCCGGCGCCCCATCCAGAGCATGGCCCCCAGGATGGCCACAAGGGGCAAAATGCAGTGCCAATGCTGGAATAACAGATCTTTCATGGTGTTCCTCCGCAGCAGGTCATGCCGGCGCTTTCAAAGGCCGAGTCAGGGTAGATGAGGGTCTGGAACCCGTCGACTTCCTGGCGGATGGCCTCCTCATCCACCTGGCTCAGGTCGTCTACCACCTTGACATAGGCGAAAAATTTGGCGTCTCCCGTGGAGACGGCGAAGCTCTCCTGGGGATAAAGGGCGAGAAGGTTTTCCCCCGGGCCCAGGGTCAGCTTGGTGGCATAGTCCGGAGCCAGCAGCTCGGTGCCTTCTTGGGCGTTGGACAGGGTGTTGTTAATGGTCCAGCTGACCGGGAGATCGGCGGCCACTACAATCACGGCTTGGTGGAAGCCCTCGTCGGTCAGGTCGATGGTGACGGTTTGGATGGCTTGGCCCTCTTCGTCGGTGGCCGGCTGGGCGATGGCCAGATCCTGAGAGGGGATTTGGTAGCCGGCGGGAACGGGAACCTCTGCCTCTGCTGCCGTCTGCCCGCTGGAAGCGGTGGTTTCGTCTCCGTCCACCACAAAGATGTTGCCATGGATCATGCCCATCCAGCAGGTGTACTGGACGGTGCCAGGGGTCTCGGGGGTGAACTCAATGACGTTTTCCCCCTGGGTAAATTCGTGGGTGATGCCGTATTCGCTGAGCAGCATTTTATAGTTGCAGCCGTTGATGGAGCCCTCCGGCGCGTCGATGACCCACTTTACGGGGATCCCCGCCTGGACGGTGATGTTGGGGTATTTGCCGGGGGTCAGGGTGCTGTAAACCACTTGGACCCCGTCTACCAGGGCCACCTCCCCGGCGGCGGCTGGCGGGGTGGAGGTGGTCTGGGTGACCTGGTGGAAGGCCAACCCACCCCCCAGGAAAAGGACCACAGCGGCGGTGAGGCTCAGGGCGCGGTACAGAGACCGGGACCAGGGAATGCTGGCCAGTACCCCCAAAATACAAAGGGCAACCACCAGGACAAACAGCTGGTTGGGCAGCAGCAGCCCCGATAGGCTCCCGCCCTGAGAGAGCATCGCCAGGCCCAGAACCACCACAAGCAGGCCTCCCACCTGCATCACGCCCCGGGCGAACCGCCGCCCCAGGGCGGAGACCAGGGAGCCCAAGCCTAACATCAGGGGCACGGTGCCCAGGCTAAAGAGGAACATGGACAGGGCCCCGGCAAAAGGGCTGCCGGTGGCCAGAGCCACAATCTGCACCGACTGCAGCGGCCCGCAGGGCATGAGGCCGTTGCACAGCCCCACAACCAGGGGCCGGCGGCTGGCCGCCTGCCGTTGGCCCACCTTCCCCGCCAGGGCAGGGGGCAGCCGCAGCTGGAGCTTCCGCAGCCAGGGGAACAGGCCCAGGAGATTGACCCCCATAATGACCATGATGGCCCCGGCCAAAAGCTTCAAAATGCCCTGCAGCAGGGTGGGAATCCCTGCCCCCGAGCCCCCGCCCAGCAGCAAGCCCACCAGGCCCAGCAGGAAGCCGATGACCGTGTAGGAAATCACCCGGCCCAGGTTATACAGCAGGGAGGGGAGAAAGGTGTCCAGCTTGCGCTCCGGCGCCGGGTCCCCCCGGGGGATGCACTGGGAGAGGTTGATACCCCCGCACATGGCAATGCAGTGCACGGAGGTAATGAGGCCCACCAGAAAGAGCATGCCATACCCCAGGTTGGTGTCGGCCAGCTGGCTGGGCACCAGCAGGTTCAGAATGCCAAACTGCTGGAGCAGGGCAAACAGCGCCACAATAATGACCAGCAGGCAGACCAGCCGGCTCAGATCGACGGTCCCTGTCTCGGGCAGCACCTGGTACCCCAGCGCCTCGATGATGGCTGCAATCTCCCCCTGGGTGATGCGCGCAGGGTCAAAGGTGACCTCGGCAAGGCCGGTGTCATACCGGACGGTAACGGCCTGAATCCCCGCCGTCTGCGCCAGGGTGCGGGTGATTTTGGTCTGGCAATTTATGCAGGTCATGCCGCCAATGTGCAGCCTCTTTGTTGTCATGTCCATGGCAGAGTCTCTCCTTGCTGGCTTGGTTAGTGGGAGGCGGGCGGGTTGGACCCCTTTCCCGCGGCCCCTGTGGGGGCGTCCTTCCCCGGGGCAGCGGGGGGCGCGGTCTTTCCGGTGCAGCAGCTGGGCTTGCCGCCGGAAAACATCTCTTTGTTTTGCTGGGACAGCCGCGCCAAATAGTCGTCCCAGTGGTCTTTGAGGTTGCTGAAAAGGGACATTGGGTTTCCTCCTTGTTCGCCATCGCTGGCTGGAATGAGGCTAGGATAGCAGAATGATGTGTGTTTTTTATGTGGATGGCCTGGGAAACACAACAAAAAACGCGCTCTGGACTAGTCCAGAGCGCGTTTTTTGTTTATGCAGAGTTGGGCAGCTGCCGGCTATTAGGCCTGGCCCAGCTGCTTTGCGATCTCCTCGGCGAAGTTCTCTTCCTTCTTCTCCAGGCCCTCGCCTCTCTCGAAGCGATGGAAGCCCTTCACCTGGATGGAACCGCCCACTTCCTTGGCCACGGCAGCCACGTGCTTCTCCACGGAGATCTTGTTCTCCTTGACGAAGGCCTGCTGCATGAGGCAGTTCTCCTCATAGTACTTGCCCAGCTTGCCCATGACGATGCCTTCCTTGACCTTTTCGGGCTTGGCGGCCATCTTGGGGTCGTTGGCCATCATGGCCAGCTGGATTTCCTTCTCCTTGTCCAGGGTCTCCTGGCTCACGTCGGACTTATCCAGGAAGGAGGGGTTCATTGCGGCGATCTGCATGGCAATGTCCTTGCCCAGCTCGATCACCTTTTCGTTCTCCTCCAGGCCGGCGGAGACTTCCATGTTCAGCAGCACGCCGATGCGGCCGTTCATGTGGTTGTATGCCACGCTGACGCCGGAATCATAGCGCTCGAAGCGGCGGATCTTGATGTTCTCGCCGATGGTCAGGATCTTCTCCTGCAGAGCCTGCTGAACGGTCAGGCCGGTCTTGCGATAGGGCAGGGTCATAAGGGTCTCCATGTCCACGGGGCCCCACTTGCCCACCACATAGCAGACGTCCTTCACGAACTCCACGAACTTGTCGTTCTTGGCCACGAAGTCGGTCTCGGCGTTGACTTCCACCAGGGCGGCGCCGTCGGAGAAGACTTCGGCGTAAGCCATGCCCTCGGCGGCGATGCGGCCAGCCTTCTTCTGGGCAGCGGCCAGGCCCTTTTCTCTCAGCAGCTCAACTGCCTTATCCATATCGCCGTCGGTCTCAGCCAGGGCCTTCTTGCAGTCCAGCATACCCACGCCGGTCATTTCACGCAGGGTTTTCACGTCAGCAGCAGTAAATGCCATGATAAACAACCTCCAAATTTTTAAATTGATAGGGTTCCAGTAGCGCAAATGCCCGTTAGAAACGGGCATCCGCGAAAAATCACAAAGTCAGAATTAGGCCTCGGCGGGAGCTTCCTCAGCGGCAGCTTCCTCGGCGGCGTCAGCGCCCTGCTTGCCCTCCTGGATGGCGTTGGCCATGACAGAGGAGATCAGGCGGATGGCGCGGATAGCGTCGTCGTTGCCGGGGATGACGTAATCGATCTCGTCGGGGTCACAGTTGGTGTCCACGATGGCCACGATGGGGATGTTCAGCTTGCGGGCCTCGTTGATGGCGTTGCGCTCCTTGCGGGGGTCCACCACGAACAGGGCGCCGGGCAGGCGCTTCATCTCGACCACGCCGCCCAGATACTTCTCCAGCTTGGCGATCTCGCCCATGTGCTTGATGACTTCCTTCTTGGGCAGCATGTCGAAGGTGCCGTCTTCCTGCATCTTCTTGAGCTGGTTCAGGCGGTCCACGCGGCCACGCATGGTCTTAAAGTTGGTGAGCATGCCGCCCAGCCAACGGGCGTTCACATAGAACATACCGCAGCGCTGTGCCTCCTCGCGGATGGCGTCCTGGGCCTGCTTCTTGGTGCCCACGAACAGCAGGCTCTGGCCGTTTTCGGAGAGCTGACGGACGAAGTTATAAGCCTCTTCCAGCTTCTTCACGGTCTTCTGCAGGTCAACGATATAGATGCCGTTGCGCTCGGTGTAAATGTAGGTTGCCATCTTGGGGTTCCAGCGGCGGGTCTGGTGACCGAAGTGCACGCCTGCCTCAAGAAGCTGTTTCATAGATACGACTGCCATGTTTTGTTTCCTCCTGATTGTTTTAGTTGGTGCCTCTCGGGCCCTCATCCGCGCGGCCAACCTGCAGGGCAGGCACACGGCCGTTTGTCTGAGCCCGGTACGGAATCGGGTGATATTTTACCACAAGAGTTTCCAAATTGCAAGGATTTTTTTGCCTGTCCCCAAAGATCTCTTCCTGCCTCCCAAGCCTGGGAGAGGACAGTCCGCTGCCCCGGCCGAAAAATCCATCGAAGAGGGGGGAACGATAAAAAATAAACTCCCCCCCGCCCCCGCATGAAGAATTTCCCCGCCGGAGATACTGAACACAGCAAACAACGAAAGCGGGGAAACCACAATGGGACGACTGAGCAAGGTAGAGATCAGCGGCGTGAACACCTCCAAGCTGCCGGTGCTCACCCGGGAGGAGGCCAAGGAGCTCTTCCTCCAGGTGCGGCAGGGGAGCGAGGAGGCCAGGCAGACCCTCATTCAGGGAAACCTGCGGCTGGTTCTCAGTGTGATTAAAAAATTTGACGGCCGGAACGAGAATCCCGACGATCTGTTTCAGGTGGGCTGCGTGGGGCTTATCAAGGGCATTGACAACTTCAACGTGGACCTGGACGTCTTCCCCAGCACCTATTTGGTGCCCATGATTGTGGGGGAGATCCGCCGGTATCTTCGGGATAACAGCTCGGTGCGGGTCTCCCGGTCCATGCGGGACACAGCCTATAAGGTGCTCCAGGCCAAGGAAAAATATGTGGCCGACCACCAGCGGGAACCCAGCGTGGAGGAGATCGCCCAGATTCTGGACCTCAAGCGGGAGGACGTGGTTTTCGCCCTGGACGCCATTGTGGACCCGGTTTCCCTCTATGAGCCGGTCTACTCCGACGGCGGGGATACCATCTGCGTTATGGACCAGGTGAAAGACCAGAAAAACACCGACGAAAATTGGCTGGAGCAGATCGCCCTGAAAGAGGCCATGGACCGGCTCAGCGACCGGGAAAAGAAGATTTTGCGCCTGCGGTTTTTCGAGGGCAAGACCCAGATGGAGGTCTCCGCCCGCATCGGCATCTCCCAGGCCCAGATTTCCCGGCTGGAGAAAAACGCCATCCAGAAGATCAAGAAGGAGCTGTAAGGCAGGCGGCCAGGTCGGTCAGACAGGTCTCCAGGGTCAGGGGCGCCCCTTCTCCCAGCAGCAGGACCGCCCGCAAAACCCGGTTGCCCTTTTGAAGAATCACCGTGGGCAGGCCGGTGTCCCCTTCGTACCCCAGGGCGGCGTCCACCGGCAACGGGGGCAGGGATAAGGGGACTGCTGGGCGCCCTGCTTGGTCCAGGGCATCCTGGTCTCTCTGCCGGGTTTCCCGGGCGATGGCCGCCGCCAACCGGGGGGAGGCAGTGTCATAGTAGTCTACCAGCAGAAAAACCAGGGCGGACTGGCCGCCGGGGGCGGTCACCTGGGTGGTCGCCGCCCAGTGGATTTGGTCGGCCGTTAAGCCGGTCACCGCCCGCCGGCTGCCCGAGAGATCGACTTCCTCCACCTTCCATCCGGTGCCTTGACAGAGCTCCGTCACCGTGGGAAAGGGGAGGGGGCGCTGGGGCGGCGTCTCCGGCCGGAGCAGTAGCCATCCCATGCTAAGGGCAAAGGCCGCCAGCAGCCCCGCCGAGACCGCCCGCCGGGCAGCCTGCCGCCGGGCGTGGACCCGCCAGGGCTTCCGGTGGTCCAGCCCCTGCCCGGCCTGGAGCTTTTTTCGCAGGCGCCGGTAGTGGGCGC
>DBEYYM010000135.1:0-11712 GCA_048184675.1 Evtepia sp. | reverse complement strand
ATATTAACCCGTTTACGGGTAGCAAATAACAATCTTTTCGCGTGGGCCAGACCGTATATGCGCCTTGAGGCGCTGCTAGTAAACAAGGGCTATGCCCGCATATGAAAAACCCCCGGCTTTGCCGGGGGATATTTATTGTGGAAAAAGCCTGTAAAATCAATAGTGGAGCGGCAGTCCTTTTGGCTGTCGCTCTTTGACTGCTGAGCTGAAAAACTAGGCAAGGCGTCAACGGCAGCGGCGTATCAGCGCTACCGTTTACCGGCAAAAAATGACCGAATACCAAAAATGCAAGACGAGGAATTTTACCTCATGTATAATGCAGATAGCAGAAGGGAGCTGAGGTGAAATGATTTTCAGGTTGCAAATTGACCCAGATCGAGAAGAAGAAGTCGCCGCAACTGTGCACAGACGCACGCCGCTCATCGATGAGATTGAGAAACTTGTGTTGCAGGAAACCATGACAGATCAGATACCAGGCTATTATGAATCCGAAATAACGATGCTCGATATCAATCAGGTGGAGTGCTTCTATGTGGAGGCAGATAAGACATACGCCAGCTATCTATCCGGCAAGAGATATCTGATTAAGAAGCGGCTTTATGAGTTGGAACATATTCTTCCTGCGGATTTTGAAAGAATCAACAAGTCGGCCATAGCAAACTGGAAGAGAATTTCAAAATTTAAGGTGCAGTTATCGGGAGCGGTGGATGTTGTTTTTAAGAATGGTTACACAGATTGTATTTCCAGAAGATGTTTTGCAACGCTGAAAAGGAGGTATGGATTATGAAGAAGCACATCAAGGAATTTTGCCTGCGGGGAATGCTGTTTGCATGGAGCGGCCCTGTGATTTTGGCGATTGTGTGGATGTGCCTTCAACGGGCAGGGGTGGTTGCTGACTTAACCGTAAACGAGGTGGCGCTTGGCATTTTTTCCACAACGGTTTTGGCCTTTATTGCCGCCGGTGTATCCATTGTATACCACATTGAGCATTTGCCAAAAGCCTTTGCCGGGTTGCTTCAGGCGGCTGTTTTGTATATCGACTATCTGGGATTCTATCTGCTGAATGGCTGGATTCCACTGCATCGAATCTGGTTTTTTACGGGAATATTCATCGTCGGATTTGCCGTAATTTGGTTTAGTATCTATCTTCCAATCCGAATTAAAGTGAGGAAAATGAATCAAATGATCGAAGGCGGGAATTAAAGTGAAGCAGTTACGAAGCGGCAGCTAACCCGCTGCCCTCCCAGGGGAATACTGCCGGAGAATTACACTGGGCTTACCGACCAAACCCCAAAAAGGGGCTATATTTTCCCGCTTTTTATGATTTTGGTTCTTTTTTCAAATGATTTCTTTCCATTTATTGCAGAAAGGCAGTTGACGGCAGATCGGCCGCTTTGTATAATAAAACTAAGTTAGAAAGTTTTTTGAACATTGAAACGCTGCGGATGCAATCAGGAGGTTGTTATGAAGAGATTTCTTCCCATTTTTCTGGCGTTTCTTCTCCTGGTGCCGGCTGCCTATGCCGCAGAAGCGGAAACACCTGCTCAAGACCGCTATGTAACCTCTGCCTGGGCTCAGGAAACCGTAGCCAAAGCGGTGGACCTGGGGTTGGCCCAGGCCCCCTATTCTTCAGATGGCCGCACTCCCATTACCCGCGGGAATTTCGGGACGAACGCCTCTGCCCTGGTGGCCCTCGCCTTTGGGGTGGATTTCCAAACCTATTCCGCCGCCCAATCGTTCCAGGCCCAGAAGGACGAGGCTGAGCTGCTCCCCATTGCCACACAGCTGGGGATTCTGCAAGGAAAAGAAAACGGCAATCTGGATCTAGACGGCCGGATCACCCGGCAGGAGGCCGCCGTGATGCTGGCCAGAGCCTACCGGTCTTACTCCACCCAAGAGGTCCCTGCCATGGAGCCCCTTACTTACGCCGACCGGGCCGACATCGCTGACTGGGCCCTGACCGATGTGCAGCTGATGAAGCACCTGGGCATTATGAACGGCGAGGAAGACAACTGCTTCCATCCCAATGAAAACTACACCGTGGAGCAGTGTTTGGTCACCCTGGTCCGCCTGTATGAACAGACCTTCCAGGAGGACCCCCCCGCCCTGGATAACCCCTTTGTGATGACCCCCTTAGAGGAGGCCATTGGATCCTTTTGGATGACGGGGTATGACCTCACCTCTTACACAGAGAGTGAAAATCTGGTGGCTTTCTCCTGGGGGAAAAACGCCGGCACCGTGTCTGGTCCCAACTATTTTGTCACCGTCTTTGACCGGGACTTGAATCGCTGGGATTATCGCAGTGTGATTCTTGCAAACAGCACCGCCCAGTATGGGGACAGCGACGCCTATGCAGAGAACGTCACCATTTCCGAGGACGGCACCAAGGTCTTTTATCAGGCCAAGGTTGAGGTAGATGTTTACCCCTATGACGAAGAGGGCAACCAGGGCCCCAAGCTCTTTGAAAAAGGGATCTACACCGTGACCATTGATCTGACCACTGGGAAACAGACTTACACCCGAGAAGATTTTCGCTAATCCCATCCAGCAATGATGCTAAGCGGGCTTGCTCTAAGGAGCAAGCCCGTTTCCCTTTCCCCAGAAAACGAAAGAAACCCCGTGCCGCAGAAGACTCTGCGGCACGGGGTTTTCTCGAATGGACTTGACATCCAAGGTCCAGATTACTTCACCACGTTCTCACAAAACCGCATGAGGATGGTGGCCACCTGGGCCCGGGTGGCGTTGCCCTGGGGCTCCAGGGTGGTCTTGGTCACGCCGGTGATCAGGCCCTCGGCGTTGGCCCAGGCCATGGCGTCGGCGGCGTAGGCGCTGATCTGGCCAGCGTCGGTGTAGCTGCTCAGGTCAGCCTTCTCGGCCACGTCATAGCCCTTGTAGGAGGCGTAGCGGTACAGGATGGCCGCCATCTGCTCCCGGGTGATGGGGTCGTTGGGGTCGAAGGTGGTGGGGCTGGTGCCGTTCACCACGCCCTTGGCTGCGGCCCAGGCGATGGGGTCAGCGTACCAAGCGCCGCTCTCCACGTCGGTAAAGGCAGAAGCCCCTGCCACAGCGGGTTCGCCCTCCAGGCGGTACAGGATGGTGACGATCATGCCCCGGGTGGTGGTGCTGTTGGGGGCAAACTTGTCGGCGGCAACCCCGTTCATCATGCCGGCCTCGATGACATAGTCAATGGCCTCATGGTACCACTGGGTGGTGTCCACGTCGGTGAACTTTTCGGCAGGGCACACGTGGATCTGGGGGATCTCCTCAAACGTGGCCTTCACGGTCACCTTAGAGGCGGGCATGGTGAAGGTGTACTGGGTGTCGCTCTTCTGGGTCAGGGGCACGCGGTTGCCGCTGGCGTCGGTGACGGTGAGGCCGGCCAGCTGATAGCCCGTGTCGGGCTTCACAGTGATGGTCACCGTGGCGTTCTTCTGCGCGCTGGAGGGACTGACTGTCACCGTGCCGTTGGCGGAGGTGGGGGTGGTCACAGAGTAGCTGGGAGCGGGGGAAGCGTTTTTACTCCACTGGGCCACCAGAGTGACATCCGCATTCGGCATGGTAAAGGAGCCACCCGGCTGATAAAGTTTCCCGTTATAGGACCAACCCAGGAAGGTGTATCCTGCTCGGGTGGGAATGTCTTTGGGGAGGTCAATCGTATTACCTCCCATCGGCTTCATGGTAGAACCGCTATAGGTCCCGCCATTGGCATTAAAGGAAAGGGTATGAGGGGCGTTCAAAGTCCCGTTTGCACCATTTTCAACAGTTCCCTCAATTTTTCCGCGATTGTTAATGGTGCCGTTATTGGTCAAGGTGCCAGTTCCTTCGTCTCCGATGGTCAGTATAACATCAGGCCAAATGTTCAGCGTTACACCCTCAGGGATTTCAGACTCATCTTCTATGCTAGCACTCTGCATGACAATAACGATTGCATCCTTATCACCCTTAACAGCAGCCAGGGCACGCTCTACGGTGTCATATACAGTGTAAGAAGCAATTCCATCAAACACTGCAGCCTCACCCAGCTTGGACATGTCGGTGGTATAGTGGGTTTTGACATCTTCTTTGCCGTCAGTGCCCACGTTGTTCACAGTAACGCTTGTCCAGTCACTGCCCTTCGGCACCTTGATCGTGCTGCCATCATCTTTACCTGCATCTTCACTCCAAATCTGGCTGTCTTCCTCTAGATTACCGCTGACCAGGTTAAACTCACCACTGTTGTCAACGTTAACAGCGCCCCAGGTGTTGCCCTTGGTGTTCAGTTCGGTAGCAGTGACCTTGGAGTTATTGACCACCATGGCGGCGGTGCCGCAGTTCTGGATGGTCACGTCGGTGACGGTGACATTCGGCTGGGTGTCAGATTCAGCCGCGGCCCAGACGTTGATGCCATGCTTGGTGTTTTTGTTACCAACGATGGTCAGATCCTTAATCGTGGCGTTGGAGGTCACGTTGATGATGTGCTCTTGTCCGGTAAAATTACTGCCCGCTGTGATCGTCTTACCATTGCCATCCAGGGTGATATTCTTGGTAATGTTGATAGCGCCGGTGTTGGTACCGGTACCGCTTGGAACAGAAATCGTCACATTTTTCAGCAAAGTGACCGTGTCACCAGCGTCGGCGGCAGCAATGGCGGCGGACAGGCTGGCATAGTAGGTAGTAGTGCCATCTTCCTCTGTAATCTTAGCCGCATTGTTGGCTTCGGCGGCGTCGGTATCCGCATAATAGCGGCCCGTGCTGTCCTGCGGCAGACTTGTTACATCGTTCTCAGTTTTCACTTCACAAGTGCCGTCCGCGTTGACAACAACAGGACTATCGTTCTCATAGTCGTAGGTATTGCTTACATATTTATTGGAATAAGCACCGCCGCTGATCGATGCCGATGCGCCTGAGTAGGTATTGCTAGTATAACTATTTCCGGTTTTGCTGAACACCACATAGTTGTTAGCAGCAGCGGTAAATTTGCCACCAGTTATAGTCAATTGACCGTCAGAAGTACCTGCGGTATCTGCGCCATTGTATATAGCTGCCATGGTACTCGATTCAAATGTTCCGCCATTAATGATTGCCGTATTCCAGTTCTGGACAGCATACTGAGTCACGTTATTAAAGGTACCGCCGTTAATCGTCAGCGTACCACTCTCATCGTTCTTGATGGTGTTAATGCCGCCAGTGAAGGTGCCACCATAGATTGTCATTGTGGCGGTTTTACCCGTCGCATCAGAACTGCTTTGCCAACCGTTATGGACCAGACTGGAATAATTACCATTGGCAGTAACGGTAATATTATTCGCGCCATCTTCGGTGCCAAACGTCATTGTACCATAGTTGTTAATCGTATAGTAGCTGTTGCCACCATTGTTAGTGCTGCTCTGACCATTTTCTTGGCTCCGGGTAAATTGACCAGCCAAAATGGTACAAGTCGCGCCGTTATTGTTCATGATAGCGGCCTTGGCATGGCTCACGTTATCAACCACGCCGCCACCAACGCTGTCCGTGATGGTCAGCGTACCGTTGTTGACGATGGTATGCTCCCCGGCCTTATTGGTCAATTTGTGCCCATTCAAGTCGATTGTAACAGTGGCATTGCTTTCAATGGTCAACGCGCTGTTAGTCAATGTCACATCATCATTTAAGATATAGCTTCCAGCCGACAATGTTGCAGTCGTTGCTCCAATATCTGTCTTTGTCTCGCCCTCCGCTAGTGCCGTCACCGGCAGCAAGCTTATCACCATACATAGTGATAAAAATGTGGCAAATAATCGTTTTTTCATCTCATAGTTCCCTCCGTTTATCAATTTTTTGGACTTCGCATTTAGGACAAAATAAATCATTTGTCCAATACATAGGGTGTTAGGGATGAACTGAAGAATAAAAATATACGATTCTTCAAGAAATGTGTCAACGAAATGACAAAAGAAGATAGACCGGCAAAAAGAATTCTTGACGGTCTTATTTTTCTTGCGCACAAATGCAATAAATAGGGTTGAAAAAGAGTGCTATGGTATGATAAGATAACAAAGAATAAGGTGTAAACGGCAAGTTACATCCATTCACGGACAAATGATTTATTTTGTCTCAAACCACCAACCCCAGCTTTTCCAGGGTCCGCTCATGCTCCTCCCCTGTGGAGACCAAGTAGATCCGCGTGGTCTCTACGGAGCTGTGCCCCAGCACGTCGGCCAGCTTGGCCAGGTCATGGCACACCCGGTAAAAGCACCGGGCAAACAAATGCCGCAGGTTGTGGGGGAAGACCTTGGTGTCTGCCACCCCGGCCCGTTTGCACAGGGCTTTCATTTCCGCCCAAATCTGTTTTCTAGACAGGGGGCGTCCGCTTCTGGTGAGAAAAATCTCGCCGGAAGCGATATTTTGTTTTCGGGCATATTTTATCAGCTTCCGGCACAGCTTACCGGGCAGGAGAATGGTGCGGATCTTCCCTTTCAAAGAAATCTCCGCTCTCCCCTGCCGGGCGGCCTCCAGGGTGATATCCTGCACCTCACTGACCCGGATCCCCGTGGCGCAGATGGTCTCCATCAGCAAAAACAGGCGCTCCTTCCCCTGGCTGCGGGCGGTCTCTGTCAGCCGCTGGTACTCTGCGCGGGTCAGCTCCCGCTTGGCCTCCCGGAACAGGCGCCGCTGGAGCTTGAGGGCTTTCACCTGGCAGTCCTGCCAGCCCAAAAAGCCCAGGAAGGCATTCAGGGCGGCCAGCTTGCCGTTGACGGTGGAGGGCTCATACCCCTTGGCCAGCAGGGCCTCTTTCCAGCCGGCAGCCCCCTCCTTGGTCACCGTCCGCCCCCCGAGCCAGGCCATAAACTGCCGCAGATCCCGCAAGTACTTCTCCACCGTGCCCTGGCTGCGCTCCTCTTCCTTCAGGTGCGCGGCAAAAGCCGCCAGCCGGTCGCTGGTCATCCTTCTCTCGTCCATAAAAACCTCCTGATCAAAAAGGGAATGCCTTTAGTTTACCTTGTCTTTGGAGCCCTATGCGGCCGGACGTATAATTTCCTTCCCCCTTGGCAGACTATCCTCAGTCCCCCGCTGTGGGGATAGTATGACCGAAGAGGTGATTTGCCATGACCACAAAAGAGCTGTCCTATATCGAGGACGCCCTGGGCCACGAGAAGTATTTCCAGACCAAGTGCAAGGAAACCGCCAGCCAGCTCCAGGACCCGGAGCTGAAAAACTACGTGACCCAGATGGCCCAGAAGCATCAACAGCTTTTCCAAAAATTCTATGGCCTGCTGTAAGGAGGTACCCCCAATGGATGACAAGAACTTAATGGAAAATATCCTTTTGCTGGAGAAGGGGGTCTGCGACCTGTATCTCCACGGCACCATCGAGTCCCCCACCAGCAGCGTGCACCAGGCCTTCCACTCTGCCCTGGGCGAGTCCCTGACCATGCAGGACACCGTGTATGACATGATGGCCGACAAAGGCTGGTACCCCACCGAAAACGCCGAGCAGAACAAGATCAATTCCGTCAAGCAGAAATTCGGCAACCAGTAACCCCAGCAAAAAACGCAGGTCCATTCCTGGACCTGCGTTTTTTATCTGCGGGGAACGAAAGGCCCCTTTTTCCGGCGCAAACCCCGGGACGGGTTACCCGTCCCGGGGTTCTTTCGGCGGTTTTCTCACCGGATAAAAACCCCCTCGCTCCCAGAGGAAGCGAGGGGGTTGGGGGAACAAAAGAATTAGATCTTCTCCAGAATCAGCTTGGCGCAGTCAATCTGGTTGGGGATGTTGCCGTTTTCGTCGCGGACTCTCCAGATGTCGGGGGTGATTTCGTCCACCACGTACATCTTGCCGTTTTCGTCATAGCCCACTTCGATCTTAAAGTCGATCAGGGTCAGGTTCATGGCGGCCAGCTCCTTCTTCAGAACCTCGCCCACCTTGACCAGGATGCCCAGGGCCTCGTCATACTGGCCGGGGGCCAGCAGACCCTTCATAATGCACAGGCGCTCGCTGATCAGGGGATCGCCCTGGTCGTCGTCCTTCAGAGTGACCTCGGTGTAAGGGGGATCGAAAACGATGCCCTCTTCCAGGCTGAAGCGGCGGCTCATGGAGCCGGCGGTGAAGTAACGCAGCACGAACTCCAGCTTGGGCACGGTGAGCTGACGGACCTGCATCAGGTTCTTGTCAATGTCGGCGCCCAGGTAGTGGGTGGGGATGCCGTTCTTTTCCATGATCTCGAAGAAGTGCTTGGAGATCTGCAGGCCGATCTTGCCCTTGCCTTCCACGCTGCCGCCCACGGTGTTATAGCCGGGGTCAAACATGCCGTTTTCACCGGTGGCGGAATCCTTGAAGAAGAGATTCACCACGCCGGTGGCCTCGTCCACCATGACGGTTTTGGTCTTTCCATCGTACAGGGTTTTCATATTGGTCGTCCTCCCTCATAAATATATCTCGGTATCGCATGACCAGTTTAACTTCGTTATTATAGCACACTCTGACAAAAACGGAAGATTTCACAGAAAATTTTTTCAGCTGCTTGAGAGATTTTTTTCCGCTTTTCCCCTCCAGATTCCGTCATTTTTCGGATGCCTCGGATTTTTACCCCGGAGGGCCCATGGAAGGACTTCCCCCTGCTCCGCCCCGGGCTTTCTTTGGCCCACGCCCTTGTTTTTCACGGGATTTGGGCTATAATCATATCTGTATCGCATTTTGACGAAACCAGGAGGCCACCATGGAACAGCGAACCCTATTTGAACGGGAGGACACCCAGCCCCTGGCCGCCCGGCTGCGGCCCCGAACCTTAGAGGAATATGTGGGGCAGACCCATCTGCTGGGGCAGGGCAAGGTCCTGCGGCGGCTGATCGAAAGCGACCGGATCTCCTCCATGATCTTCTGGGGGCCGCCAGGGGTGGGCAAAACCACCTTGGCCCGGATCATTGCCAACTCCACCCAGTCGGCGTTCATCGATTTCTCCGCCGTCACCAGCGGTATTAAGGAGATCCGCAGCGTCATGCAGCAGGCCGAAAGCAACCGGCGCTTTGGAGAGCGGACCATCGTTTTCGTGGACGAGATCCACCGGTTTAACAAGGCCCAGCAGGACGCCTTCCTCCCCTTTGTGGAGAAAGGCAGCATCATCCTCATCGGCGCCACCACAGAGAACCCCTCTTTTGAGGTCAATGGGGCCCTGCTCTCTCGGTGCAAGGTCTTTGTGCTCCAGGCCCTGAAAGCCGAGGACTTGGTGCGTCTGCTTCAGCGGGCCCTGGAAGACCCCAGGGGCTTCGGCAGCCAGCAGGTGGACATCCAGCCAGACATGCTGGAGGCCATCGCCAACTTCGCCAACGGAGACGCCCGGTCGGCCCTGTCCACCTTGGAAATGGTGGTGCTCAACGGGGTGGTCTCCGGCCAGACCATCACCGTGACCCGGGAGACCTTGGAGCAGTGCACCGCTAAAAAATCCCTCCTTTATGACAAGAAGGGCGAGGAGCATTATAACCTGATCTCCGCCCTCCACAAATCCATGCGAAACTCTGACCCCGACGCGGCCGTCTATTGGCTGGCCCGGATGCTGGAGGCCGGAGAAGACCCCCTCTATATCGCCCGTCGAGTGACCCGGTTTGCCAGCGAAGACGTGGGGCTGGCAGATCCTCGGGCTCTGGAGGTGGCGGTGGCGGCCTATCAGGCCTGTCACTTTATTGGCATGCCCGAGTGCTCGGTCCATCTGACCCAGGCGGTGGTTTACCTGTCTCTGGTGCCCAAGTCCAACGCCCTTTACATGGCCTATGAGCAAGCCAAAAAGGATGCGCTGACTCAGCTCTCCGAACCAGTCCCCCTGGTGATCCGCAACGGCGTCACCAAGCTCATGCAGGAGCTGGATTACGGCAAGGGGTACCAATACGCCCACAACACTAAGGACAAGCTCACCGATATGCAGTGCCTGCCCGATGCCCTGCTGGGCCGGGAATATTACCACCCCACCGAACAGGGCCAGGAGGGCAAGTTCAAAACCCGCCTGGAGCAGATCAAGGCCTGGAAGGCCCAACAGGCGGAATCCCCCCACAAGGACTGACAGGCACGTTTTCTGGCACCCTTGGCATGGCTGCGCAACCTGCCCATCCCTTTGACACACGGAGTGATCTCTATGGAACTGACCATTCTCCCCTTTCTCATTGTATGCCCCCTGGTTTTTCTGGCCGGCTTGGTGGATGCCATGGCCGGGGGCGGCGGGCTCATTTCCCTGCCGGCCTATCTCATCGCCGGTCTGCCTGTCCACTTTGCCATCGGCACCAACAAGCTCAGCTCGGGCATGGGGACCACCCTAGCCACCATCCGCTTTGCCCGCAGCGGGTATATCAACTGGAAACGGGGCGCCTTTTGCGCCGTGTGCGCGCTGGTGGGGTCCTCTGCCGGGGCACATCTGGCCCTGCTGATTGCCGACGGGGTGTTTAAGATCATCATGCTGGTGATCCTGCCTTTGACGGGCCTCTACATCCTCCGGGGGCACGCCCTGGACACCCAGCACCCTCCTTACGGCCCGTGGAAAACCACCGCCATTGCCATGGGCGCCGCCCTGTCCATTGGCGTTTATGACGGCTTTTATGGTCCGGGTACCGGCACCTTTTTGATTCTGCTGCTGACAGGGTTGGCCCACATGGAGCTCCACGCCGCCAACGGCATTGCCAAGGTCATTAACCTGACCACCAACCTCTCTGCCCTGGTCGTTTTTCTGCTGAACGGAAAGGTTCTCCTCCCCCTGGGGCTGGCTGCAGGATGCTTCAGCCTTTTGGGCAATTACTTGGGCACCCGGTTTTTTGACAAAGGCGGCGCCAAAGCGGTTAAGCCTTTGATGATTCTGGTTCTGGCCATTTTCTTTGTGAAAATTCTCATAGAGCTCATATAACTCAATTCCCCCATGGCCGCGCCTCGCCATGGGGGAATTTTTTGCTGGAACCTCAAAACTGAGCCGTTTTCTCAAAAGAGATTCCTTTGGAATGCTGTCCTTGTTCATGTGGGCGGTGGTTGCCAAAGAATCGTCCAAATACATATAATCTGTCCACCCTGCAGGGGGTAGGACACTCGTGTACAATGATTGCTAGCACCCATTTGTATTTCAACCCCTCCAGCCCGCGAGGGGTGGGACTAATTCAGGGTACCAGCAATAGCCGCGCAGTTCTTATTTCAATCCACCCACCCTGCGCGGGGTGGGACGTTGTACTTATTCGGGATTTGGGCCAGCGTGTTGTAATTTCAATCCACCCACCCCGTGAGAGGTGGGACTGGCCCGGTTCTCGTTTTTCGCCTTCCAATAATAATTTCAATCCACTCACCCCGCGTGGGGTGGGACCTGGGGGTCCTCCCCGATGACCACGGCGCAGGCCAATTTCAATCCACCCACCCCACGAGGTGTGGGACATTTTTGCCGGGCTCAAATGCAACAAAAACAGTCATTTCAATCCCCCCACCCCGCGAGGGGATGGGACGAAAGCGCGAAGCGCTCCTTATCTTGATACTATAGATTTCAATCCACCCACCCCGTGAGGGGTGGGACGTGCCCTTGGAGCTGCCCCGGAACACGTCCACCACATTTCAATCCACCCACCCCGTGAGGGGTGGGACGGTCCTCTCCGTACATTCGGATGATCGTGTTGATATTTCAATCCACCCACCCCGTGAGGGGTGGGACCTAACTTTATCTGATATAGCCTGCTTGATAGACTCATTTCAATCCACCCACCCCGTGAGGGGTGGGACCTAACTTTTTCTGATATAGCC
>DBEYYM010000134.1:0-2625 GCA_048184675.1 Evtepia sp. | reverse complement strand
GAAAAACCGCCTACACAGGCGGTTTTTCACAAAAGTTGGTCCGAGTGACAGGATTCGAACCTGCGGCATCCTGATCCCAAAGCAGGCGCGCTACCAACAGCGCTACACCCGGTTGTTTGATTGTTTCGTCCGGCTGGTCGTATTCGCCCAAATCAAGCGCGATACCACCTTCACTACACCCGGAATTATATAAGCTGCCCACAAACCAATTAGGGGCAAAAGGTATTATAGAGGAAACAAAACCAAATTGCAAGGCGAGAAAGAGAATTGACCAGAGAAAATTTCCGTGTTACACTGTAGCTGATTGTAAATTTATGCGGTTTGCTGGAGGAGGCAACGATATGAAAACTGATTTGCGCACGCTGGAAGCCGTCGCAGCGAAAGGGCGGCTTCTGGGGTTGGACATGGTGTACAACTGTGCGTCCGGGCATCTGGGCGGCTCTTTTTCTGCCATGGACATCCTTACCGTCCTGTATTTTGACGTGATGCAGGTGGACCCCAAGAATCCGGAAGACCCCAACCGGGACCGGTTTGTCCTTTCTAAGGGCCACTGCACCCCCGCGCTCTATCCCACCTTGGCCCAGCGGGGCTATTTCCCGGAAGACGACTTAAAGCTCTTCCGCAGCGTGGACGGGCACCTGTCCGGCCACGCAGAAATGCGCCACGTGAAGGGCGTGGACATGTCCACAGGTTCCCTGGGGCAGGGCATTTCCACTGCTGTGGGCATGGCCTTGGCCGGGAAAATGGACCACAAGGCATATCGCGTCTACGCCGTCCTGGGAGATGGCGAGGTGGAGGAAGGCCAGGTCTGGGAGGCCTTTATGAGCGCCGCCAAGTATAGCCTGGATAACCTCTGCGCGGTCATCGACGTCAACGGTCTGCAGATTGACGGCAAGACCACCGATGTGATGCCCACCGAGCCCCTGGACAAAAAGCTGGAAGCCTTTGGCTGGAATGTGCTCAAGGTGGACGGCCATGACCTGGCTGCTCTGTCGGCAGCCTTTGAGCAGGCCAAGGGCCTCTCTGGCGCCCCTACCATGATTCTGGCAAAGACGGTAAAGGGCAAAGGGGTCTCTTTCATGGAGAACCAGGCCGGCTGGCATGGCAAGGCGCCCAATGAGGAGCAGTATCAGCAGGCCCGGCAGGAGCTGGTGGCCGCACTGGCAGAGAAGGAGGGAAAGTAAGATGGCAGAGAAAATTGCAACCCGCGCCGCCTATGGCAAGGCGCTGGTAGAACTGGCTGACCAGGAGCCTGACCTGGTGGTTTTGGACGCCGATCTGTCCGGCTCCACCATGACCAAAGAGTTTGGCACAGCGTACCCAGACCGCTTTTTTGATATGGGCATTGCCGAGGGCAACATGGTGGGTGTGGCCGCCGGCCTGGCTGCCTGCGGGAAGAAGCCCTTTGTAAACTCTTTTGCAATGTTCGCTGCTGGGCGGGCTTGGGAGCAGGTCCGCAACAGCGTGGCTTATCCCGGCCTGAATGTGAAGATCGTGGGCTCCCACGGCGGGCTGTCTGTGGGCGAGGATGGGGCAACCCACCAGTGCATTGAGGACCTGGCCATTATGCGCGCTATCCCCAATATGACCGTTTTGTGTCCCTGTGACGGCCATGAAATGAAGGCAGCGGTGAAGGCCCTGCTGCACTATGAGGGCCCTGCCTACATGCGTCTGGGCCGCCTGGCAGTGGAGAATGTTACCGACAGCCTGGAAGGCTATCAGTTTGAGATCGGCAAGGGCGTCCTTCTCCGAGACGGCCAGGATGTCACCGTGGTGGCTGTGGGCATGATGGTCCAGCTGGCGCTGAAGGCCGCCGACCTGCTGGCAGAGGAGGGCATCTCTGTCCGGGTTATTGATATGCACACCATCAAGCCGCTGGATACCGAGATCCTCTTGACAGCTGCCCGGGAGACGGGCTGCCTTGTGACCACGGAGGAGGCCAACGTCATTGGCGGCCTGGGCAGTGCAGTTTCTGAGTATCTGGCCTCTGCCTGCCCTGTGCCTATCATCCGCCATGGTGTGGAGGACGAATTTGGCCGCTCCGGCGCAGCGCAGAAGGTGCTGGAGGCCTATCGGCTCACCCCGGAGGGGATTGCGCAGAAAGTTCGGCAGGCCCTTTCGGTGAAACAGGCCTTAACCCTGTAAAACAAGCGGAGGCAGCAAACATTGCATTTGCAATTTTTGCAAGAAATTGTTCAAAATGTTCGCGTTTTCTCCCGTTAAATCCTGAAATAACAGGGAAAAGTTGTGCTCTACGCTGAAAATATGCAAGATGCGAAGATAAAACTTGCATTTTGGAAGGCAGCGTATTATGATGCCAGTAACGAAATCTTTCCTCTGCCGGGCCGGCCGTTTTTGGAAGCAGGCCGCGCCCGGCAGAGCACCGAGCTCGGCAGACCAAGAGGAACTGAGCTGGCATCACGGAGCGGAACTCTCCCTTGCAAGAAGGAGCGGTCCCCCTGCACCGAGGGTGAGGGGATGGGCGCTTCCCATTGTATTTTGTGAAACAAGAGAGCGAAACCCAAGGGTTTCACTCTCTTTTTCTATTTTACGCTTTCTGGTGGAAAGCCAGGAAAGAGCAAGGATGAGAAAACATGAATGTAAACGAAATCTTAGAGGCCATCG
>DBEYYM010000133.1:0-5977 GCA_048184675.1 Evtepia sp. | reverse complement strand
GGCTTGACCTGAGTCTCAGGTTAAGAGAAGAATATGCAGGCGCTTGCGCGGCATACGGAAGTTACTTTGTTCGGTTTTGAGGGTGCGAAAACAACCTCAAACTTTTCTTGGAATAGAAAGTGAAAAAAGACAGACTTGTAGCAACGAATCGTAGTTCTACCACAGGAACACGAAACGAAGCCAGCAGAAAGTTTTCTTTGCTTACTTTCTTGTTCACAAGAAAGTAAGTTGGTGTTGATTGCAGTGAGGGTCCACCCGTTCCCATCCCGAACACGGAAGTTAAGCTCACTTGCGCCGAAGATACTTGTTTGGAGACGAACCGGGAAAATAGGTAACGCCAACACTCGGAGGAGTTAACCTCCTCCAATCTGCCTCCTTAGCTCAGTCGGTAGAGCACGCGGCTGTTAACCGCGGTGTCGTAGGTTCGAGTCCTACAGGGGGCGCCACTTTACCAAATCCCTGGGCAAGACCAGGTTTGTATATAGCCTATGGAAACCGGAAATGGGCCTTTAGCTCAGTTGGTTAGAGCAACCGGCTCATAACCGGTCGGGCCACGGTTCGAGTCCGTGAAGGCCCACCATATAGGGGTATAGCTCAGTTGGTAGAGCAGCGGTCTCCAAAACCGCGTGCCGAGGGTTCAAGTCCTTCTGCCCCTGCCAAAATGGCGCGGTAGTTCAGTTGGTTAGAACGCCGGCCTGTCACGCCGGAGGTCGAGGGTTCAAGTCCCTTCCGCGTCGCCATATTTTTGACTTGTGGTGACAGCAAGTCATCTATGCTGCTGTAGCTCAGTCGGTAGAGCGCATCCTTGGTAAGGATGAGGTCGGCGGTTCAAATCCGCCCAGCAGCTCCAAAAAGCTTCTAAAACTTCGGTTTTAGGAGTTTTTTTGTCTATAAAAGCCAGTTTGGCGCGGGTAAAGCGCGGTTGTACCGGGCGTGAGCCATTTCCGGGCCAGTTTCGTATCATATACCAGGAGGTGCGACCATGATTCGATTTGAATGTGATTATGCCGAGGGAGCCCATCCGCGGGTTCTGGAACGACTGATGGAAACCAACCTGGAGCAGACACCGGGGTATGGAGAGGATGCCTATTGTGACCAGGCCCGGGCTTATCTGCGCCGGCTTTGCCAGGATGAGAGCCTGGATGTCCATTTCCTGGTGGGCGGTACCCAGGTGAACACCACGGTAATTGCCGCCGCTTTGCGGCCCCACCAGGGGGTGATTGCGGCGAACAGCGGCCACATTAACGTGCATGAGAGCGGGGCCATTGAGGCCACGGGACACAAAGTTCTGGCTGTGCCCAGCGAGGATGGAAAACTCACCGCCCAAGACGTCCAGCGAGTCTATGACGCCCACTGGCAGGATGTGACCCATGAGCATATGGTTCAGCCGGGGATGGTGTATCTTTCCCAGCCCACGGAGAACGGCACCCTATACAGCCTGGCAGAGCTGACGGCCCTGTGGGAGACCTGCCAAGCCTGTGGTCTCTTCCTCTATGTGGACGGGGCTCGGCTGGGCTATGGACTGATGAGCGAGGCCTGTGACATGACCCTGCCCGACCTGGCCCAGCGGTGTGACGCCTTTTATCTGGGGGGCACCAAGCAAGGGCTTCTCTTTGGGGAGGCGCTGGTGCTGAGAAATCCGGTGCTGCAGAAGGATTTCCGCTACCACATCAAGCAGCATGGGGGCCTGCTGGCCAAAGGCCGGCTGCTGGGCGTTCAGTTCTGCGCCATGTTGGAGGACGGCCTGTATTTTGCCCTGGCCCGCCAAGCGGACCAGCTGGCCATGACCATCCGCCGGGCTTTTGAGGAGCGGGGGTACGAGATGCTCTTTGACTCCCCCACCAACCAGCAGTACCCAATTTTACCCGATGGCCTGCTGGCGGAGCTGGAAGAGGCCTTTGCCTTCTCCTTCTGGAGCAAGGTGGACGAGAGCCATACCGCTGTGCGGATTTGCACCAGTTGGGCCACCCAACCAGAGGCCGTTGCGGCCTTGGTCGCCGCCCTGGACCGCTGGCACGGAGCATAAAAAAGCCAAAGAAAAGATAGGAGGGAATTCCCCATGAAGTTGTACACAGTTGCTTGGCAGGGCCGTACCTTGGTCTGCCTGGAGAACACGCCCGGCAAGGTAACTACCCTGCCCTACGAAACCATGAACCAGCTGCTCACCGATGACCCGCAGCACCGGCAAAAGGTGCTGGAGGCAGCCCAAAAGGAGGCTGGCACCCTCTTGTTGGACCAGGTCCAGATTTTGGCGCCCATTCCTGAGCCCCGGCAGGATGTGATCTGTCTGGGGATGAATTACCAGAAGCACAAAGCCGAGGCTGAGCAGTTTGACGCTCAGGCCTTTACCCGGGAGCGGGGAAGCGCCGTGTATTTCTCCAAGCGAGCCACCCACTGTCCCGGCCCTGGGGATCCCATTCCCGGCCACTTTGACCTTGTGGACAGCTTGGATTATGAGACTGAGTTGGCGGTAATCCTGGGCAAAGATGCGAAGGACGTGGCCGAGGAAGAGGCCTTTGACTATGTTTTCGGTTACACCATTGTCAATGACGTCTCTGCCCGGAACCTTCAGACTGGGCACAAGCAGTGGTACTTTGGCAAGGGGCTGGACGGATTTACCCCCATGGGCCCCTGCATTGTCACCAAGGAGACCTTTGCCCAGCCTCCGGCCCAGGCCATCCGCACCTGGATCAATGGGGAGCTCCGGCAGGATGCCGTTACCGATGAGCTGATTTTCGGCATTGCCCATGTGATCCATGAGCTCTCCCAGGGGATGACCCTTCAGGCGGGAACCATCATCGCCACCGGCACCCCGGCAGGGGTGGGCATGGGCTTTGACCCGCCCAAGTTCCTGAAGGCCGGGGATGTGGTTCGGTGTGAGATTGAAGGCATCGGCGTGCTGGAGAACACTGTAGAATAACGGAAAAGACCAGGTTCCCATGGGAACCTGGTCTTTTCTTTACATTGTGTCCTGGTATTCGCTGTGGGCAGGATAGAATTCTTGAGCTAGGAGATCATCTTGCATCTCTTCTAAGTGGAGCAGGGTCCCTTCCGCCTGGGCCAGCAGGGAGGTTAATCCTGCCGCTAAGACCTGCTGGGCCTGCAGGGTTTTGTCAGACAAGGTTTCCAGCATCCCGATGGTGGAAACATTCCGGGCGAATTCAGAGCGTTCGGCCAGATCCAAGGTCTGTTGGGCGGCCTCTACGGCGGTCTGGCATTGGGTGCACAGGCCGGTGATGGCCTGGACCAGAGTGGCTCCTTGGGCCAAGCTCGCTTCCAGGGACAGCAGCTGCTGGCTCTGGGGGAGACCGGCGGCCTTGAGGGCCGTGCCGCGGGCCTGGCGGGCCTCAGCCAGGGCTTCGTCCACCCCGGCCAGCCCTTCCAACTCCCGCTCTGTTTGGAAAAGGCTTGCCTGGGCCTGGGCCAGATCCCAGGCGGCCTGTTGGTCGTCGGCTTTGGCGGTGCGGAGGGCCTCCTGGGCATTTTTCAGGCGCTGGGCCTTTCCGCCGGCGATGGAGTAGAGGAAGCCCTTGGCCCCGCCGGATTCCAGCTCAGCCAGCTCCTGCTCCGCCTCCAGCCGGGCCTTTTTACAGGCGGTGGCGCGGTCAGAGAGGGTCTGGCATTGGGCGGTTAGGGCAGCTTGGTTGGCCTCCAGCTGCCTTTTTTGGGCGGCTTGGGCTCGGAGTTGGAGAAACCGTGAAAGATCTTCGGCGTTGTATACCATGGAGGGCTCCTTTCTCAGGAAACATCCTATTATGATAGGAGACAGGCGGAGGATGTTACAAGGGGGCATCAGTGACCAGGGCATCATGGGCCCGTTGGGCGGCCCGGAGATCGGCTTTGGCCTTGGCCAGCTGGGCCTGGAGGCCGGTTAAGAGGGAATCGATCTGGCCTTTGGTCTGCTGGGCTTGGGCCCGGGCATGGGAGATCTTATCCAAAACCGCCCAGTCGGTGAAAATATTGTCGAAAAAGACATCGGCGAAGCGGAGGAAACTGTCCATGGTGAATTGGAGGTCTACCTGGACTTCCACGTCGGCCAGCTCCCGCTGAAAAGCTCGGAGCTGGCTTTGCAGGCGTTCCACCTGGGCCTGGGCGTCATCCAGGTGGTCGTACTTGGCCATGTCGGCCAGGAAGCCGCCGCCGAACACGTCCCACTGGCCCCAGCTTTCGGCGCTGTCCAGGCTGCTGAGGAGCTCCTGGATCGTGCCCTGGGCCAGTTCACCGGCGGAGATTGCCTCCTGGAGCTCTTTGATCTGGCTGGCGTGCTGGGCCAGGGTCTCTTCCGCCTGGAGAACCTGGAGCCCCGCGGGGGAACCGGAAGCTTTCAGGGCCCGGGCTTTGGCCTGAAAGGCCTGGTCGTATTCCTGCCGGCAGGTGACAAGATGGTCTAGCTCCCCTTGGACCCGGAGAATGTCTTGCTCCACATCGGCCAGTTCTCGGCAGGCGGCGTCATATTTGGCTCGGGCGGCGTAGGCTTCCCGGCGCTCCTGGGTGAGCTTTTCCTCCATCTTGCCGATGGCGTTGTAAAAGAAGGCCGCCAGGGTCCGGCCCTCTAGCCGGTCTACATCGGCCTGTTCGGACTGCTTGGCCTTTTCCAAGGCCTGGACATTGCGCTTCAAAAGGGCCTGCTGGTCCTTGAGGGCCTGGAGCTGAGCCTCCCAATGGCCTTTTTGGGCCAGCTGCTGCTGCAGCGTGCGCAACCTGTTGTGGGATTCCATGGCGGCCTCCTTGCGTTTTCTTTTATTATACAGGGCGGGGGGAGAAAGGTCAATGACAGGGTGGAGACAAAAAAGGAGCCAACCTTTCGGTTGACTCCTTTTTGATGTTGATGTAAGAAGAGAAGTAGGGGTCTTAATTAGAAGATGCCCTGCTCCATCATAGCCTCAGCAACCTTCTTGAAGCCAGCGATGTTGCCGCCAGCGACCAGGTTGTAGCCCAGGCCATACTCCTCAGCAGCCTCAGCAGAGACCTTGTGGATGTTGATCATCATCTTCTGCAGCTGAGCATCGACCTCTTCCTCGGTCCAGACCAGACGCTCGGAGTTCTGGGACATTTCCAGAGCGGAAACGCCAACGCCGCCAGCGTTAACAGCCTTGGAGGGAGCAACGATCATCTTGGTCTCGTTCATCAGGAAGGCCAGAGCGTCGTTGGTGGTGGGCATGTTAGCAACCTCGATGTAGTACTTAGCGCCGCACTCAGCGATCTTCTTAGCCTGCTCCAGGTTGACGTCGTTCTGCATAGCGGAGGGCATGATGATGTCAGCCTTCACGCCCCAGGGCTTCTGGCCGGGGAAGAACTGAACGCCGAACTTGTCAGCATAATCCTGCACCTTGTTGCGGCCGGAAGCACGCATCTCCAGCAGGTAGTCGACCTTCTCCTCGGTAGCAACACCGTCGGGATCCAGGACGTAGCCGTCGGGGCCGGACAGGGTGATGACCTTAGCGCCCAGCTGCATAGCCTTCTTGGCGATGCCCCAGGTCACGTTGCCGAAACCAGCAGCAGCGATGGTCTTGCCCTTGATGTCCTCGCCTTCGTGCTTCAGCACTTCCAGCAGATAGTACACAGCACCGTAACCGGTAGCCTCGGGACGGATCAGGGAGCCGCCGAAGGACAGGCCCTTACCGGTCAGAACGCCGTTCTCGAAGGTGCCCTTCAGGCGACGATACTGGCCATACAGGAAGCCGATCTCACGGCCGCCAACGCCCATGTCACCAGCGGGAACGTCGATGTCGGGCCCGATGTAACGATACAGAGCAGTCATGAAGCTCTGGCAGAAGCGCATGATCTCAGCGTCGGACTTACCAGCGGGATCGAAGTCAGCGCCGCCCTTGCCGCCGCCGATGGGCAGGCCGGTCAGGGAGTTCTTGAAGATCTGCTCAAAGCCCAGGAACTTGATGATGCCGGGATACACGTTGGGCTGGAAGCGCAGGCCGCCCTTGTAGGGGCCGATAGCGCCGTTGAACTGGCAACGATAGCC
>DBEYYM010000132.1:0-8528 GCA_048184675.1 Evtepia sp. | reverse complement strand
GGGGCCCCATTTCTTTCGAAGAAATGGGGGAAAGAAGACCAGGGGGAAGGAGTTTCCTCCCCCCTGGACCCCTCTTCTCTAGTGGGTGTAATCCTTCGGGCTGTACCGTGAGTTGGTAGCAGGCCTGCGGCCCAAGCGCGGCAGGTGGGATGCGTGCGCGCCTGCCGGCTCGGCGCGCAGGGGGCGTGAGGGTTACACTTCGGGTAAGGCGTGAGTATGTCTTTCTCCCCAATACAAAAAACACTACGCTTACTCTCTCCTGATACAAAGCATCGAAAAGTAGAAAAATAATGTACTTGTCTTCCACCCTCTCCCAGCAGTCTTCCACAAACTGCCCCAGCCCGCCTAGCTGGTGGGCGGGCCCGTAGAGCCTAGAGGATAAGGGCCGCAGGCCAGTGAATCCCGTTAGGACCCCTGCCCCAAAGTCTCACACTAACCAGAGTTTGGGGGTCCAGGGGGAAAGAAACTCTTTCCCCCTGGTGCTCTTTCCTCCATTTCTCCAGAGAAATGGAGCCCCCGCGCCGGGCGGCGCAAACCCCCACGGCGCAGTGTGCGCCGACGAACCGTACCGGCCCTGGGGCCGACCCCAAACCCCAAGGGCACGTCCCCCACGTCGCAGGACTGCGACCACCACCGGTTCCCGGCCCTCCGGGCCGGATCACCCAGTGCCAGGGCACGGCCCCCACATGGCAGTGCTGCCCACCCCTCACAGCAAAAAGTATGTCATGAGCGGCAGCGTCACCGCGCACAGCAATGTACTGACAAAGTTCACCCGAGAGGCGAACATGTCATCCAGCCCATACCGCACGCACAGGATGGTAATCATGGCCCCGCTGGGGCAGGCGGCGATGACCGTCAGCACCCCCAGGGTGGTCCCCTCCAGGAAGAGGCCCAGCACCAGCCAGACCACGATGGGGCACAGGATCAGCCGCACCAGGCTCACCGCGTAGGCCCTCCAGTCCCGCAGGGCCTGGCCCATGGGCACCTGGCTCAGGGAGATGCCGATGACCAGCATGGACAGGGGGACGGTGGCCGCCCCCAGGGTCTTCACCGTGTCCCCCACCAGGGCGGGCACGGGGATCTGGAACAGGAACACCACAATGGCCACCAGGGTGCCGATGAGGGGCGGCGTGAAGACCTCCCGCAGGGTTACCCGCCCTCTCCCCTGGCCCGCCCGCAGGCGGCTGACGCCGATGGAGAAGAGGAGCAGGTTAAAGGGCAGGTTGGTCAGGGAGGCGCAGAAGACGGCGTTCTCCCCGAACAGGGCCTCCACCACCGGGAAGCCGATGAAGACGTTGTTCATAAAAAAGACCGACAGCCAGGCCACCGTCCGGTCCTGCTGGGCCAGGGGCAGCAGCCGGGCGGAAAACCACCCGATGAGCCCCCCGATGCCGAAGAGCACAAACACCGCCACCACCACCAGGGCCAGCTCCTGGCCGGAGAAGAGGGGCTCCACCCCCACCACCGAGGAGAGGATAGTGGCCACAATGAAGACGTTGGTAATCATGCGGCTGGTTTTCTGGCTGAAGGCGCCGTCCACCCACCCCGCTTTGGCGGCGGCAAAGCCCACCACCATGAGCAGGAGGAGCATAACCATTTTTTCTAATACGACCAGTCCGGCCATAGGGGATCCCTCGCTTTTCTTGGTTTTTGAATCGGGCCTGGGGGCGGTTCCCGCAGGCGGCATATCGGAACAAATCCCTCCCGGGGAAAGCCCCCCGGGAGGGATTCTTCGTGTGGGAAAAAGAGACCCTGTGGCCTTACACCTTGATCTCTGCCCCGTGGCCGGCCAGGGCCTGGGGGTACTTCTCCAGCACCGGCTGGACGCACTGGGCCAGGAACCGGTCCACCTGCTGGGGGCAGCAGCCGATGTAGTCGGCGGGATCCAGGTGACGGAGGATCTCCTCCTTGGACAGGCCGAAGGCGGGGTCGGCGGCGATGCGCTCCAAAAGGTCATTGGCCTTGCCCTCGTCCTTCACCTGGCTGCCGGCGGCGATGGAGTGGGTGCGGATGCGCTCGTGAAGGGCCTGGCGGTCGCCCCCGCGCTTGACGGCATCCATGAGGATGTTTTCCGTTGCCATGAAGGGCAGCTCCTCCATGATGTGCTTCTGGATGACCTTGGGGTGGACCACCAGGTTGGAGGCCACGTTTTCGTAGAGGTTCAGGATGGCGTCCACGGCCAAAAAGGCCTCGGAGACGGCGATGCGCTTGTTGGCCGAGTCGTCCAGGGTCCGCTCGAACCACTGCAGGGAGGTGGTCATGGCCGGGTTCTGGGCGTCGGCGATGACATATCGAGCCAGGGCGCAGATCCGCTCGCTGCGCATGGGGTTGCGCTTATAGGGCATGGCAGAGGACCCCACCTGGTTTTTCTCAAAGGGCTCCTCCACCTCCTTCATGTGGCACAGCAGGCGCAGGTCGGTGGCAAACTTGTGGGCCGACTGGGCGATGCCCGACAGGGTGGCCAGGATGGCGGAGTCCACCTTCCGGGTGTAGGTCTGGCCAGAGACGGGCTGGACCTGGTCAAAGCCCATTTCGGCGGCGATTTTCCGGTCCAGCTCCAGCACCTTCTCCTGGTCCCCGGCGAAGAGCTCCAGGAAGCTGGCCTGGGTGCCGGTGGTGCCCTTGCAGCCCAGGAGCTTGAGATTGGCCAGGCGGTACTCCACCTCTTCCAGGTCCATAAGCAGCTCATTCATCCACAGGGTGGCCCGCTTGCCCACGGTGACCATTTGGGCGGCCTGGTAGTGGGTGTAGCCCAGGGTGGGCAGGGCCTTGTGCTCCTGGGCAAAGCGGCCCAGGCTGGCCAGCACCCGGACCAGCTTGTCCCGGATGAGCTGGAGGCCCTCCCGCATCAAAATGATATCGGTGTTGTCCCCCACGTAGCAGCTGGTGGCCCCCAGGTGGATGATGGGCATGGCGTTGGGGCACAGGGCGCCGTAGGCGTGGATGTGGGCCATGACGTCGTGGCGGAGTTCCTTTTCCTTCTGGGCGGCCAAGTCATAGTCGATGTTGTCCTTTTCCCGCTCCAGCTCGTCGATCTGCCCCTGGGTGATGGGCAGGCCCAGCTCCATTTCGGCCCGGGCCAGGGCGATCCACAGGCGGCGCCAGGTGGTGAACTTTTTATCCGGGGAGAAGATGTACAGCATCTCCCGGCTGGCATAGCGGGAGGCCAAGGGGCTTTCATAGGTATCTTTCATGGGACAAACGCCTCTTTCCTTTTTATGGGATGGGTTTCACAAAAATTAGACGCCAGTATTTTACCACAAAATAGGCAGGGAAACAATCCCTTTCCCCTGGGCCCGGACTGTGGTATACTCAAAAAAACGCCACACAAGGAGGTCCATTTTTATGGAAATCAGAACTGCCACCCCCGCTGACCTGCCTGCCATTGCCGCCCTGGAGGCCCTCTGCTTCCCGCCGGCGGAGGCCGCCTCCCCGGCTGTTCTGGCCAAGCGGCTGGGGGTCTTTCCCCAGTCCTTCTGGCTGCTTTTGGACGGGGAACGCCTGGTGGGGATGGTGGAGGGGATGGCCACCCACACCCCCGACCTGGCCGACGAGATGTACGCCGACGCCACCCTCCACCGCCCCGACGGCCCCTGGCAGATGATCTTTGGGGTGGACACCCACCCGGACTACCGCCGCCAGGGCTGGGCCGGGCGGCTGCTGGAGCGGGCCATTGCCGACACCCGGGCCCGGGGAAAGCAGGGGCTTGTGCTCACCTGCAAGGAAGCCCTGGTCCACTACTATGCCAAGTTTGGCTTTGTCAGTGAAGGGGTCTCTGCCTCCACCCACGGCGGGGTGGTTTGGTACCAGATGCGGCTGCGGTTTTGACCCCAAACAACCGGTGGTAGGCCCCCGGCCCAAACAGAAACACCCTCCGGCGAGCCATCGCCAGAGGGTGTCGTTGTTTAATAGCCCAAATGTTCTCCCACCAGGATCACCTGGGTCTCTTTTACCCCGCCCATGGGGCGCCAGAGGACCGACAGGCCGTTGCAGATCCGCTCGGGGCTCTTGCAGTCATAACATTTCAGGTCTTTCAGGGCGCAGGGGGTCTTCCGCTGCAGCCGCCGGGCGTTGAGGGGGGCGGCCACATTCCGGGCCCGCCAGAGGGCCTGGTGAAAATCCTCGGCCACTTTGTTCACCCCCACAAGGTAGCACACCGTCTCGTGGGCGCCGGTGGCGGCGGAGATCCGGTTGCCGGTGCCGTCGATGTTCACCAGCTCCCCGGTCTCGGCCAGGGCGTTGACGCTGGTGAGATAGACCTGGGCCTGGGCAGCCTGGGCCCAGGTCTCTGGTCCGGGGGCCTTCCAGTGCCAGAAGACGGTGTTTTTCTCCGCCAGCTTTTCATACAGACCCATTCCCTGCAGGGTCATGCTGCCGCCAAAGCCGATGGTTTTGCCGGCAAACTGGCCGGCGATAAATGCAGCCGCCTCTTGGGCGGTGGGGAAATAATGGTACCGGTAGCCGCGGGATTCTAAGTTTTTTTGTAAACGGGTCAGGTCCATAAGGCGCCTCCTTTGGAAGGGTTTTTCCATACCATAACACAGCGGAGCCGGATTGTCCAGCCCCGCTGTGTTTTGTCAGAATGGGATAGGGGGAGCCGGGCTTCCGCCGGCGGGCTGGCGCTCAGTCCTCCGGCAGGGCAAACTTCTTCTGGTACTCCTCGTAGTACTCGTCGAAGTGGTGGGCCCGGGCCTTTTTCAGGCTAATCATATACTCATGGGTGTCGAAGGAGGCGGACTCCAGCTCGATCATGGCCACGGCCAGGTTGGAGCAGTGGTCGGCAACCCGCTCGTAGTTGGTGAGCAGGTCGTTGAAGACAAAGCCCTGGTCCAGCTTGCAGATGCCCCGCTGGAGCCGGTCCACATGGTGGAGCTTCATCTCGTCGCACAGGGAGTCGATGACCTCCTCCAGGGGCTCGATGCGATAGGCCAGCTCCAGGTCCTCGGTGGTAAAGGCGGTCAGGGCGTTGTAGGTGATCTCCTGGACGGCGGCGAACATGGTCTTGAGCTCCTGGGCGGCGGCATCGGAGAAGACGATGCTCTTCTCGTGGATCTCCTTGGCGCACTCGGCAATGTTCATGGCGTGGTCGCCGATGCGCTCCACATCGCCGATGGCGTGGAGGAACTTGGTCACGTCCTTGTTCTGCTGCTCGGTGAGCTCCTTACCGGTCAGGTTAATCAGGTAGCTGCCCAGCTTATCCTCGTACTTATCCACCACGTCCTCCCGCTGGGTGACGAACTGGAAGCGCTTTTCGTGGTAGTCGCCGATGAGGTAGAAGGCGTCCTCCAGGTTGGCCTTGGCCTCCTGGGCCATGTTGGCCAGGGCCTGGCGGCACTGCTCGATGGCCACGGCGGGGTGCTCGATGAAGCGGGACTCCAGCCGGGCAAAGTCCTCCTTCTCCGGGCCGGCGGGCTCGGTGTCTTTGAACAGGCGGCAGATCTGCTTTTCGATCATGCCGATAAAGGGCGTGAGCACCAGAACGGTGGCCAGGCGGAAGAGGGTGTTCAAAAAGGCGATGCCCACAGCGTTGAGGGAGGTGTCCATAAAGGAGAAGTGGAAGATGGCGTTGGCCCCATAGAAAACAACGCTCCAGATCACCGCCCCCAGCACGTCGATGAGCAGGTAGACGAAGGCGGTCCGCTTACCGTTGACATTGGCCCCCAGGGAGGACAGCAGCACGGGCATGGCGGCCCCCACGGCGATGCCCATAATGAGGGGGAAGGCCACCGAGAAGGTGATAACCCCCGTGGCGGCCAGGGCCTGGAGGATACCCACGGCGGCGGAGGCGCTTTGGAGCACGCTGGTAAAGAGCAGGCCCACCAGGATGCCCAGGATGGGGTTGGAGAAGGTGGTCAGCAGATCCAGGAAGGCCGCGCTCTCCCGCAGGGGGGAGACGGCGGTGCTCATGGCCTGCATGCCAAACATCAGCACCGCAAAGCCCATGAGGATATCCCCCATGTGGACCCGAGACTGCTTTTTGGAAATCATCCGCAGCAGGGTGCCGATGACCGCCACCACCCCGGTGAGGGTGGCAGTGGACAGCAGGGCCACCCAGCCCGAGCCCCCCTCCAGGGAGGACAGGCAGATGATCCACCCGGTAACGCTGGTGCCCAAAATGGCCCCCATGACGATGCCGATGGCCTGCTTGACCTGCATCATGCCGGAGTTGACAAAACCCACCACCATGACGGAGGTGGCCGAAGAGGACTGGATGATGGCGGTGACGCCGGTGCCCAGCAAGACCCCTTTCACGGGGCTGCCGGAGAGCTTATAGAGGACCAGCTCCAGTTTGTTGCCCGCCACCTTCTTCAGCCCGTCCCCCATAAGGGACATGCCGAAGAGGAAGAGGGCCACGCCGCTGAGCAGCGCGATGACGTTGGCAATGCCCATGTCGCCTGTTCGCTCCTTTGTCGTATTTTCATTTTTTTCGCTTTTTCTCTTATGATAAAAAAGAAAGGTTAAATCTAAGCGATGGTTTCTGTTAAATCTACGTAAAGAAACCCGAATTTGTGTAATTGAACAAAACCGGCAGAGAATGGCCGGGAGAGTTCTGGTCTTTTTTGCGCCTATTTTGGTCTACCGCCGCCCGGGAGGACATACACTGGGAGCAACGGGTACCAGGTTCCTTTCGAAAACAGGCCCTGCCAAAGGGCTGGTTTCGAGGGCCCACAGCGGGCGGGAAACTGCGCCAGGGGACTTTGCCGGCAGAGCTGCCGCGCGCCCCCTGGGGTGCAGGGTCCTTTTTCCCAGATATCCTGTGAAACCAGAAAACCACCCAGAGGGAGGAGACAGATCTTATGAATACCCTGACAAGCATTTACCAGGACATCGCCGAGCGCACGGCGGGAGATATCTACCTGGGCGTGGTGGGGCCGGCCCGGACGGGCAAGTCCACCTTTATTAAGCGCTTTATGGAGACCATGGTGATCCCCAGCATCGACGACGACTTCCGCCGCCAGCGGGCCCGGGATGAGCTGCCCCAGAGCGGCTCCGGCCGGACGGTGATGACCGCCGAGCCCAAGTTTGTCCCCGAGGAGGCGGTGGAGATCGCCATGGAGGGGGGCGGGGCCTTTTCGGTCCGCCTCATCGACTGCGTGGGCTACCTGGTCCCCGGGGCGGTGGGCCAGTTTGAGGACGACCAGCCCCGGATGGTCCACACCCCCTGGTTCCCCCAGGAGATCCCCATGGCCGAGGCCGCCGAGATCGGCACCCGGAAGGTCATCGCCGAGCACTCCACCATTGGCATTGTGGTGACCACCGACGGCACCATCACCGATCTGCCCCGGGAGGCCTACTTAGAGGCCGAGGCCCGGGTGATCTCAGAGCTGAAGGAGCTGGGTAAGCCCTTCCTGATCCTCTTAAACTCCGCCCGGCCCGATTCCGACGCCGCCCAAACCCTCCGGGCCCAGCTGGCAGAGCAGTATGACGTGACCTGCCTGGCGGTGAGCTGCCTGGAGCTGAGCCAGCGGGCGGTGACGGAGATCATCCAGTCGGTCCTCTTTGAGTTCCCCGTGGAGGAGCTGCAGCTCTTCCTGCCTGACTGGGTGGAGGCTCTATCCCCCGGCCACCCCATTCGCACCACGGTTTTCCAGTCCATTCGGGAGGCCATGGGGGAGCTTCACCGGATCCGGGACGTGAAGCCCGTGGTGGCCCAGATGGCCCAGTGTGAGCTGGTGACCCAGGGCCAGGTCACCGACATGCGCCTGGGCACCGGCTGCTGCCAGGCCCGGCTGGACCTGCCCCGCAGCCTCTTTTACGAGACCATGTCCGAGCAGACGGGCTTCCCCATCCGCAACGACGGGGAGCTCTTCAGCCTGCTGGCAGAGCTGGCCAAGATCCAAGCAGAATATAAAAAGGTGGCCGCCGCCATGGAGGAGGTCCGGGCCACGGGCTACGGCATCGTCATCCCCGACGCCAACGAGCTGGAGCTGGAGGAGCCCGAGATCATCAAGCAAGGGGGCCGCTATGGGGTCCGCCTGCGGGCCAAGGCCCCCAGCATCCACATGATCCGGGCGGACATCCAGGCGGAGGTCAGCCCCATTGTGGGCAGCGAGAAGCAGTCGGAGGATATGCTGGGGTTCCTGCTCCAGGAGTTCGAGGGGGAGCCGGAGCGGATCTGGCAGTCCAACATCTTTGGGCGGTCCTTCCATGAGCTCATCAATGAGGATTTGGCCTCCAAGCTCAAGCACATGCCCGAGGAGGCTCGGGAGAAGATGCGGCAGACCTTGGAGCGGATTATCAATGAGGGGTCGGGGGGGCTCATCTGTATCATTCTTTGAGGCTGGGGGGGCCGGCCCTGGGGGCCGGGGACCAGCCTTGGCGCAGCCTGCGGCGTGGGGGATGCCGTGCCCTACGGCTGGGGGGCCGGCCCGGAGGGCCGGGAACCTGCCGTGGTGCGAACCGCACCGCTGGTGCCCTCGCCGGGCGGGCAGCCTACCCGGCTGGGGCCCCATTTCTTTCGAAGAAATGGGGGAAAGAAGACCAGGGGGAAGGAGTTTCCTCCCCCCTGGACCCCTCTTCTCTAGTGG
>DBEYYM010000131.1:0-27204 GCA_048184675.1 Evtepia sp. | reverse complement strand
ATGTACAGCAGGGTAAAAATAATTTTTGTCCGGGGGTCCAGCCGGTGGATCAGGGAATTGCCCGGGGAATCCTGGCCCAGGGTCATGTCTTTGAGCGCCATTTACTTCCCCTCCTTTTTCCGCAGAGCCGCCAGCAAGGCCTCTTTGGCCTGCTCCACGGTGTAGACCGCCGGGTCAATGTCTACACCCAGGGCCCGCACCCGGGTGAAGACCCGGTTCATGGTGGGCACGGCCAGGCCCATGGCGTCCAGCTCCTCCCCGTGGGAGAAGACCTCCCGTGGGGTCCCCACATAGGGGAGCCTGCCGTGGCTCACCACGGCCAAGCGGTCGGTGAGCCGGGCCACGTCCTCCATGGAGTGGCTGACGATGACCACCGTTGCGTTGTTGGCCCGGCGGTAGGCCTCGATGTTGGCCAGGATGCTGGCCGCCCCTGCCGGGTCCAGGCCGGCGGTGGGCTCGTCCAGCACCAGCACTTTGGGCTCCATGGCGATGACCCCGGCGATGGCCACCCGGCGTTTTTGGCCGCCGGAGAGCTCAAAGGGGGAGCGGGTCAGAACGGCGTTGCTGAGGCCGGCAAACTCTGCCGCCCGGCGGACCCGGCGGTCGATCTCATCTTCCTCCAGCTTCATGTTCCGGGGGCCAAAGGCGATGTCCTTGTACACCGTCTCCTCAAAGAGCTGGTACTCCGGGTACTGAAAGACCAGCCCCACCTGGAACCGGATATCGTGGGTCAGGGCTTTGCTGCTCCAGATATCCTGCCCTTCGAAGAGGATTTCCCCCGCGGTGGGGCGGATGAGGCCGTTGAGATGCTGGATCAGGGTGGATTTCCCCGACCCGGTCCGGCCGATGATTCCCAGGTACTCCCCCCGGTAGATGGTCAGGTTCACCTGATCCAGGGCCCGGTGCTCAAAGGGGGTGTTGGGGCTGTAGATATGGGTTAAGTTTTTGATTTCAATAATCGGTTCCAAACCTGTTTACTCCTCACGTTTCCCTTCCAGGAAGGGATCACTTCAAAAGACCGGCCAGCACCGCCGCGCAGGCCTCGTCGCTGATGGCATCCAGGGGGACGGAAAGCCCCTCCTTCTGCAGCTCATAGAGCAGCCCCACCGTCTCCGGCACAGCCAGCCCTGCGGCCCGCAGAGTTTCCACATGCTGAAAGACCTGGCTGGGGGGGCCGTCGTCAATGACATGGCCCTGGGACATGACGATGAGCCGCTGGGCCTGGGCGGCCTCATCCATGTGGTGGGTGATGAGGACCACGGTGATGCCGTACTTCTCGTTGAGGGTGCGGATGGTGTCCACGGTCTCCCGCCGGCCCACGGGGTCCAGCATGGCGGTGGCCTCGTCCAGGACGATGCACCGGGGCATCATGGCGATGATGCCGGCGATGGCCACCCGCTGCTTTTGGCCGCCAGAGAGCAGGTGGGGGGCGTGCTCCCGCATGTCGTACATGCCCACCATCTTCAGGGCCTTGTCCACCCGCTGGCGGATCTCCGCCGGGGGGACCCCCATGTTTTCCGGCCCGAAGGCCACGTCCTCCTCCACCACGCTGGCCACGATCTGGTTGTCGGGGTTTTGGAAGACCATGCCCACTTTGCCCCGGATGGTCAGCAGGTTTTCCGGGTCGGCGGTGTCCAGCCCGTCCACCCAGAGTTTACCCTGGGTGGGGGTCAGCAGGGCGTTAATATGCTTGGCCAGGGTGGATTTCCCTGAGCCGTTGTGGCCCAGAATGGCCACGAAGGACCCGGCCTCAATCTCCAGGTTTACATTGTCCAGCACCGGCGGATGGCCTGCCGGTTCGTCGGGATAGGAAAAGGTCAGGTGCTCGGCTTTGATAATTGTGCTCATTGTCTGCGCCTCACTTTGCCCCTGCCGTCCAGCGCCCGGAGGCGCCGCAGGGGAGGATCAGGCCACTGTCCGTGGCGGGCAGGCCCAGCTCGTCGCTGACGGTGTGGCCGCCGTACCGTTTGGACAGAAGGGTTTCTAACAGATAGGTCAGCACCGACGGGGCCAGGCCCGTGGTGTAGGAATTGATTAAGAAAAACAGGGGCTTGTCCGACAGGACCCCGGACACCAGCTCCACAAAGGGATAGAGGTTTTCCTCCAGCTTCCAGATCTCCCCAGAGGGACCCCGGCCGTAGGAGGGGGGGTCCATAATCACCGCGTCATACCGGCGGCCCCGGCGGATCTCCCGCTCCACAAACTTGGCGCAGTCGTCTACGATCCAGCGGATGGGGGCGTCCTCCAGACCGGAGCTCTTGGCGTTCTCCCGGGCCCAGCTGACCATGCCCTTGGCCGCGTCCACATGGCACACAGAGGCCCCCGCCGCCGCACAGGCGATGGAGGCCGCCCCGGTGTAGGCAAAGAGGTTCAGCACAGAAATGGGCCGCCCGGCGGTTCGGATCTGGTCCATGGCAAAGTCCCAGTTGGCCGCCTGCTCGGGGAAGAGGCCCGTGTGCTTAAAGTTCATGGGCTTTATATTAAAGGTAAGCGACCGATACTTCACCTGCCACCGCTGGGGCAGGTCCTTCTTCACCCACTGGCCCCCACCGGTGTGGGAGCGGGCATAGCGGGCGTCATACTGCTTCCAGCCCGGGTGACGCCGGGGGGTGTTCCAAATCGCCTGGGGATCCGGACGCACCAGGGTGTATTTCCCCCAGCGCTCCAGCTTTTCCCCCTTGCCGCAGTCCAGCAGCTCATAGTCTTTCCAACCAGTCGAGGCCCACATGTCCATTTCTCCCTTATCTGTGACGAAAAAATTTGTCTCACACAGCCGATCGCTTGTAATTTCTGCTCAGTTTACAGATCATTAAATTATAGCATTCCCAACCCATTCCGTCAATTCCCAATCGGTGCGTGACAGACTGCCAAAGGAGCGGTCCATCTCCTGCTCTGCCCAGCCCAGGCTGGCGGGAAGGGAAAAAACGATTGTATTAAACCCTCCAATGTGGTAAAATACAGGGTAACCTTGTAGAAATCCCGTATCTTCTCCCCATTCCGGGGGCAACGGCCCCTTTCAGGAGGAAACACCATGAACGAACATGCCGGTCATTTCCGCAGCGCAGCCTTTGGCGGCTTCCACCGTCAGGATGTGCTGGATTATATTGAAACCCTCACCCGGGAAACCCAGACCCGCCAGACAGCGCTGGAAGAGGCCCTGAACCAGGAGCGGGCTGCCCGCGACCAGGCTGAAAGCCGGCTGGAGGCGCTCCAGGATCAGGCGGCCGAGGCCATCGCTTCCCAGGCCGCCCTTTCCCAAGAGCTGGAGCAGACCAAAGCTGCCCTGGCCCAAGCCACCGCCGCCTTGGAGGAGGCCCAGGCCCAGGCAGAGGACCTGGAACAAAAGGTCAGCACCTTGGCGCCAGAGGCCGAGTCCTGGCAGCGGATTAAGGACACCGCCGGCAACATCGAGGTCAGCGCCAACGAGCGGGCCCAGATCACCCTCCAGTGCGCCCTGGCCCAGGCCGCCGAGATCCGGGCCGACGGGTTCCGCTGGATCCTGGACCTCCAAAACCGCTGCGACCGCCTCAAGCGGGACCTGGCCAGCTCCATCCTCTCTGCCGAGACCGAACTAGACGCCATCCGCGCCGCCTTCTCCCGGGCCCAGGAGGACATGGAGGGTATCCAGGATGCCCTATCAGACCTGGTGGCGGGGGCCAGCCAAGAGCCCAAATAAAAGATCCCTTACCCCATGGCCGGGACGGAGCCCCTCCGTCCCGGCCATGTTCTATCTCCAAACTTTTTTCAAAAAAGATCCGCACCCTGCAACGATTGTCCCCGTGAGAACGAATATAAAACCAGAAAGGCGGTGAGGCAGTGGACCAAGAACGACAATGGATTCGGGCCATCCAAAAGCACGGCTCGGCCCAGGCGGCAGACCAGCTCATCCGGGCCCACTATGATGAGATCTACCGCTTCGCCTACCGCCAGACCGGCCACAAGGAGGACGCCATGGACCTGACCCAGGAGATTTTCCTGGCCGTCCTTCGGGCCCTGCCCACCTTTGACGGCAGGCGGGCTTCCTTCCGCACCTGGCTCTTTCGCATCGCCACCAATAAGAGCATCGATGCCCACCGCCGGACCCGTCCCCCAGCCCAGGACCTCACCGACCAAGACCTCCCCCTAGAAACCGATTTCGTGGCCCAGGTGGAGGACAGGCTCCTGCTGGAGGCCATCGAGGCCTATGTCTCTGCCCTGGCTCCCCAAACCCAGGCGGTCTACCGCCTGCGCCTGTACGGGGAGAAGTCCTTCCCCGAAATCGCCGCCATCCTGGACCAGTCCGAGGCGGCGGTGAAGGCCCAATACTACCGCCTCATGGGGCGGCTGCGAAAGGAGTTTGCACCCGATGCCTGACCGAGAATTCATCCCCCTGCCCACCCCGGAGGAAAAAGACCGGGCGGTGGCTGCCATTTTGTCCTCCGGCCTGTACCGGCGGCCCACCCTGTGGAGCCAGCTGGGTCAAATGGCCCGGGCCCTCCCCCTGAACGTACTCTTTTTCGGGGTGGGGGACTGCCTCTTCCTGTCCTGCCTGCTGACGGGGCTGTGCCTGGTCCCGGCGGCCAGGGCCGCCGGGGGATCTAGCTCCCTGGCCCCGCTGCTCTTCCTGTTTTCCCCGGTGCTGTACGCCTGCCTCCACCTGCTGACCCAGTGGAAGGAGGCCATGAGCGGCACCCTGGCCTGGAAGCGGACTTGCCGCCTGTCCTTTGCCGCCCTCACTGCCTGGCGGATGCTTTTGTTCGGCGGGGCGGCGGTGGCAGTTTCGGTGCCCTGCAACCTGCTGCTTTGGCAGATGAGCGGCCGCCAGCTCTCCCTGCTGTGGATGCTCTGCCTGTCCTTTTCCAGCCTGTTTCTCTATGGGGCTCTAACCCTGGGCTGCCAGCGCCTTTCCCTTCGGTTGTCTGCCCTGGTGCCCCCGCTGGTCTGGGTGGGGCTGGGGCTCATTCCCCTGGTCTGGTCCCCGGCGGCAGTGTGGCTGGAGGGGGTGCCCGCCCTGGTCTTTCTCCTGCTGGCGGCGGGGGGCCTGGGGGCCTTCCTCTGGCAGCTGGACCGGTTCATTTCCCATCCCACGGAAGGAGGCAGATACCATGCTGTCTGTTGAACACGTCACCAAACGCTACGGAACCTTCACCGCCCTGGAGGACATCTCCCTGACCTTCACCCCGGGGGTCTACGGCCTGCTGGCCCCCAACGGGGCGGGGAAGACCACCCTCATCAAAATGCTCACCACCCTCCTGTTCCCCACCCAGGGCCAGATCCTCTGGAACGGGGAGGACATCCACGCCCTGGGAGAGACCTACCGGGGCCTGCTGGGCTATCTGCCCCAGCAATTTGGCTATTACCCCAGCTACACCCCCCGGCAGTTTCTCCGCTATGGGGCCGCCCTCCAGGGCCTTCCCCCCAAGGAGGCCTCGGGGCGCATTGACCAGCTCTTGCAGCTGGTGGGCCTGTCTCAGGTGGCGGACAAAAAGCTCCGCCAGTTTTCCGGCGGCATGCTCCAGCGCACGGGCATTGCCCTGGCCATGCTCAACGACCCCAAGCTGCTGATCTTAGACGAGCCCACCGCCGGCCTGGATCCCCGGGAGCGGGTGCGCTTCCGGAACCTGATCCACAGCCTGGCCGCCGACCGCATTGTCATCCTCTCCACCCACATCGTCTCGGACATTGAGACCATCGCCGGCCAGATCATCCTCCTGCGGGACCACCACCTTTTCTGCTGTGAAAGCCCCGCGGGCCTCTGTGCCCGGCTTCGGGGGAAGGTTTTCACCCTGCCGGCGGGGACCCCCTTGGGCCCCGGCCAGTACCTGCTCAGCGAAGGGCAGGGGGAGGGGGGCGCCCTCTTCCGGGTCCTCTGCGACCAGCCCCCCGCCCAGGGCACCCCGGTGCCCCCCAGCCTGGAGGACGCCTTCCTGGCCATCTACCGGGAGGAACTGCCATGAAGCTGGCCGCCTATGAGGGCAAAAAGCTCCTGTCCCTGCCCATCCTGTGGATCTTCCTGGCCCTGTGCCTGGCCTTCAACGGCCTGCTCCTGGGCACAAACCTCTCCGGCAGGGATTTCTTCCAGTCGGTCAGCGCCACCGCCCAGGCCCTGGGCCAGCGGGTGGACAGCACCTTCCTGGCCGCCCTGGTCCGGCAGCCCCAAACAGAGCACCAGAAGGTGCTGGAAGAGGCCGTCCATGGGATGACCAATGTATATGAGGACTACGACCTGACCGCCCTCTCTGATTTCTATCAGGAATACCTGGCCAGCTCCCCCACAGCCGCCCGGTGGATGGCCCAAAAATACCAGCGCCTGGTCCAGCGGGCAGACCACCTGGCGGAAACCGGAGCCGCGATGGACCTCTACGTCGGCCCCGCCACCCATGACAGCCATCAGTTCCTCTTCGGCACCCTTCTGCGGGCGGTGGTGGGGGAGGGGGCTATCCTGGGCATGCTGTGCGCCCTGTACCTTCTGGGCTATGAGGGCCTCCACCGCACCCAGGCCCTGGTCTGGTCCAGCCGGACGGGCCGGCGGCTGATCCGGCGGAAGGTGGCCGTGTCGGTGGTCCTGGCGGTGGCCCTGTACCTGCTGCTGGCCCTGGTCACCCTGGCGGTCTATTTTGCCCTGTGGGACTACCGGGGCCTGTGGGGGGCCAGTGTCTCCAGCCAGTTTAACTACCTGGTGGACCTGCTGGTCCGGCGGCCCTTCTTCACCTGGGCGGACTTCACCCTGGCGGGCTACCTGGCCGCCTTCCTGGCCCTGGGGGCCGGCCTCACGGGGGCCTGCGCCCTGCTGGCCGCTCTCACCGGCTGCCTGATCCAGAACGCCTACCTGGCCGCCCTGGCCCTGATGCTCCTGTGCCTGCTCCCCCTGGCAGCGGAGATGGCCTGCGCCCAGGGGAACCTATGGATCGCCTACTACCTGCTGGGCATCCACCCGGTGTGCCTGTGGCTCAGCTGCAGCGGCTGGTTCACCGAGCTGGGCCTGGGCGCCCTGTTCCCTTGGCAGGAGACCTGGAACCTGGCCCTGGCCTTCCTCCTGCTGGCCGCCGCCCTGTGGGCCGCCCTCCGTTATGTTCAAAGAAAGGACCTGGTGTAGATGAACCTCTTTGCCCAAGAACTGCGCAAGATCTGGCGTCCCGGCGTCCTGGGGGTCCTCCTCCTGCTGGGCCTGCTGTACTATTACCTCTTCCCCAGCTTTTTCATCGAGTATTTCTGCAACGGCCCCACCGCCCGGGCCTCCTTCGACCTGGCCGCCGGCTGGGTGGAGCAATACGGCCCCACCATGGAGCCGGAAGAGCGCCAGCAGCTGGACGGGCAGCTGACCCAGGAGATTGCCGCCTTCGCCCAGCAGATCCAAGCCATCCCCGAGGCGGCGGAGAAGGGCCTGACCACCTATGAGGCCTTCCAAGCCTTTCACGACAGCCACTACGCCCAGGCCCAGGCCCAAGGGGGCCAGGTGGACATGGCAGAGGAGGAATTTCTCTGGAAAGTGATGAACAACACCAACTATTTCCGCATCCAGAGCCTGGAAAACTACCTGACCAACTACGACTGGAAAGGGGAGAACCCCTGGAACCAGCTGGAGAGCTTCCCCAACGCCACCCCCGCCCAGCAGGCCAGGATTCTGGCCCTGGAGACCGGCCCCCGGGGCTTTTTGCCCAACTGCGTTTCCCTGTCCACCGTGGAGTACGCCAAGGACCTGGCGGTATGGATCGTCCTAGGGGTGGTCCTCCTCCTCTCGCCCACCCTGGTGCGGGACCGCCTCCACCGGACCCGGGCCCTTCAGTGGAGCGCCCGCCGGGGCAGGGGGATCCTCCGCACTCAGCTGGCGGCGGGCTTGGTGTCGGCCCTGGTCTTTGCCCTGGCCAGCATTGCCCTGTATGCCATCCCCTTTGTGGGCCAGGGGTCCCTCCAGTTCCGGTCCTGCCCGCTGTTTCACTGGTGCCTGGGGGACTTCACCTGGTTTTCCGGCACCTATGGCCAGTATCTGCTCCTGCTGGTGGGGCTTCTCTTGGCCTTGGGTCTGGCGGCCGGAGGCCTCACCCTCTTCCTCTCCCAATACAGCGGCAATTACGTGGCCATGCTCCTAAAAGCCATCCCCCTCTTCCTGGGGGTGGGGGCCCTGGCGGGCACCTGGCTGCTGGATCACCCGGGTTACTTCCGCTTCTGGCAGGATAACGCCGCTGCCCCCCTTCCCAGGGGCTGTGAGGGCCTCTTCCTGTCGCTTCTCCTGCTGCTGTGTCTCTTCCTCTGGATCTGGACCTGCCGCCGCCAGAAGAGACGGGAGCTATAACCAAAAATCGAAAACCGAGGGCCCCGCTCTAGGCGGGAACCCTCGGTTTTTCTATTCTATGTGCCGGCGCTGCGGTTCTTCTGGGCGGTTGCCCTCTCACGGCGTTTCCGGCCCTTGCTTCACATACTCCTCCAGAGTTTTCCGGTTTACCAGGTCCATCCGCCGCAGCTTTTCCACGCTGTCCGATAGGAGCTGGGGGTTCTTCCCCCGGGAAACGGCCCCGTCAATGAGGGCTTTGAGCTTCTCTGCGGTCAGGTGGCCCAGGTCCTCATACAGGTCCTGGCCGATATAGGACAGGAAGGAGCTCACCTTCTGGTCATAGACGATGCCCACCAGGGGCACTCCCTGGCCAGCGGAGAAGATCAGCCCGTGCAGCCGCATGGAGACCACCACCTTCATCCGGGCCAGGATGCCGATGGTCTGAGCGGCGGTATAGGGCTCTGTCAGCTCGTAATAGGGAACGGTCATCCGGGAGGTAACCCGCTGGGCCGCGGCCACGTCCAACCGGGGCTCGATGGGGAAGAAGACCGGGGTCAGGCCATAGGTCTGATACACATAGTCTGCCGCCGCGGCGATGTCCTTGGACTTTTCCTCAAAGCTGGGCCAGGGGCGCAGGATGAAGCCGATGTAGTTCCCCTTGGCGGGAATTCCCCGGCTCTCCAAGATGCCGTCCACCACGTCGTCCGGGGCGGCGGAGAGGCTGATGGTGGTGTCTGCCGACAGGGCGATTTTGGGCTCGGTGACCCCCAGCACCTCCAGCTCCTTCAGGGAGTCGGGGTCCCGCAGGGTGATGGCGTCCACATACCGGTTCATCACCTTGGCGGCCCGGGCCCGGTTGCCGCTGTTGCGGATGGGCCCAATGCCGCAGCCGTACATAATCACCGGGCACCCCAGCTTTTTGGCGGCGGCCAGGGTCCACAGATAGAACCACAGGGAGCGGTAAGAGGTCACATCCTGCATCAGCGACCCGCCGCCGTTAATGAAGAACTTAGCCCGCTTAAAGTAGAGCAGGGCCTTCCAGAAGTGGAAGATATAAAAAGCGTTCACCCGATAGGTCTTGCGGGTCTCCAGGGGGTTCCGGGAAAAGACCTGGAAGGACAGGTCCGGGTCAATGGCCCGCAGCTCGGTGAGGATGGCCAGCAAAATGGCGTCGTCCCCGGCGTTGCCCCGGCCATAGGCCCCGCAGATGACCACCCGGTCCCGGCCCTTGGTTTCATAGCGGAGGATGGCCTCATAGATTTCCATCTGCCGCTGGATGGTGGCCTCGATGGAGAATTCCCGCTTGGCCTTTTCATACAGCCGCTGGCCCATGGTCTTCCGCAGGGCGGGGTCCCGGGCCAGGGTCAGCAGGTGGCTGGCCAGGGCCTTGTCATCCCCGGGGGGGAAGAGGAAGCCGTTGGCCCCGTGGTCAATGAGGTAGGACACGCCCCCCACCTTGCTGCTGATGGTGGGCAGCCCCGCCCGGGCCCCCTCGGTCAGGGCATAGGGGAAGGTCTCGGAGATGGAGGTCAGGGTGTTAATATCCAGGGCGTTGTAGAAGGAGTCGGTGTCTGAAATCCACCCGGCGAAGCAGACCTCCTTGGCCACCCCCAGCTCCTGGGCCAGGGCCTTCAGGTTGGCCATCTCCTCCCCGTCGCCGGCGATGAGCAGGCGCAGGTTGGGGCAGTCCTGGTGGGCCTGGGCAAAGCCCCGGATCAGGGTGGCGATGTCTTTAACGGGGTTGAGCCGGGCGGCGATGCCCGCCACCACGGTGTTTTCATCGGCCTCCAGCCCCACCGAGCGCAGGTACTCCGCCCGGCCCTGGGCGGGGGTGCGGGGGGTAAAGTCCAGGCCGTTGTAGATGGCGAAAAGCTTCTCGGGGTTAAAGTTCCGGTCGATGAGCAAATCCACCATGGCGTCTGACACGCCGATGCGGTAGTCCAGCTTCCGCAGGGCGATGGTGTTGATGGTGCCGTAGGTCAGCCGGGAGAGGGGGCGGCCCAGATAGTCCAGCCGGTAGTCGCTGTGGACGGTGGAGACCGTGGGCAGCCCGGTTTTCCGGGCCAGGAAAGCGGCCATCATGTTGCCCCGGGCCCCGTGGCTGTGGATAAGGTCAAAGCCCTCGTCCTGGACCATGCGGGCCAGTTTTTTCAGGTTGGCGAAGAAGTTTCGGCCGGGGAAAACCTGGGTGTCGATACCCAACTCCCGGGCCTCCTGGACAAAGGGGCCTTCGGTGAAGCAGACCATCTTCACCTGGATTCGGCCCGTCAGGCCGGCCAGGAGGGAGTGGACGTGGGTTTTGGCGCCGCCGGTGTCACCGCCGCTGATCAAATGGAGTACTTTCATGGGGACCTCCGAAAAAAGACTTGAGAAATATGGCATTCTATGGTATTATACAGTGGTTTCCAAAAATGGTCAAGCAACGGAGGTTACGTATGAGTATCATCGATAAAAAAGGAAAACTCTTTGGAAAGCTAAACATTATCGACTTGATCGCCATCATCCTCATTGTAGCGGTTTTGGCCCTGATCGGCTATAAACTCCTGGACAATGGCTCCGGCAGCCTGGGCGGCGAAGGCAAGCCCGTGGTTTACACCGTGGAGGTCAAGGGGGTCGATGCCGACGTCTATGAGTTTATCAAGGGCGAGCTCCCCAGCCAGCTTATGGCTGCCAACGAAATGCTGGACGCCTATGTCACCGATGTGCAAGCCACCCCGGTGGAGGGCGGCAGCTTCCAGATGACCTGGAACAGCAACCTGAGCCAGAATCTCCTCACCCAGGTGGACGCCGGCACCTATGACCTGGTCTTCACCATCGAGGGCACCGTCAAGGACGACCTGGCCAGCGAGCTGGGCACCCAGGAAATCCGCGTGGGCAAGAGCCACATTGTAAAAACCGCCACCTTCGAGCTAGAGGGCGGCACCATCACCAGCTGCCAGCGCCCCGACCGGGACGCGGCCCAGCAGTAAGACCCCACCCCCAAGGCGCAGTGTGTTTCCGCACTGCGCCTTTCTTATGCCCGAAAAAGGCCCCAACCAGAGCGGCCGGCCCAGCGGAGGGAAAAGGGAACGCCCGCCGGGGCGCAGGCCGCAAAAAACCCCGGGACGGGGAACCGTCCCGGGGTTTGCGCTGGAAAAAAGGGATTACTTCACCACGTTCTCACAAAACCGCATGAGGATGGCGGCCACCTGAGCGCGAATGGCGCTAGCGGTGGGGGAGAGGGTGGTGTCGCTGGTGCCGTTGATGAGCCCGGCCAGGTTGGCCCACTCCATGGCCTCGGTGGCGTAGGAACTCACCTGGTCGGCGTCCACATAGCCAGAGAGATCGGCCTTGCCAGCCACGTCATAGCCCTTGTAGGCGGCGTAGCGATAGAGCATGGCGGCCATCTGCTCCCGGGTGATGGGGTCGTTGGGCCCGAAGGTGGTGGGGGAGTAGCCCTTCACCACGCCGTTGGCAGAGGCCCAGGCGATGGCGTCAGTGTACCAGAGGCCAGCTTCCACGTCGGTGAAGGGGGAGCTGCCGGAGACGGCGGGCTCGCGCTCCAGCCGGTAGAGGATGGTGGCGATCATGCCCCGGGTGGTGGTGGCGTTGGGGGCGAAGGTAGTGTCGCTGATGCCGGCCATGAGGCCGTTTTCAAAGACGTACTGGACCGCATCGGCGTACCAGGCGTCCTCTGCCACGTCGGTGAAGGAATGGACAGGGGGCACAGGGACTGCCACCGGCTGGAAGGTGACGTCAATGTCCACCTTAGAGGCGGGCATGACGAAGGTGTACTTGCCGTTGCCCTTGTCGGTGAGAGCCAGCTGGTTGCCCTTGGCGTCGGTGACGGTCACCTTGGCGATCTCATAACCCTCGTCAGGGGTGGCGGTGATGGTGACGGTGGAACCCTTCTTAGCAGCAGAGGGGCTGACGGTCACCGTGCCGTTGTCCACGCTGGAGGGGGTGGAGATGGGGTAGCTGGGCCGGCTGGGAGGCGTGTAGGTGGTCACGGTGACAGTGCAGGTGGCAGTCTGATCACCGGCTTTTGCCGTGATGGTCGCCGTACCGTTGCCAACAGCGGTCACCTTGCCATTTGCGTCAACCGTTGCCACACTGGTATTATTGCTTTCCCACTCGACAGTATCGGTGGAATTATCCGGTGTCAGGGTGGCAGTTAGGGTGACGGTATTGGGTGTGGTGTTGCTGTAAAGGGTCACGCTGGTCTTGTTCAGGGTGATGCCGGTGGCGGAGACAGGCTGTTTGCTCACAATGACCGAACAGGTGGCGCTGGCAAGTTCTGTGCCCTCGCTGTCCTTCACAGTTGCCGTGATCGTGGCCGTACCAACTCCAACGGCGGTCACGGTGCCATTGCTCACGGTCGCAACGTTCTCATTGTTGCTGCTCCAAGAAACCGTTCCCGTCGCGCCCTCTGGGGCAAGGGCGGCGGTCAGGGTTCCGGTCTTGTTGTCGCCGTCGTAAACAAGATTCAGAGTATTGGCGGACAGGGTCACACCGGAAACGGTGGGCGTGGTAGTCGTCGTATCTCCGTTGCTCTCAACGGAACCGCCTTTTTCCCAAGTCTTTGTGTCCCCATCTGTGGTGGTCACAGAGCCGCCGGCGGGAACGGTGACGTTGGTGGTTGTTGTACCATCTTCATTAGTGGTCGTTTCCACGGTGGGGGCTTCGTTCTCACTGCCCTCAATGATGGTCCCGTCTGCCAGGATCACGGCGGCGTTCAGGGTTTCGTTTTCCTCGTTATCATTGCCTGCCTTGGTTGCACCCTTGGCCAGAATGATGTTGCCGTTGTTATCCACATAGTTGTCGTCGGTGTTGTCGTCTTCGGAATTCGTGCCAACGGTGATGGTTACATCGTCTTTTTGGATGATTGCGCCGTCATTTAGGTCGATAGCCTGCACAGCATTGTCAGCCTTTGTGGTGACTTCGGCGTTAGAATCCTCGGGAATCATCAGCTTTGCGCCCTTGGCCACGGTGATGGCGGGGCCGGACGAAGAAGAAATGTCTCCACAGTTCAGGTTGAGGGTGGCAGTTCCCGTCAATGCAACGGCAGTTCCTTCAGCTTCGATAGCCGGCTGGTGACTCGCAACTATCTTAAATTCCAGCGTGCCGCTGTTCTGAATCAGAGCTTCATCGGACGAGCCGCCTGTCAACTCATAATGGCCGATGGTCGCACTACCGCCTTCTTCGATAATCAGGCTCGCAGTATCACCAAATGTCGCAGTTGCGATGTCAGGTTGTCCACCCATGGTCATCCCGACTAACGAAAGAGTCCCGCCGTTGCAAACCGTAACGTCAGATCCAAACTCATAGTTGAGATGGCACCCATTGTTACCACCGAGTTCATCATTGAGGGTCAATTTAGCACCGCTTTGAACCTCGACACCGCCTGAAAAAGTCATCTCCCCTGTCTTGTCATAAAGGGAGCCGTTCACGTTCATACCAAATGTCACACCATTGTTGCTAGTGTTAACAAGTGTTATTGTGTTACTCTCTTCCTCCGCATCAGTGGAAGGAGAACTCGTAGCAAGCACAAGCTTTTTTGTCAGAGAAGCTTTCCATTCAACGCTCTCTCGAAGTGTAATGGTAACAGGCTGTGTGGAGTCCACGGACACTGTCTTGGGGGCGAGGTTGGGATTAGTCGATGCGGCACTGAATGTACCGCTAGCAATTGCGCTCAAAACGTTATCAAGCGGGGACTTACTGCTAAATTCCGTTTTAGTTACGGTCTTGCCGCTACTGTTCTGATACGTAGCTGTACAGTCAGCACCATAACCATATTGGGGTAATGCACTCATTGTGATGCTCGGTTCACCCTCCGCATCACTCGCCAAGGTGGAAACACTCATAAAGCTCATGCAAAGTGCAAGGACAAGAACTCCAGCCAGAATTTTCTTCATACTTTTCATGCCGCATCTCCCAGTACAGCGCTGTCAAGCAAAGCACCGTTAGACGAATAGGCAGATACACTCACAATGTCTGCGGCTTTTGTCCCATTGGCAAGCGGCTGGCCGTCATCACCAAGCTGCGTTGAAATGTACTGCCCTTCGGCAAATGAGTATATGTTGTCGAGCAAATAGTAGACGTCACTGCCTACGGTTGTGACCGGGTATCCCCCAAGTTCTTCTTCTTCCTCGTCATTAAGAGCGTTGTCTGCAAATCCATATGCTTTCAGGACAGCGGTATGTGTGCCAGCAGACATATTTGTTTTTTGGATGGTTTCGGTGATCAAAACGCGGCTGGTACTGCCGTCAAACACACACCCTTCGTCCGTGGAATAGCAAATATTCGTGTAGACACCGATTGACAGTACATAGTAGGCAACACTGTCCTCGTTAGTTGGTCTATGAATGATAAGTGAAGAATTCTCGCCCTGAGTCAAGGCAAAGCCGGTAAGGGTATTCCCGTAGCAGGGATTGTTGCCGGTCACCGCTGAGACTCCAGTGTACGTACCAGTTCCCATCAGGGCATTCTCAACAGTGTTCATAGTGGTCCCGTAGGTGCCTACGGGAGCCGCGAGGAACTTCGCCCCTGTGGTGCCGCGAAGTGTTTTAGTGTTCGCACAACCAGAGATGGTCAGCGTGATTTTGGACAGGTTTGTTTCCATCGAGGAACTGTTTCCGAAGAACAGGCCGGCATACTGCAAAGTGACCTCGCCATCATTGGTGCAGTTGACAAAGCTGTATACAGGGGTATTCGTCCCATAGACATAAGCATAATAGCCATGGAACACACTGCCGTAGATGGGGCCTGTGATGGATGCCTTGTTGAGGCAGTTCTCCATGGACAGCCCCTTGATGCTTCCAGTATAGACAAAGGGAGAATAATTGGATTGTGCAGAGCTTGTCAGCGTAATGTTGCCGGTTACAGTGATGTCCTTCAATGTGAGCACCGACGCCGCGCTGGAGTTTGCGGGCATGAACGAAATGAAAGCTGCGTTCGTGCCATGGTCAAAGTCAATACCCTGGATGGTGCCGCCAATGGCCGCATAAATGAATGAGCGGTTATTGGCGATGCCGGAAATCACCGGGCGCGTTCCGTTCGCCATGTTGCCCACCAGAGTGGCGTTAAAATACTGAATATAGCCGCTCCACTCAGAAGGAGTACTAATGGCGGTATTCGTAAGATCAAGATTGCCCTCGATCATAATCGTTGCCCCGCTATACCAAGCAGATTTGGGCATCTTTGAGAAGTCGTCTTCATCAGTGATGTGATATACGCCATTCTCATCGGGGGCCAAGGATTCTGCATCGAGAGTGGTGGGCTGAGCCGCTAATTCCTCCAGATAGGCGTCAAAGTCAGGGATATCCCGCACTTCACCATTCGGCAAAGTGATTGTGTCGGACTGGTTGTCCACAGCAAACGCTGCCGGGGCTAGCGAAAGCAGCAGGCAAAAAGCCATCAGCATAGAAAGCATTCTTTTCTTCATAATTGTTCCTCCTAAGTCGTTTTCTGGGCCTGCTTTTGCAGGCGGGGAAAAGAGAATAAAAGGAATATTCTTCCTCAAATATCATTATCAACAAAATGAATGTTTTGTCAATATAGTAGAAACAAATTTTTTGAATTTTACATAGTTTGGCCCCCGAGCACAAGCGCCGCGCGCATTTTGCCCCTGCTGGCTCCATAATTTTGGCACGGCAAAGAAAGGCCATCCAACCGTTTTAGGGGGATGGTCTGGTTCGGTGCGCCTTCTTTTACCAAGTCGTGGCATGCTTGGGTAGAACAATGTCGTTTTTTATGGTCTCAACGTCGTTTCACAAAGCGTTCTATTGACAAAACATTCATTTCGTACCATGGCCCCTAGCCGCGCAAGGCCACAAAACATTCATTTTACCTACACCACCAACCCCAGCCGGTCCAGCTGCTGCCGGTGCTCCGTCCCGGTGGTGAGCAGGTAAATCCGCGTGGTCTCAATGGAGCTGTGCCCCAGCACGTCCGCCAGCTTCACAATATCCCGGCAGGCCTTGTGAAAGGCCGTGGCAAACAGGTGCCGCAGGTTGTGGGGAAAAACCTTCGTGGCCTCCACACCGGCGTGGGCGCACAGCCCCTTCATCTCCGCCCAAATCTGCTTCCGGGAAAGCCCCGTGCCGTTCCTGGTGAGAAAAAGCTCCCCAGAGCAGATCCCTTGCTGCCGGGCGTATTTCAGCAGCTTCCGGCACAGCTTCCCCGGCAGCAGGATCACCCGAATCTTGCCCTTCAGGGCGATCTCCGCCCGCCCCGCCCGGGCGGCCTCCAGGGTGATATAGGGGACCTCGCTGACCCGAATCCCCGTGGCCCCCATGGTCTCCATGAGCAGGGCCAGCCGACCCTGCCCCCGGCCCCGGGCCGCCGCCAGCAGGCGGTCGTACTCCGCCCGGCTCAGCTCCCGCTTGGCGTCCCGGAACATCCGCCGCTGGAGCCGTAAGGCCTTCACCCGGCAGTCCGTCCAGCCCAGCCAGGCAAAGAGCCCATTCACCGAGGCCACCATGGAGTTCACCGTCACCGGCGCATAGCCCTGGGCCAGCAGGTCCTCTTTCCAGGCCGCCGCTTCCTCCTTGGTCACCGGCCGCCCCCCAAGCCAGGCGGCAAACTTCCGGCTGTCTCGCAGGTACTTTTCCACTGTCCCCGGGCTCCGCTCCTCCCGCCGCAGGTGCTGGGCAAAGGCCAGCAGCCCCTCTTTGGTCAGTCTCCGTTCCTCCATGCCAATAACCTCCTTTTTTCTAGGTATCCTTATTCTGCCGGAAGCCGGGCCCTTTCATGCGCAGAAAGGAAGCCCGCCGGCCCTCCCGCTGTTTATTTTTTGTCGAAAAATCTCCGAATAGAGTTGACATTTTCGCAAGAAATGATACCATGAGGACACAAGCATGATAGAGGCGCGGGGACAAAGAGTAGCCTCCCAGTGGGCCCAGGCCGGCCGGGGAGGGGAAAGGGGTCCCCGCCGAGGCTGCGGAGCGGGGCCTGACCGCTGCAAGGCCGGGCTGTGGGAGAAGATCCCTCAGACTGTCGTCCCCGCCCAAGGGACGGAGCGCTGTCGTGGATTTCCTTTCCTGTGAAGTCACGACAACGTCGTGACTTTTTTATGCAGCAAAGGAGAGAGAACACCAATGAAAAAGAACCTGCGTCGGCTGCTGCCCCTGCTGGCGGTGCTGGTGGTGCTGATGTTTGCCATGAGCACCTCGGCCCTTGCCGCCGGGGACCCCACCGAGGAGCCCGGCAGCAAAATGATCGAGTGCTCCGACTGCGGCGGCACTGGCCTGTGCATGACCTGCTACGGGCAAGACGAAACCTGTGAAGACTGCGGCGGCACCTTCCTGTGCTCTGCCTGCCAGGGCACAGGCTATGTGGAGTCCCCCAGCCACTTTTACAACACCTTCTGGGCCCTGCTGCCCCCCATCATCGCCATCGCCCTGGCCCTGATTACCAAGGAGGTCTACTCCTCCCTGTTCATCGGCATTGTGGTGGGCGGCTTGCTTTACTCCAACTTTGGCTTTGAGGGCACCGTCCGCCATGTCTTCCTAGACGGCATCGTGTCCTCCCTGTCCGATAGCTACAACATGGGCATCCTGATCTTCCTGGTGATTCTGGGGGCTATGGTCTGCCTGATGAACCGGGCCGGCGGCTCGGCGGCCTTTGGCCGGTGGGCCCAGGTCCATATCAAGTCCCGGGTGGGGGCCCAAATCGCCACCGTGATCCTGGGCTGCCTCATTTTCATCGACGACTACTTTAACTGCCTGACCGTGGGCAGCGTCATGCGCCCGGTGACCGATAAGCACAAGATTTCCCGGGTAAAGCTGGCCTACCTCATCGACGCCACCGCCGCCCCCATCTGTATCATCGCCCCCATCTCCTCCTGGGCCGCCGCCGTGGCCGCCTTTGCCGAGGACGGCCAGGGCCTGAACCTGTTTATTAAGGCCATCCCTTATAACTTCTACGCCCTGCTGACCATCCTGATGATGGTGGGGATTTCCGTTATGAAAATCGACTACGGCCCCATGGCCAAGTATGAGCGCAACGCCATGGAGACCGGCGACCTCTTCTCCGGCAAGAACCCCTACGCCACCATGGAGGAAGAGGAGGACGAAACCCACGGCCGGGTGCTGGACCTGATCCTGCCCATTGCGCTGCTCATCCTCTGCTGCGTCATCGGCATGATCTATTCCGGCGGCTTTTTCGAGGGGGCGGGCTTTGTGGAGGCCTTCTCCAACTCCGACGCCTCGGTGGGCCTGCTGCTGGGCTCCGCCTTCGCCCTGGTCTTTACCCTGATCTATTACGGCATCCGTCGGTCCATGTCCTTCAGCAGCATGATGTCCTGCCTGCCTGAGGGTTTTAAGGCTATGGTCCCCGCCATCCTCATCCTCACCTTCGCCTGGAGCCTGAAGGCCATGACCGACTCCCTGGGCGCCAAATACTTCGTCCGGGACTTTGTCTACAGCAACGCTCAGAACTTCCAGATGTTCCTGCCCGCCATCGTCTTCCTGATCGGCTGCCTGCTGGCCTTTGCCACCGGCACCAGCTGGGGGACCTTCGGCATGCTCATTCCCATCGTCCAAAGCGTCTTCCCCATGGATAACCCTCTGGCGGTGGTGTGTATCTCCGCCTGCATGGCCGGCGCCGTCTGCGGCGACCACTGCTCCCCCATTTCCGACACCACCATCATGGCCTCCGCCGGCGCCCAGTGCGATCACGTGAACCACGTCTCCACCCAGCTGCCTTACGCCATCACCGTGGCGGCGGTGAGTTTCGTCAGCTATATCATCGCCGGCTTCGTGCCCAATGCAGTCATCGCCCTGCCCATCGCCCTTGTGCTCATGGTGCTGACCCTGTTCGGGATCCGAATGGGCCACAAGAAGCGCGCCCACCTGTAAATCAAAAGCAGAAAAAGACCACCCGAACGGTTATCGGGTGGTCTTTTTGGTTCCTTGTGGGGCGTTGTCCTCCGGGTTCTTGTCCTTCTGAAAGAGCTGTGACAGGCCGATATACAGCAGAAAGACCCCAAAGAGCTTCCGCAGTAGACCCGTGTCCAGGGTGTTGGAGATCCAGGCGGCCAGCCCCGCAGCAGCCAGACCGGCCAGAATGGCGGGGAAGATGGTTTTCCGATCCAGCAGCCCGTTTTTGTGGTGGGCGGGCAGAGCGGCGGCGGCGGCAGGGAGAAAATACAGCAGGTTGATCCCCTGGGCCTGGTGCTGGTCCATGGCGGCGAAGGAGGTCAGGTAGATCAGCAGCAGCGACCCGCCGCCAATGCCAAAGGCGGAGAGAACCCCCGTCACCGCCCCGGCCAACAGGGGAATGAGCCAGCTCATCCGGTGAGGGACCGCCAGGCCCCGTAGAGGATCAGCAGGGCAAAGGCCCGCTTGAGCCACACCACAGGGATTTTCTGAAAAATCTTCCCACCAATGAGCCCGCCCACCAGGCCGCCGATGAGATAGGGCAGGGCCACCAGCAGGTCCAGGTGCCCCCTGGCGTAGTAAATCACCGCCGACAGGGCGCACAGGGGAAAGATGATGGCCACAGAGCTGGCAAAGGCCTTTCGCCGGCTCAGGGAACAGCGGGACATGAGCAGGGGTACCAGCACCATCCCCCCGCCGCCGCCAAAGAACCCGTTGACGATCCCCGCCGCGCCGCCGGCCACAGCGGCAGGGATCCAAGCATGTGATTTTTTCAAAGGCAAGCCCTCCTCCGGCATAGTTTGCCAGGGGAGGGCGATTTTATGCTTGGATCAGATCCTGGATGACCGCACCGGCCAGCAAAAAACCTGCCACCGGCGGCACCCAGGGGGCGCTGGCGGGAACGGAACGCCGGCCAGGGGGCGGGGCCTCCGGCTGAGCAGGCTGGAGGGGGAGCTCCGGGGAGAAGACCACTTTGTGGTGAAAAATGTGCCTGGCCCGCAGTTCCTTGCGCATGATCCGGGCCAGGGGACAGCCCTCGGTTTTCGAGATGTCAGCCACTCGAAACAGGGAGGGGTCCAGCTTATTCCCCGTGCCCATGGAGGAGATGATGGGAATGCCTCGGGCCAGGGCGGTCTCAATGAGATCCAGCTTGCAGGAGACCAGATCAATGGCATCCACAATATAGTCATAGGGGGAAGCAAAGAAGGCCTCCCGGGTGGCCCCCTCATACTTTTCCGGGATCTGGCGGACCTGGCAGTGGGGGTTGATGTCCTGGATCCGCTGGGCCATGGCGGCGGTTTTGTTCTGGCCCAGGGTGGAGTGCAGGGCTTCGGCCTGGCGGTTGAGGTTGGTTAGGCCCACTTGGTCGTTGTCTACCAGGGTCAGCTGGCCCACCCCGGCCCGGGCCAGGGCCTCTGCGCACCAGCTGCCCACCCCACCAATGCCGAAGACGGCCACGTGAGCCGCGGCCAGCCGGTCCATGGCTGCGGGACCCAGCAGCATTTCGGTGCGGAGAAATTGCTCCTGCTTCATCAAAGCACCTCCGAATACAATCCCCGTGGAAGCCGGAGCTCCCACGGGGAGAAAAATTACAAACTTGCTTTACAGGTTGGGAACCTCTTTGCCGATCTCGGTGAGCTCGGCGGGGTAGTTGGCCTCAACCTCTTCATACCATGCGCTATAATCTGCCGAGCGCAGGGCGTTGGTGGCCTGATACTCCCAGCGGATCTGGCCAAAGCTCTCCAGGAAGAGAATCTGGTAGCCCACCACGTTGCCGGAGCTGTCGGTGGTCTCCACCACGGTGGCATCCCCTTCCTTGCGGTCGGTGGAGAAGAGCCATTCCTTCACAGAGGTTTCCAGGGAATCCCGGTTGGCGTCTTCGTTCAGGCCGCCGTTGTCCTTGGTGGCTTCGTCGGCGCTGTTTTCTGCGGTCAGGGCGGCGAAGGTATCAGCGGTGGCGTCCCCTTCCTGCCACTGGGCCAGCAGGGCATCGGCCTGTTCCTTGGCGGCAGCCAGCTGCTCCTCGGTGGGCAGGGCGGTGTCGCTGTCCTCGCTCTCCGTGGTCTCGGCCAGGATCTGGATGTTCCGGTAGGTCAGGGTCTGGTAGCTGTTATCTCCCTTGTCCCGGCCCAGGAACTGGACCACGTAATAGCCGCTGCCATCCACCTTGATGGAGGTGATGTCGCCGGCCTGGCGGCTGCTGTCGGTGAGCCATGCGCTGTAGGTGGTGCTCAGGGCGCTGCCCAGGTCATCGGTTTTGTGGTTGTACTCGGGGTCGCTGTAAGACTCTGCGGTGGTCTCGTCCAGCACATCCTGGGCGGCGGTGTTAAACTCGGTGCCGGCCTTGACCTGGGCGATCATGGTGTCAGCCTTCTGGGAGGCCTCGTCCATGGCGGCCTGGGTCTCCTCCTCAGTGGGCTCCACGGTGTTGCCGTCCTCATCGGTGGTGCTTTCCACATCGGCGGCGATGTAGCAGGAGCGGTAGTCATAGGAGTCCAGGGTGGTGGTGTTTTCCTGATAATAGGCGTCCAGGTCCTCCTGGCTGTAAGTAAACTCCTCGCTCTTCACCTGGGCATACTCGTCGGCCAAAATGGCGTTGGTGAGCAGTTCCTGGAAGAGGGACTTGGTCATAGTTTTGCCATAGAGCATTCTCAGATAGGCCTCTTCCGAGCCAGCGCCGCTTTGAACGCTGTAAAGGTACAGGGTCTCCATGTTGTCATCCAGGGCCTGCTTGCCCTCGTCGGAGAGGGTGTAACCTGCGGCCTCTGCCTCGCTGCACAAAACGGTGACCTGCTGAAGCTGGGCCAGGGCCTGCTCCAGGAAATAGTCGGCATAGGTGGTGCCGTCCTCTTCGCTGTAGGTCTGCTCACTGGGGGAGAGGGAGGTGTCATAGCCTGTGTCCATGCCGAACTGGGCGTAATATTGCTGCTGCTGGATAAAGGTATTGGCCACAGAGTTATAGTAATAGGCCAACTGGGTGGAGGTGTACTCCTGGTCACCCACGGTGGCGGCTGTGGCGTTGGCATTTTCCTTGCCAAAGAAGAAGGTGTGCCAGATCAGCAGCGCGATAACCAGAATGGCCACGACAATGCCAATGGCCCAATAGGTCTTGGCCTTCTTGCTCATCGGCTCTTTCTGTTGATGAGATCGGTTCATAGTCTTCGTTTCATCCTCCTTGAATTTACAGATCGGAAAGTTTACAAACACGTATTATACTAAAAAAGGAGAACGTTTGCAAGGGAAAAAGGCGGGAAGGTTGGGGTTTTGCCGGCAAAGAATTGAAATTTTCAGCTTGGTGGGCTATAATGGGACAAACCGTGAGAAGCGACAGAGTGAGAAAAAGGGAGGAGAGCCTATGAAGGACGTCATCACAGTGGCGAATATGCGGGAGAGCGACGCCTATACCATTGCCAACTATGTGCCCAGCAAGGAGCTCATGCACCGGGCTGCCATGGGAGTTTACCGGGCGGTCACCTGGAAGGGCCGGGTGGGGATCCTCACCGGCGGCGGAAACAACGGCGGCGACGGCTATGCCCTGGCAGCCATTCTGGCCGACCAGGGGATTGCCTGCCGAATCTATCGGGTCTCGGAAAAGTTTTCTGAGGACGGCAAGTATTACTATGACCAGGCCCTGGAGAGAGGGGTGGAGGCCCCCTTGTTCCTGGGGGAGGAGAACCTCTCCGGCTATGATATCTTGGTGGACTGCCTTCTGGGCACCGGCTTTTCCGGTCCGGTCCGTGGCCGCTTCCAAAGGGCCATCCAGGCCATTAACCAGTCGGGCGCCTATGTGGTCAGCGTGGATATCAACAGCGGCATGAACGGCGACACCGGCCGGGGAGAGACGGTGGTCAAGTCTGACCTCACTGTGACCATCGGCGCCCTGAAAGGGGGGCTGTTCCTGGGAGATGCCGCCCAATACATCGGCAAGCTGGCGGTGGCGGATATTGGCATCCGCCTGCTCCGGGAGGATTTCTTCCTGGCCACTCCAGAGGAGATCGTCTTCCCCCACAGCGGCCTGGGCTTGGAGGGGGATCGGGTGGACCTGATGACCCCGGGAGAGATCCAGGATCTGACCAAGAACGGACAGACCGTCCCCGATGTGGCCCAAGAGCTGGCCCTGCGGCGCCAGCGGCTCATTCGGGTGCTGGGGAAAAACTCCCTGGTCACCGATGGTTACCGGACCTATTTCATCGAGGAGGGGGCCTATCCCCAGGAGATCAAATCTCTGGGAGAGGCCTGAAGAAACCAAAACACCGCCCCAGGGAGGTAAGCTGCCTCCCTGGGGCGGTTTGTCGTCTCATAGAGAAACGGGGAAAAGGATGGGAATATTCCGGGAAACTGCATACGATGCATAAATTTCCCGGCCCATTCACGCCGCATGTATAGTATGCATTATCCCTCTGCCGGCGCCATTTCCAGCACGTGTTGGGCCAGGGCGTCTCGCTCCGCCGGGTCGTGGGTGACCAGAATCAAGGTGCGGCCCTGGGTGTGGGCCTTGAGATAGGACAGCACCACAGACCGGGTGTCCTGATCCAGGCCGGTGAAGGGCTCGTCCAAAACCAGAATCTCTCCAGGGGCCAGCACCGCCCGGGCCATGGCCACCCGGCGCTTCATGCCCCCGCTGAGGGTGCGCACCGGGGCGTGGAGGCTGTCCGCCAGCCCCAAATCGGCCAGGTGCTGGGCGGCCGCCCGCCGGGTTTCTCTGGTGCACACGGCGGAGACGTTGGTCAGGGCGGAGAAATCCTCAAAGAGCCGGTTTTCCTGAAAGACGGCGGACAGGGGAAAGGTCCGCCCGGTGATGGTCCCTCTGTCGGGGGCCTCCAACCCCAGGATCAGCCGCAGCAGGGTGGTCTTCCCGCAGCCCGAGGGCCCCATAATGCAGGTGCAGGCCCCGGCAGGGAAGTGAGCAGAGAAGTCCTCCAGGACCACCTTCTCCCCATATCGCTTATCAATATGTTCCAGAACAAGATCTTTCACAGCGTTTCTAACCTCCCAAAGAACCCTTTCAGCAGGGCCAGAAATCCCTTTTCAAAGAGGACGCTGATGACCACCACGATGACCGTCCAGGCGAAGAGATCCACGGTGTTAAAGTAAACTTTAGCGTCATAAAACATCCGGCCGATGGACCCGGCGGGAATCCCGATGATCTCCGCTGCAATCCCCGCCTTCCAGGAGATGCCCAAGCTCACCGTGCAGGCGGAAAGGAGATAGGGTTTCAGCTGGGGCAGCCAAAGATACAGCAGCCGCCTGGGCCACGACAAGTGAAAGACCTTGACAGCCTCTAGCAGCTGCCCATCCACGCTGCGGATGCTCTGAAGGACGTTGGTGTAAATGATGGGCAGCACCATTAGGAACGAGATGAAGAAATCCAGCCACAATTTTCCGAAAGGTAAACCAAACGGTCCCCCAAAAGGCCGTCTCTTGCCAAATACCCCCCAAACGCTGCAAAACCGACAGGGGGGAGGGCACCAAAAGTTGCTGCCCCACGCTCATGGCCAGCGCCTGCCAAACGGCCAGGGCCAGCAGCACTGCCCCCAGCCGCTGAAGCCCGCTTTTGTGCTGGGACAGACGTTTGCTCCACTTTTTCATGGTGCACCCCCTTGTCTGTGATTTGGATTGCTCCAGTATACCACATTTTTGAAGAAAGTGGGCTGTTCTGGGGAGAATTTGCTGCATTTAGGGGAAAGTGTGCGCACCAAAAGGAGGGCAGGCCTCCTTCTGCTCCCGGTGGACCACGTCATAGACCTGTCCTCTCCCCAAGCCAGCCGGGATTTCCGGTTGTAAAATACCGACATTTGCGGTACAATAGTCCCCATCGACTGACAGAAAGATACGGTGAACCACAATGCTTTCAGAAGAAAAACAAACCCAATTCGCCGCCCTGCGCCGGCGCCTCATCGCCCGGGAATTTGCCCACATGAACCCCCGGCAGCTGGAGGGCGTTCTGGCCACCGAGGGGCCGCTGCTCCTGCTGGCCGGTGCCGGCAGTGGCAAGACCACGGTGCTCATCAACCGCATCGCCAACCTGCTGCGCTACGGCCGGGGCTCCGATTCCCAAGAGGCCCCAGACTATGTGACCGAGGCCGACCTGGCCTTCCTGGCCGCCTATGAGGAAAACCCCGCCCCCACCGATCAGGAGACCAGCCGGGCAAACCTTCTCTGCGCCCTGGAGCCCGCCGCCCCCTGGCAGGTCATCGCCATCACCTTCACCAACAAGGCCGCCGGGGAGCTGAAGCAGCGCCTGGAGGAGAAAATCGGCCCCGAGGCCCGGGATGTCTGGGCGGCCACCTTCCACTCGGCCTGTGTGCGCATCCTCCGGCGGGACATTGAAAAGCTGGGCTTTCCCTCGGCCTTTACCATTTACGACACTGACGATTCCCTCCGGGTCATCAAGGAATCCCTGAAGGAGCTGAACATGGACGACAAGGCCTTCCCGCCCCGCTCCATCCTGGGTTATATTTCCCGGGCAAAGGACGAGGGTCTTCTGGCTCCGGAGTACATGGATCAGTGCAAGGCCAAGGGGGATTTCCGCCTGCAAAAGATCGCCAATGTCTACCTGGCCTACCAGAAAAAGCTCTGGGCCGCCGGCGCCCTGGACTTTGACGACATCATCCTCCACACCGTCCGCCTGCTCCAGCAGTTTGCCGAGGTGCGGGAGTTTTACCAGCGGAAGTTCCGCTACGTCCTCATCGACGAGTACCAGGACACCAACCACCTCCAATACCTCCTGGCCGCCCTGCTGGCCGGCGGGCGGAAGAATATCTGTGTGGTGGGGGACGACGACCAGTCCATCTACCGCTTCCGGGGGGCCACCATTGAGAACATCCTCTCCTTTGAGGAGGAGTATCAAAACGCCCGGGTCATCCGCCTGGAGCAAAACTACCGCTCCACCGGCAACATTCTGGAGGCCGCCAACGCGGTCATCCGCAATAACCGTGGCCGAAAGGGCAAAAACCTGTGGACCGACCACGGGGAAGGGGAGAAGGTCCAGTTCTACACCGCCGGCAACGAGCGGGAGGAGGGCATGTACATCGCCACCCAGCTCCTCCGGGCCTATGGGGAGGGGAAGCAGTGGCGGGACTGCGCCATCCTCTACCGGATGAACGCCCTGTCTAACCAAGTGGAAATGGCCCTTAAGAGCAACAGCATCCCCTACCGGGTGGTGGGGGGCTTCCGCTTCTTCGAGCGGGCGGAAATCAAGGACATGCTCTCCTACCTCTGCGTCATCCACAACCCCCACGATGACCTCCGCCTGCTCCGGGTGGTGAACAATCCCCCCCGGGGCATCGGCGCCAAGTCTATGGAAACCGCCCGGGGCATCGCCGCCCGGGAGGAGCGGAGCCTGTGGGACATCCTCACCCACGCCGGTCAGATCCCCGAGCTGGCCAAGGCTGCCCCGAAGTTTCAAAAGTTTGTGGATCTCATCCAGGCCATGCAGCGGCTGGCCCAGGAGGCAGACCTGCCCGAGTTTTACGAAACCCTCATCCAGGAGAGCGGCTACGCCGAAATGCTCTCGGCCAAAAAGGACAACGAGAGCAAGTCCCGCCTGGAGAATATCCACGAGCTCTCCTCCTCCATCAGCAGCTACCTGGAAAACGCCGAGGAGCCCTCCCTGGGGGGATTCCTGGACGAGGTGGCCCTGTACACCGACCTGGACAGCGTGGAGGACAGCGACAACTGCGTTACCCTCATGACCATGCACGCAGCCAAGGGCCTGGAGTTTCCCGTGGTCTTCACCGTGGGTATGGAGGAAGGGGTCTTCCCCGGCTACCGTGCCATCGGGGAGGAGGAAGAGCTGGAAGAGGAACGCCGCCTGTGCTACGTGGCCCTGACCCGGGCCAAGGAGCGCCTCTACCTGACCTGCGCCTCCCAGCGGATGCTCTTCGGCCGGACCTCCGCCAACCTGCCCTCCCGGTTTGTCCAGGAGATCCCTGACGAGCGCCTGGAAAAGGGGGGCAAGGTCCGCCGCCCCCAGCGGGAGACTTTCCAGGAGAGCAGCTGGTCCGCCGAGGAGAGCTTCTCCCAGGTCCGCCAGCCCATCACCCGCCCGGCCCCTCCCCGGCCCCCCCCCACGGGCCCCCGCGGCCCCCCCGC